>MABF01000259.1 GCA_002163025.1 'Osedax' symbiont bacterium Rs2_46_30_T18
CAGTTATAGATTATCGCTTATTTATCGAGGTGCAATGAAACTGGAGAGCTGGCTGGCCATCACTGTGTTTTTAATTTCTACGCCATTCGCTACAGGTTTCACTATAAATTTTATCGGACTTTTATAGCGTTGAATATCTTGCTCTTTTATTCGAACCCTGAGCGTTAAAGTATCTACCTCGCCCCTGGGGACTTGAAGCAACTGCGGCCCTATTATTTCAAACGCTGAATCAGCCACTATCTCTAATTTGAATTTGCTAACTTGCGCCCCTTTATTGTTAACTTTTACAGTATAGCTATTTTCAACTCCAAGCTCGGTTACTCGGTAGAGAATACCGCTACGGTCCCTAATCACATCAATACTTAATAAGTCCCTGGAAAACACTGAATAGGCAAACATCAGGCAGCATAACAGTGAAATCACAGTCAAAAAGATGACTTTTGGAGTATTGAAAAGCGCTTTACTGTTATCGCCGCTCTCATTGCTAAATTTAATCAGCCCCTTCTGGTAACCCATTTTATCCATGACAGTATCACAGGCATCAGCACAGAGACCGCAATCAATACAGGCATACTGCATGCCATCTCGAATATCTATATCTACCGGGCAGACTTGCACACAGACAGAACAATCGACACAATCCCCCAAACCTTTTGCCGACAGATCTGCATTAACTTTGCGTTTTCCTCGCTGTTCTCCGCGCTCTCGATCATAGCTGACCACTAAAGTCTTTTTAGTGTACATAACTGCTTGAAATCTGGCGTAAGGACACATGTGCAAACAAACCTTTTCCCTGAGCCAGCCAGCATTTAGGTATGTGCCTAAAACAAAAAACATTAACCAGAACACTGCTAAATAGTGTAATTGTGCATTTGCTGTTTCTAAAATTAGCGGCTTGATCTGATAAAAATAGCCAACAAAGGTGTAAGCCGTAACGATGGATATCAGCAGCCACAAAATATGTTTACTGGCTTTGCGGCCGACCTTCTGCCAGTTCCAACTCTGTTTATCAAGTTTTATGCGCTGGTTCCTGTCACCTTCACATTTATCTTCAACCCAGATAAACAGAAAAGTCCATACCGTTTGCGGGCAGGTAAAGCCGCACCAAGCTCTGCCAATGACAATTGTCGCTGCCACCAGTAAAAATGATGCTAGTACCAGCATACTGACTAAAAACACTGCATCTTGGGGCCAAAAGGTCATACCAAAAACATGAAACTTCTGGGCCCTCAGATCAAACAAGACAGCGGGAGCAGAGTTTATCTGCAGCCAGGGAACGGCAAAAAAAAGTCCCAATAACAAAAAGCTAATATTTTTGCGTAAGCGCTGGAAATAACCGCGGGTTTTTTTGGTATATATTTTTCCCCGGTAGGCATCGGCGGAAAAAAAATTGTGTTCGTTGCTGAACTTGCTGGACTTCCTAGGGGGCTTTTTTGGTGCCATTTTAATTGCAATGGGTGTGCCAGCGCGAGCGTGCAACACATTTAATAAAGGGATTTTGTCAGACATAGGTAACCTTCAACTGAGCAATTGGCTAATAGCACACAGGCGCATCTTTATCGCTAATAGAAATGGCACTTAGACTTTCGCTGACTGATCAGTGGCGTTAATGGATAGCAGTATTTTAAGCTTTTTATAATATGGGTACAGATACACAAAAAAGTATATTTTAGTGCACAGATAGATAATAATCACCTCTGTACCCATTCATTAATGAGTAACTGTGCTTATGCCTGAATATTTATATCACCAGTTAGAACGACAACTGCGTCAACAAATCAGTAGTGGTCAATACGCCTGCTCCAGCAAACTGCCCTCAGTGAGAGAGCTTTGCCGTCAGAGTAAGCTCTCGAAATCCACGGTACTAACCGCCTATGCACGACTAGAGGCCGATGGTCTGATAGAGGCAAGAGCTAAATCTGGCTATTTTGTCTGCCACAATAAACACCCTGAAAAGCGCCAGCTGAAAACTCCCGCCACCAGCACCCCGCAGAGTTTGCCGATGCTAATAACGCGAACCCAGTTAATTCTCGATATTATGCAAAGAGGAGCCGCTTTCGATTTGTTGTCTAACAGCGCTCCCCAGCCCCACAATCAACAATTGCGCAAAGCGCTTTCCCGAACACTGCGCAACCAGAGCAGTGATCAGCAATTATACTATGATCAACCTCAGGGAGATCATAATTTGCGGCAGCAATTGGCTAATTGCATCAACCATGGTGGCGGACAGTTATTGGCAAGTGAAGTAATTATTACTGCCGGCTGTCAGCACTCACTGTTACTCGCATTGATGGCCACCACTGAGCCCGGTGACCTAGTGGCGATTGAATCCCCTGGCTTCTATGGAGCACTGCAGTTATTGGAAGTGTTAGGTCGTAAAGTGCTAGAAATACCAAGCTCTGCCACTGATGGTATAAGTCCGGATGCCCTGCAACTGGCAACTGAGCACTGGGACATTAAAGCATTGTTAGTTTCTCCCAGTTTTGCGACCCCCACTGGCTCTTGCATGCCCCGGGATAACAAGCGGAAAGTTTTAGCCCTGGCGCAGCACAAAGGCTTCGCTATCATAGAAGATGATATATACGCAGAATTGCATTTTTCGCTGCAACGCCCCAGATCACTGCATTCGTATGACGACACTGGTTGTGTACTACTCTGCTCTTCTCTGGCAAAAACACTGTCTCGCGACTTGCGGGTTGGTTGGATTGCCGCGGGAAAGTACCATGATAAAATTCTCGGACTAAAAGTAGCAACTTGCATGGCCAATAGTGTCAGCACACAGCAGGGGGTGGCATTATTTATCGCTGAAGGTGGATTAGATAAACATTTGAAACTGCGACGCCAGCAATTACACAGCCAAAAACAACAGTTACAATCTCTGATCAGTCAGTACTTGCCCATGGCCAAAAGTGCCAGCCAGCCCCAGGGCGGAATGGTACTTTGGTTAGAGCTCGATAAAAAAATTGACGCTTTAGAGCTATACCGCCGGGCTCGGG
>MABF01000128.1 GCA_002163025.1 'Osedax' symbiont bacterium Rs2_46_30_T18
TTCGCTCACATCCAGAGCGACAATGTCTGCTGGGAGTACCAGTTGACTGCTGTAACCTTGAGCTGTGCAGTGAGCAGCAGCGCTAGTCAGAGCTTTGTTTAAACCCCTGGCTGAAGGTTCCAGTAATACCTGGCAATCATAATTCCTGGCGATAGCGGCGATTGATTGCGCCGGAGTCACTACTAAAGTGTTATGTTGCGGATAGTGTTCGCAGAGGAAAGCCAGTGTCTGCTGAAATAAGTTCAGCGCCAGACTCTGCCGCTCGTTATTATCCAAAACCGAGCTGAGTCGCGATTTTGACTGGCTGGGGTCTTTCATCGGGATCACAATACACAAACTCATCTGCACACCTGCTCTGATTTGTCATTGGGCTTGCTGTGCTGTAACAGCGCATTGTTATTATCTGGCCGAGCAGCTTGATACATATCCAATAATTCTTCGGCCAGCCGCACTTTGTCACCGCGCTCGGGCATAAGCGTATCAGTGCAGGCAACTTGCATGCCCAGCGCCTGGATAGGATTGCAGTACTGCTGATCAGCCGTGTCGATCACCAACAGATCCAGCAGCGACTGATAGCACTGTGCCACGCCCAGTGCGTCGCTGCTAAAGCCTAATGAGCGCATCATTTTATCGGCGGGACCTTTGACTGTTTTTCCGGCAATAATTGGTGATACCGCGATTTTATAAGCACTGCTATTTTCGATAGCGCCGCGTATTCCAGGAATGGCGAGAATAGCGCCGATACTGACGATAGGGTTGGAGGGCGCAAATATAATCAAGTCTGCCGCCGCTATTGCCGCCAGACTCTCAGGGGTGGCATTGGCCTGCTCAGCTCCCTGAAATTGCACTTGGGTAATCTGTGGCTGGCACTGGTAGCGGACAAAGTAGCTCTGAAAGTCCAACCAGCCGCGATCGGTATTCAGTCTGGTTGGCACAGTGTCATCAGTGGCCAGTAACAGCGGCACTTTAAGGCCTAGTTTGCTGGCAATATCGGCGGCGATGACACTTGGGCGTACTCCCTGCTTGCGTTGCTCTGTCCGATAGATGTGAGTGGCAAAGTCCTGATCACCCAGATACATCCAAGTATCCGCGCCCAGTTGCTCCAGTGCGTCTAAAGTGCGGTTGCTCTCATTTTTGAGTCCCCAGCCCTTAGTGCGATCGATACGATCAGTAAGGGTGTAAGTGAGAGTGTCTATATCGGGGGACACCCAAAGGCCGTGAATTTCCTGATCGTCGCCAACATTACCGACAATACTCAGGCCGTCACCGCTGCGGCTGTGCATCAGGCCTTCAGCCATCTTGGCGCCGCCGACGCCACCCGCTAATAAGACGATTGATAAGCTCATGCAAAAGCCCCGCTGCAACTGGCGATCAGGTCGGCAGATTGGCTCTCTGGGTAGCGCTGTAGCTCGCTGTACAAGGTATCGCGGCGATAGGCTGACAAGCCGCTGTTGTGAATCATTTTTACCATATCAGTGGGCAGTATTTCCTCACCGTGGATACCACCGGAGGAGCGGGTGATCGTCTCGTCCATTAAAGTACCGCCTAAATCGTTGGCACCGGCGCGCAGCATTTGCTGGGCGTAGTTGGGGCCGAGTTTTACCCAGGAGGCCTGGATGTTATCAATCCAGCCGTTGAGCATAATTCGTGATACCGCGTGCATTAAGATGTTTTCGTCGGCAGTGGGGCCAGGGCGCACATTTAACTTAAGTTTTTTTCGATCGGTATACAGCGGCGACTCATAGTGGACAAACCCCAGTGGCACGAACTCAGTGAACCCACGGTGTTGCTTTTGCATCTCGCGCAGCAACGCAATGTGCGCGGCCCAGTGATGCGGGGCGTCGATGTGGCCATACATGATAGTGGCAGTGGTGGGCAGCCCTAACTGATGGGCTGCAGAGATAATCTCGACCCACTGTGCGGTGGTCAGTTTGTCGCGGGTCAATTGTTTGCGGATCTCTACATCTAAAATTTCCGCCGCTGTGCCGGGCATTGAACCCAGGCCATGCGCCATTAAATCGGCGATAAATTCTTTATAGCTCATGTTGCTGTTTTTGGCACCAAACATGATTTCAAACGGGGAAAACGCATGGATATGCATATTTGGCACTTGCCGTTTAATACTCTGCAATATTTTGCGGTAGTGGTCCGCCGGTAAATCGGGGTGTAACCCCCCTTGGATACAGACCTCAGTGGCTCCCCTGTCCCAGGCTTGTTGGGCTCTGTTAGCTATTTCCTGCATTGACAACAGCTGCGCATCGGCATCATTCTTGCCCTTGGAGAAACCGCAGAACTTACAACCCATATAGCAGATGTTGGTGAAGTTGATGTTGCGGGTGATCACAAAACTGCCGTTGTCACCGACTGTGCGCTGGCGAATGATATCGGCACATTGCGCGATAGCCGCTATGTCGCTGCCACGACTGGAAAACAGTGTTACTCCCTCGCGCTCGGTAATTTCTTCACCGGCCAGAGCCCGCTGTAAAATTGTGGCTATAGCATCGCTCACTGCAACTAGATCTAAGCTAGGGCCAATGGCGGTTGGATGATTAGCAATTTGGCTGTTACTGACTTGGCTATTCAAAGTAAACATCCTCTGTCAAAACTGATTATTATTGTTAGTTTTCTAAGTTATTTATTTGTCGCTATAAGCATTGCACAGCGGCTAAACCATCCGCCCTGGAGATACTGTCAAGGCGAGTGGCGATGTCTGGGGCGAAATAGCGCTGCGGTAATTTCTGGTATTTGGGGTAAACCGCCAGCCGCTCTTGTAACTGATAGCCGCAGTCGCTGCTGGCTTGTGCCAATTGCGAAATCTGTGGCCAGGCCCGCTCTGGATTAATGTGGTCTAAGGTCAGTGGCGAGATACCGCCAAAATCATTGATACCGCTGTTCAGGTAGGCCCGATAGCGCTGTTGCAAGTTTGGTGGGGCCTGCAGGGAAATACTCGGATCTAAGATCAACCTGGCAACAGCCAAGGTGCGCAACATATCATCCAGGTCTGGCTCGGCGGCGTTGGCCATGGCGGTATCTTCCTTAGCGCAAAAGTTTTGCACTATCACTTCCTGGATATGCCCGAACTGCTGATGAATTTCGTTGATGGCGATTAAGCTGTCGACACGCTCCTGCCAGTTTTCGCCGATGCCAATTAAGATGCCGGTCGTGAAAGGAATGTCTAGCTGTCCGGCGCGCTCTAAGGTGCGTAGCCGCTGCTTGGGCACTTTGTCGGGGCAGGCATAATGTACATTGCCTTTGAGCAGCAATCGCGGAGAAATGTTTTCCAGCATCATGCCCATACTGGCGCTGACAGGTTTTAACTGACGCATTTCCTCAAGTGATAGCGTCCCTGCATTGACGTGTGGAAGCATATCGCTGCTCTGAATTACCTGCAGGCACATCTGCTCTAGGTAATCGGTCATCGATGTGTATCCCATCAGTTCCAATCTGTCGCGAACTTGAGGATAGCGCCGCTCAGGCTTTTCGCCGAGACTGAACAGTACTTCCTTACAGCCTAATTGTTGGCCGTCGGCAACTACCTTTAACACTTGCTCGGGGGTCATAATGTAAGCTTGGGGGGAGTCCGGGTGTTTAACAAAAGTGCAGTAACTGCAAGTGTCACGACACATATTGGTCAGAGGCACAAACACTTTGCGCGAATAGGTAACCGTTTTGCCCCAGTGTTGTTCGCGCCAATGACTTGCCTGGGCGCAGAGCTGTTGCAGCTCATCGCCAGATGCCTTGCCTGCAGCTATTGCCTGTGCTCTAGATATCATGCCAACTTCTCCAACAATTTTATTTTTTTAATAGTTGTTTGGAACGGTAGTAGATGAAAAGTTTTACCAATTGGTCAATATTTTAGCCAGTTGTTTAGTAATTGGTCAACAGTTAATTTGTTTTTAAAATTTACGGTTTTAAATTAAGTGGTTACGTTAAGTATGTGACTGTTTCTGGCAGTGGTTAGGGCAGGGGATCGTATTGTCGGTTGGGAAAAATCGGTATTATCAGCTGGCAAGCAAGCTAAAAGATGCAGCGAATTTATCTTAGCTGTGGCATCTGCAGGCAAAAAAAAGCGGCTGTTAGACCGCTGAAGGAGTGTTTTAAAATGACTATCGCAGCGGCGGCGAGTACTGGATGCCGCCATGTGTCCACAGGGCATTGATGCCACGATCCAATTTTAGTGGTGTGTTTATACCTAAGTTTCGCTCAAAAGATTCGCCGTAATTGCCTACTTGTTTAATGATGTTGTAAGCCCATTTTTGCTGCAGACCTAACATAACTCCCAGCTTCGATTGGCTCACCCCCAGCAGTGCCTGCGCTCTTGGATCTTTAGTATTGGCGGCGTGCTGATCGAGATTCTGTGAAGTGATGCCCATCTCCTCGGCGGCGACCATCACATTAAAACTCCAGGTGACGATATCCAGCCACTGGTCATCGCCGTGGCGCACTACCGGACCCAGCGGCTCCTTGGAAATAATTTCAGGTAGGAAAAAATGTTCTTGCGGGCTTTCAAATCTTGAGCGGCGGGCTGCCAGGGCCGAGCTGTCGGCGGTGTAGGCATCACAGCGGCCCAGCAGATAATTTTCATGGGCTTCAGTCGCTGTGCCCACTGGGACAGATTCAAAGGTCATTTGCTGGGATTCAAAGTACTCGGCTAAATTGATTTCTGTGGTTGTGCTGGTCTCATAACAGATAGAGGCGCCGTTTAAGCCTTTTGCAGAATTAACCCCTAAGCTTTTTGGCACCATAAACCCCTGGCCATCGTAGTAATTGATCCCGGCATAGTTTACCCCAAGGCTGGTGTCGCGGGAGTAAGTCCAAGTAGTGGTACGTGAGAGTAAATCAATCTTACCTTCGGTTAAGGCTTCAAATCGCTCTTTGGCGGACAGTGGAAAATACTTAACTTTGTCGGCATCGCCAAAAATTGCGGCAGCCACAGCCCTGCAAATATCTACATCAAAACCGACCCATTTTCCCTGTGCATCTTTTTTTGAGAAACCGGCGATATCGGGTTTTACACCGCAATACAACACACCGCGCTGCATCACTTCTTCCAAGGTAGTCGCTGCCACTTGGCTGGCATACAGTGCACTGATACTTAATGCTATTGGGATGAGAAGTTTCATGTTCAAAAATTCCTATATGCAAAATCTATCATCAAAAATACGACGAGTTATTAACTTGCTAATTATAGTTATTTTCAGCGGGGGTGAACTGAATATTGCCTTATGGGAGAACAGATTGTAACAATTTCGATCAAATTAGGAA
>MABF01000069.1 GCA_002163025.1 'Osedax' symbiont bacterium Rs2_46_30_T18
AGTCACTATTGTTTTACTCTTCGTCGTTAATCATCGCCTGCTTGATTTGCTCAATCACCCTGCTCGGCAAGCGCTTGAGAATAATGCTGTTAGTCTGCTCATCAAACTCAACATCCTTTCCTGAGCCGGCGGCACCCAGGGATTTCTTGGAGAAATCTAAAGACCAATTGTCGGCTTTAGCTTTTACCTTAGTGATCGCGGTCAGGGTGTGATTGTGCGGCTGAAATTCCTGTGAGACGCTGTATTCGTTACCGTTGGCAAATTTGCTAAAGGTACCGCTGAGTTCTTCTGCGCGTTCATTGGGTACGTGGCTGTTAAGGATTTGCTCGACATCCGGTAAGTTGGCACTTTGCTTGTCACTGCGCTGGGAGCTTAAATAAGTGACTACGTCATCGACCACTTGCTCGCGTTTGTCACTCATACCGTTCTGGCTGCAAAAATCACGGGCGGCGCGGATTAATTCACTGGTAGATTTTTTAGAGGCGACTACATCAGTACAACCAAAAGCGTTGGCAAAAAACGCGGCATCGGCTTTGTCTTTACCACCCATAAAGCTCAGATAACTGTCTTTATTTAAACTGTAAGAGGTGATGTTGATCTTGGCAGCCTGATGAAGCTTTCCTAAATCGACTTCACGCACTTCAGTGGGGTTAAGGTCTTCGTTAAACGAGATACCCGTGCGATTG
Source organism: 'Osedax' symbiont bacterium Rs2_46_30_T18 (assembly GCA_002163025.1). GTDB lineage: Bacteria > Pseudomonadota > Gammaproteobacteria > Pseudomonadales > Balneatricaceae > Rs1. The sequence continues at coordinate 687 of MABF01000069.1, forward strand.
CGCACTAAGCCCACCAGTAGATATTCAAATTTCTCATCCTGGAACTGTGAGAAAATAACATAGCCGCCGCCAGCGGATTCAACTGAGACTTTACTCATTGCTGTGGCCAGCTGATCTATGCCCACATCGGCTAAGCTTAAAAAATCTTCAGCGCTTTGCTCTGTCGCTATGTATTCTTCAAACGCTTTTATAAAGACACCGCCATCTTCATTTTCCAGGTTGAAAGCACCGTGGGTCAACGTCGCGCGCCGTGCTAGAGCATTGTTAAGTGAGGCGACGGTTTCCTGGGCAAAGGGGTTGTCAGTATTACAAGAACCGCCCAAATCACTGATAAAAGGCTGTTGGCCGTCGTTAACTTGTAATTCACGAATGACTAAGTTTTTTAATTCCACGCTAGTGCTCTCTCCTGCAGATATTCCCGGCTATTTTAGGTGATCGAGGATGAAGGGCAAGCTATTTTATTGCGCAACTAAAAACTACTGAGATTAAAACCCTTTGGCATCTGGCTTATCAATAAAAAGTAGCTGATAATGTGCCTCCCATCGACACTATAGAGTTTTATAGACTTTGTCAGAAGCAAATCCGAATCCATTGACCTCAATCGGTACTTTTAGCGCAGGACCTAATCAGTCTCTGGTGCAAAAAGTAGACCCCCGGGCAAGAATTGTTTGCACTGTCCTGTTTGCTTTTGCGGTGGTACTGAGTGATCAGTTAATTGCACTGATTTTTGCGCTTGTCATGTCAATATTGATGGCCTGTTTTGCGAAATTGACCGTTGCGAAAACGCTAAAACAATTGGCGGCAATGGACATGTTTATGCTTTATTTGCTGCTAATGCTGCCCTTTACCGTCCCCGGTTACAGCTTTATGACGCTGTTTGGTTTTTCGGCAAGCTGGCAGGGGTTAGAGCAGGGCATAAAAATCACTCTAAAGGCCAATGCGGTCGTGCTGATGTTATTTGCCACTGTCACCAATTTGCCCAGCAGTGCACTTGGCAGTGCGTTACAGGCTCTGAAAGTGTCTAATAAGCTGATTCAGTTACTGCTCTTTACCTTGCGCTATTTATCAGTTATTGCAGACGAGTATCAGCGATTACGCCGTTCTATGCGCGCTCGTGCTTTTGTGATGAGGTTTAACTGGCACAGCTGGAAAACTATCGGCAATTTGATTGGCATGCTGTTAGTGCGCTCTATACACAGATCGCAGCGAATATTAAAAGCGATGAAATGTCGCGGTTATAATGGCCAGTTAGTCAGTTATCTGCCGATGCGCTGGCAACCACTAGACAGTGGTTTTTGTGGCACTATGGCATTGTTAACGGCAGCAATTACTGCTGTAAATTTTATTCATTTTAGTTAACGGTGAGCAACAAGTGACAGCGGCACTACTCGAAATAACAGATTTAAGCCACAGCTTTGCACAGCGCGGAAAAGTGTTGGATAAGGTCTCTTTTACCCTCAACAGTGGTGAGAAACTGGCGCTTACAGGGGCAAATGGAGCGGGGAAAACCACTTTACTGCAACTGCTGGTAGGGCTTATCCCGCGTCAGAGCGGTGATATTTTGTCGCTGGCACAATTGCAAAAAACCGAAGCGGACTTTGTTCAGTTACGTCAGCGTGTGGGGCTGGTTTTTCAGGATCCGGATGATCAGTTGTTCTGCCCCAGTGTGCTCGAAGATGTAATGTTTGGTCCACTTAATCAAGGCTTTACGGTTTTAGAGGCAAGCCAAAGTGCGCAGAAAATACTCGATCAATTGGGTTTGCAACATCTATCGGACAGAATGGCCTCAGAACTTTCCGGCGGCGAGAAACGCCTGGTTACTCTGGCGGCAGTATTAGTGATGCAACCAAAGGTACTGTTATTAGATGAGCCGACCAACGCTCTGGATACCCAGGCGAAGCAAAAGCTATTAACCTTGCTACAAGGTCTAGATCAGGCGATGCTAATTATATCGCACGATCAGCCGTTTTTGCAGCAACTGGCAACTGGCAGCTTAGAGCTAAAAGATGCAAAGCTTACCCGCAGTTAATCGTTTTAAGTCAGCCATACAGATCAACACTGAGTCTCTGTAAATAACCAGGCTATTATCTTGTCCAGTCAAGCCGAATTTGCAATGCGCCTTTCAATGTCAAAACAAGTAATACCGCCTTGTATTAATCAAATGACTTAATTGTCTTCGCCCAGCCCTAATCTACTAGTTATTCTCATCGGTTAAAAAGCCTGGCATGTTTAGAGTTAGGTATGAGCATACTCTATACGAGTTTATATATGTCAGACAACATAGATGAAAAACACGCCCCTGCAATTTCCGCTAGCAACTCAGATACCCAAGACACTCGTTCTTCTGTTAACCAGCTACGATCAGAAGATATTGACGAGAGGGATGCATACCATGATTTAGTACACTACGCCCCGGTTTGTATCCATGAAATCAACTTAGAGGGTTACCTGATTAGCATGAATCAGGCGGGTTTATCGATGATGGGACTCAAGTCGCAGAGCCAAATCATCGGCTTGCCCTATACCAGCTTTGTAGGGGATGAAAATCGACGTTGGATCACCGATTTACTGTACAAAGCCATCCATGGGCAAGCGATTCCCCATTTTGATTTTACGACTGCTATTGGTGCTGAAAAACGCAGCTTTTCGTCAAATTTCATACCTATGCTTAACACAAAGGGAAAAGTTGTGAAAATCATGGGAATATCCCAGGAAACCACTGAGGAGGTAAAAGCCAAAGATGCTCTATTACAGATGAACCTGCAACTCGAAGAAAGGTTTAATGGGGCAGTACAAGAGCTGCAAGACAGTGCCGATATTTTATCGCAAGCTCAATCTCAATTGGTAGAGACAAAAAAGATGGCTGCATTAGGCTCACTGGTATCCGGTGTGGCACACGAGATTAATACCCCGTTAGGTGTCTGCATAACAGCCTCTTCTGTGTTAGAAATACTGACTGAAAGATTACAGCAGCAGTTCGATGACAATAGCCTATCTCAGCTGAGTTTAAAGCAATATATAAAAGAATCTGAGGATTGCTCAAGATTGATAAGCTTTAACTTAAGTCGCGCCGCCAATTTAGTGCAAAATTTTAAACAAATTGCCGTAGATCAAAGTGATGAGTATCTGCGCTCATATAATCTGAAACGTTACATCCAAGGTATCCTGCATACGCTGTTACCCAATTTCAAAAACACCGGTTTTGAGATAGATTTATGTTGTATCGAAGATCTTGAAGTCTATGGAGACCCCAGTGTGTTGACGCAAATTATTACTAATCTGGTCATGAATTCCCTCTGCCATGGCTTTGAACATGCTTCAGATGGGGTGATAAATATTAAGGTACTGCGTATGGGTAATTCTGTTCAACTTATTTTTCGGGATTCGGGATGCGGTATTATCAGCGAGAACTTAGAAAAGATCTATGAGCCTTTTTTCACCACTAAACGCTCATCAGGTAACAGTGGACTCGGTTTGAACATGGTCTATAACTTGGTTACTCAAGCACTAGCAGGCTCTATTGTCTGTCACAGTGAATTAAACAAAGGCACACAATTTACCATTGAGTTTCCCTGTGACTTGCATCGGTTGAAGGCAGATGAGAGTCGTAAGTAGGAAGCAGGAAGCAGGAAGTAGGAAATTCACAATTAGTGGCCTCATCAGGCTGGATAATGTGCTTTTTTGCACTCCAATAACTGAAACAACCCTATTGTAAAAAAGAATTTTTCTGCACATAGTCGATAAAAAGTTGTGAAATTGGTTTAATTTGCGAGGGGTTCCAGACCATACTTTGATCAAAGGTCAAGGTTGGTTTCGTTAACCGAATTACCCTGATTGATGCGGGTATTTGATCAATGATGGCTTCTCCCATCATACCTATACCTTCCCCCATACGCAGATGGGAAATGAAATCAGGTAAGTGGTCTGCTTCTGCCGCCACTGTGGGTAAGAATCCAGCGCTTAAACAGATGGCATTAACAATATCTCTATGGTAACCCCAGCGTTGAACATTGCCCAATACCATGGGCTCATTTTCCAGCGCTGCAATATCTATGTGTTCTCGGTTGGCCCAGGGGTGCTCATTGTTCAGCAGGAGGACTGGGCGTTCTCTGGAAATTCGCCATGCACTGAAAGGGGATTTACAGGCAACTGAGAAGGCAAAACCTATATCGATATGCCCTTTATTCAAGGCTTTTAGCTGATCGATGCTGGCTAGCAAGTTTAACTGAACATCAATATTGGGGTACTTTTTACGAAAATCGACAATGAAATCTGGCATACAACCCATCGAGGCAAAAATGCCATAACCAATCGTTAGCCGACCTTTTAGTTGATCCACATTCTCTCGGGCTAAATCCACTCCTTGTTCTAAGATCCGCAGTGCTTGACGACTAGATACTACTAAAGAATCCCCAGCTGCTGTCAGCAAAACTCCCCGTGGCTTGCGGATCAGAAGTTCTACTGCCATCTCCTCTTCTAAAAGTTTCATAGCACGGCTGAGCGCTGGCTGTGCCATATGTAATTGGCTCGCTGCTCTATGGATGTTTCCTGTTTCGGCGACCATCAGAAACTGTATTAAGCGACGATGCAGCAATTCCATTAAAGATACCTTAAAAGTATAAATGGATAGATTAATAATATTTTAATGCTATTACAAATAAAGGTAACCTTATTTGCAATATTTCTTGAGGGAGCGTGTTAACTGGCAAGTGACAGCCTGTCCCGGGTGTTTATATCGGGTTGCTGTTGCAGGCTTCTTATCAGTAAGAAGCCAAGATAGGCTAATCAAAACAGACTTATTATCGTTAACAACAGTGCATAGACTCGAAGCTTTTTTACACTCCAGTAATTGAATACTATTCACACAAATATCAGCAGATCAAAAAAGGTTAGTTATGTCATTTATCATTATCAAAACAGGATGTACTTTGGAATCGTTAATCGCGACAAAAGGTGATTTTGAAGATTGGTTTTTACAGCACTTAGGTTTGCCGCGAGAAGAAGTACAGATCATTAACGTGCAAAACAATGAAAGCTTGCCTGACTTTTTAGAAGTGTCTGGGGTCTTAATCACAGGTTCGCATTCTATGGTATCGAATAAAGAGGATTGGAGTGAAAAAGCAGCCGGTTGGATTAAAGGCGCGGTAGAGGCGATGGTTCCTGTTCTTGGAGTCTGTTTTGGCCATCAACTCCTGGCCCATGCACTCGGTGGCAAAGTGGGCCCGAACCCAAAAGGTTTGGAAGGTGGAACGCTATTACTTGAAACCACAGCCGCAGCCAAAACGGACCCCTTATTTTCTGATTGCGGTAATAGCTTTTTTGCTCAAGCAGTCCATTTTGAATCTGTGTTAACCCTACCAGAAGGCGCGATCGCCCTAGCGGGTAACCAGCATGATCCACACCATGCATTTCGCTACGGTGAGAATGCCTGGGGTTTTCAGTTCCACCCAGAATTCGACGTCGAAATAATCAGTGATTACATCAGATATCTAAAACAGGATTTTTCCGATCTAAATATCGATAGCCAATCATTAATAAACAACACATCTAGTACCGATGGCAGTTCACAATTGCTACAAAAGTTTAGCGACTTTTCCCAAAACCAAGGATGTTTTTTGCAATAACCCATAAACCAAGCTAGCTGTCATTTATCAGCAGAGGCTATGCTGTTTTAATTAGCATAGCCCTGCTATAAATAGAGAGTTCCAAGGCTTGTTTCATCGCTGTGCTTTAGGACTCGTAGGGCTTGTGTTGCAGAGCACTGCTGAGTGTTAGCAGGGCACAGGGTATACATCACTGGCTGACACTTTTTATGCTCTGGGTTACTGACACCAATCCGAATATGATTTATTCAGGTAACTTGTTGCATCTGTTTATCTTTAAAGGTTGGTTGTCTAGTGCACAAGTAAAACCTGAATATTACGGGAATAGCCTGGATTGTTATTGAGACCAAGATTTAAAAGAGGCCCATTGCGAAATCACGTTTTGCCTGCTTAATTTCTTTATCGGTATTCATAACAAAGGGACCGCCAAAGGCGATGCTCTCGTTGAGGCTTTGGCCGCTGATTAATAAAAATTCAGCATTAGTTGCTGTAAATTCAAGTTGGGTCAGTGGTTGCTCAAAAGCTGCGGCCTGAAACTGTTTGATGATGGTGCCATTAATTGTCGCAGTGCCTGATAACAGATAAAACATAGTGCGATTATGGGTTGTATCCAATTGAGTTTGTGCAAATTTTACTGTTTGTCTGCCGGATGCTAGCCCATGAATAGCGCGAATGTTAGCAAATGTTTTGATTGGACCTTTAATCCCCTCTAAACTGCCCGCCACAATGCGTAAAATCACCTCGCCTGAGCGGCTAGAGACCTTAACCACCGGAATGTTCGTATCGCTTACAGTATGTACACTAGGTTCACTCATTTTGTACTTAGCCGGGTTATTGACCCACAATTGTATTTCGTGAAATTGTTGCTGTTCATCGGCCCAAAAATCGCCACCATGCCTAATACCACTGCCAGCATTCATTTGCTGAACACTGCCGTTTGTGAGTAGTGGGCGTTCACTAAACTTTGAATCGCGATGATGCATATTGCCTTTCAACATAAAGGTAATAGTTTCAAAACCTCTATGTGGGTGTAAGCGCGGTTGTTGGTCTGTTCCACCGTCCAGGCGCCAATCAGCTGGCATAGAGGATGGACCGATATGATCCAGCATCACAAAGGGATCGAAATGGGCAAGTGCTGCAGTTGGAAAGGGGCGCTGAGCGCGTGCATTGGGTATGACCCCATCAATGCGTTGATGATCGATTATTTTCATGTTGTGATAACTCCTCCAGGCATTTTATAGTCAAATAGTGAGTTATTAGCCGGTTGTCTGGTACTTAGCTAATGTATTTCCAAGCAACTTAATCTTCTGTTTGCCTATTTCTAATGCACTGCTATTGGTGTGAATTTGTCCGTATTGGCTAACGATGTCATAAGTCCAAGGTTCAGTTAAGGCCAGCACAAATTCACTGTCTGATTCTGCCGTTATCGACAGCTCTACCCGTTGTGAGCTGGGGTACTCTTGTAAAAGTGCCAGCTGTTCAGCATGAAATATTTGTCCACTGATACTCAAGGATCCTGTAAGCGGATAAGCAAAGCCTCGGGTTTGTCCTCTTGGCAGTTGCCAATCAAAAACTTGACCTTTTTTTATGCAGATATGTAAATAGCTAACGTTGTGGCTGATGGGTGCTGCAGCTTTTACCCCTTTATATTCACCGAGCAGTATGCGTACATTCTCGACTTGAGGCACTTCGTCAGGCTGAAGGTTGAAGTAATGGACAGGGGTCGTTTCTTCTGCAGGTGGCAGCAATAACCATAGCTGCAAAATGCCAATATGATCTTGCTGAGCGACATAGTTTTCTTTATGCCAAACCCCTGAACCACTTGCCATCCACTGTAAGCCACGGCTTTTAATGGTGTCGCCATTGCCCTCTGAATCTGCGTGATTCAAATCCGCATCATAGGGGAAAGTGATAGTGGCGACTCCAGAATGCGGATGCCAGTCAATGGTTAACTCAGGCTGAGCAATGACCCCTGCATCGAAGAGTGCAAAAGGTTTAAGTTGATCTAATATCTCACCGCGAATATAAGCCGGGCTACCAGCAATTTTGTTTATGATTTGCTTGATGGTTGCTTTAACGGGGCTCATGACAATTCTCCAATACCCTGACTGCGAGTTTTTTGGGCTAAAATGAAAACAAAGAAAAGGGTGGAAAATGCACATACTGCCATGGTGGTATTCATGGTTGTAGCATTGCTACTGACGCTAATGCTCACCACTGCACTAGACAGTGCTCCTAAACCAAATTGCAATACGCCATTGATGCCTGATAACAGCCCCACATTTTTACCCGCCGTTGCTAGCGCTGCAGATATCGCATTGGCGGCGGTCAGCCCCAATAAGCCAACGTATGCGACCACACCGACAACCACAAAGGCTAAAGATAACTGTAAATAGGCCACCGCGAGTTGATAAATACCCACAATCGCCAGTAGCCCACCTGCAACAATTAACTTTCGGGTCGGGTCTACATTTTTTAATAGGCGCGCGTTGATTAAATTCATACTCACCATAGCAATGGCATTTAATGCCACTAAATAGCCAAACTCAGTGGGTGAGACAGAAAAATACTCGATGTAGACAAAGGGGGAACCCGCAATGAAAGCGAAAAGGCCAGCAAAAGAGCTGCCTCCGGCGAATATATACGCCATCGTTGTGCGATTAGAAAACACGCTTTTATAACCCGCTAATAGAACACTGACATTAAAAGGCTGCAGTGTTTGCGTAGCTTTACTGACCGGTAATAGTGCAAGTTGAGCTGCGAGTGTCACTAGAGAAAAACCAGCAAGCGCATAGAAAATCCAGCTCCAACCCGCAACGACTAATAGCTGACTACCGATCATCGGCGCGATCATGGGTGCAATCACCACGCAAGCCATCACATAGCTAATGATTTGGCCGCTTCGTTTTTTGCCATAAAATGCCTGGATTAGCGGAAAAACCACCACGCAGCTTCCCCCTGCGAAGGCTTGTAATGCTCGCCACGCATACAGTTCGCCAAGGCTAGTGGAGAAACCAATCATGACACTGGAAACGGCAAAGACCATTAGCCCAAAAGATAATAATTTGGATTTATTGATAGAGTCCGCCATTGCCCCAAGTATTAATTGACCTAATGCAAAAAAGATTAAATAGACGGATACGGATACTTCCATGGCGTCAATCTTGCTGTTAAAAAATTCTGCCATGCTTGGCAATGCGGGTAAGTACATATCGATAGCAAAGGGCGATAACGAAAATATCATCGCCATTAACATAACGAATGGCCAAAACCTTACATTGGATACTGATTGAGTGGTCATAAATTGGTCTCATTCTCTGTGGATAGCTAAGCCCGCTGCACAGGTTTTCGCAGTAAATTAAGCAGCAACATTATGTGATAATGTTGAGCCAATCGCTTTAATGCGAGTTTCGGCAACAGCATGGTTTCTGGCGGCAACCTCCGGACCCATGGCGCTGCCTTGTGATGGAATAAACTCCACCTCATTAATGCCGATGAACGCTAATATGTGCTTTAAATATGGGGTTTGAAAGTCCATTTCTTTCATGAAATCTAAACTGTAGTCGCCACCTGAAGTGGTGATCACATAGGCCTGTTTGCCGGTTAATAATCCCTCTGGACCATTGGCACCGTATTGGAAGGTAATCCCGGCACGGGCAACCTGATCAAAATACGCTTTTAAGCCCGAGGTAATGCTGTGATTGTGCATGGCCGAGCCAATGATAAGAATGTCTGCCGCCTTCAGTTCTGCTATCAGTTCGTTGGAAAACGCCAGGGCTGCTTTTTGAGTATCACTGTGCTGATCGGCAGGGGTGAAAAATCCTGACAATGCTACTTGATCTAAATGTTGTGGTGGATTAGTACCTAGGTCACGCAAGGTAATATTGAAATCATTACTTAACTGTTCAGCAAACAGAGCAGTTAGCTGGGTAGATTTTGAAAAACCTATATTTGGACTTGAATTGATGATCAGTACGTTTTGCATAATTTCTCTCTTAATGAGTGTGTTGATTGCCTGAAATCAGTTTAATTTAAAACAATTTAAAGATTAATGAGGTGAACGATAAAGGATTGTTTCCATATGACTTGTAATTATTGTATCTTGTACAATGTATGTAGAGGCATCCAGTAATAGAGAGACAGGTTTAATATGGCAGTAAATTCAACGTTGTTAGACGGCATAGTGATATTTGTCGAAGTCATTAATGCCGGAAGTTTTACTAAAGCTGCTGATAATATCGGCCATTCAACTTCGTATATTTCAAAAGAAATCAATAAATTAGAGGAGCGCCTGGGGGTTCGTTTGATGAACCGTACCACCCGTTCAATCAGTTTGACACCTGAAGGCGAGCTATATTTTCAGCAATGCCAGCAGATAATTAATGATGCAGAGCAAGCTGAAACCTCAGTCAATCATCATCAGCTTGAGCCTAAAGGGACGCTTAAAGTAAGCTGCCCGGTAAGCTTTGGTTTTTCGCACTTACGCCCGGTTTTTTCGAAGTTTTTGCAGAGTTTTCCACAGATTAATCTGGAATTAGATATGTCTGGCCGTAAAGTCGATATAGTCGCAGACGGTTTTGATGTGGTGATTCGCACGGCAGGCCAACTTGAGGACTCAAGTCTGATTAGCCGGCATTTATTTTCGTCTTATGGGGTTACTGTTGCATCGCCTGAGTATTTATCAGTTCACGGTCACCCGGAACATCCAAGTGAATTAAGTCAACATCAAACCATTAGCTACTCTCACATGAAAGCGCCTAATCTCTGGAGCTACCAAACCCTAAAAGGTGAAAACATCAGCGTTCAACTGAAAAGCCGAGTCATCACTAATAGCCCGGAAATGGAGTTAGAAATGGCGTTGGCTGGCCGAGGAATCACCCGAATGCCAAAGTTTTATCTGGGCGCTAAACTGGAGACAGGCGAGTTGCTCACCTTATTCGATGATTATCAAAAAACGCCCATTAACGTCTATTTGGTCTATGCAAGTCGCAAGCATATGTCAGCCAAGGTCCGCAGTTTTATTGATTTTGTGATCGATGAGCTAGGAGATTAATTACTGGCCTAGACATTGTATTTTGTACAGCCTCAATTAAGAAATTTAACGGTTAGGAATACTCCCTTGCTTAACAATTAGAAACCCTTTGATAAAGCTGACGCTGGTGGGATCATTAACGAATCCTCTGAAAATATATATTGAATTCCGGTACTGGGTCAGCCTATGCCTCTAACTGAGCTCTACACAAAAGTGTCTCCTTAATAGTAGTTCCAACTCTCGTGTATTCTAAACAACTTTTGCGAAAGTAGATTCCCAAAGACGATTAATATAAGGTTATATGGAAACAATTGGTTTCCTTTTGTGTTATTAATAACCATTAAGAAATTATATAAACTGGGTTCTTATCAATCAGGCGAGCAGTCGGCTGAACTTTAACAACTATATAGAGAACCCTATGCAACCAATCAAATTTTTGCTCCCTATCGCTTTTGCTATTACCAGCTCTTTTGTATCTGCAAACTCCCTGGTAGCTGACATCAAAACCATAAACGGTGTTGCCAGTTATCCTGCAAATTACCAGGGAACTCCAAAAAGAGCGGCTAGTGAAGACCCGTTTTTGTCGCCTGAAAACTCAGCTCTAATTTTAATCGACTATCAGCCACACATCTTAATGGGGGTGCGCAATATTGATCATGAAGAGCTGATTAATAATATGACTGGTTTAATAAAAACAGCAGTCTTGTATAACCTGCCTATTATATTCTCCCATGTAGGAGTTGGCTTAAACGGCTCACAGCCTATGATGGAAGAACTCAGAAAATTAGCCCCTAATGCAGTATTTGTTGACCGCACCAATGTGAACGCCTGGGAAGAACCCGAGTTTGTTAAAGCTGTAGCAGCAACAGGTCGAAAAAAATTAATTATGGCTGGGCTGTGGACCGATGTGTGTTTAGCTTATCCGGCAATTGAAGCAGAAAAAAATGGTTATGATGTCTACGTGCCTGAAGATACCGTCGGCAGCATCACCCAATTGAGCCATGACAATGGCATGCGCAGAATGGAAAACGCCGGTGTAGAACGTATTACCTGGAACGTTGTTCCCGCGGAGCTACAACGAGATCATGCTCGATCAGAAACTGTCGCGCCAGTCACGCGTATCTTCATGGAATATTTGTTTAAAATGGATCCTGATAAAGCCTGGAAATAAAACAGTAAGCAAGATCTGGTGCCATATCAGTAGTATTCGTCATTCTTAATCATTCAGTTGTATCAGTGTCATTAGTAAATAATGCCACCTCTAGCTGATCTGATCTTGGTTTTGTATATTACTGTATGGCTCAGTATCTAAGAGATAAATAGCGCAACATCCAGATACTTCCCAAGTGTCAGCGATGCGCGGTGTTACAAAGGTAAAATTACAATACTGGGTGGAGCTACAATTACGCCTAACAACTGCGATCACTAACCATAGCGCTTAAGAATTTCCATGTATTTGCTGACTTCGGCTGAAGTGCGTTGTTCCGGGTTTAATTTGTCGGCAATACTTAGAGCTGTCTTAAGGTCTTTTAGGGTGTTTTTTTCTTTATCACTGAGTATATTTGCCACGTCGGTTTTTAAAAAATTATCCAGTTCAGCTGCTGCTGTGGTGGGGTCTACTGGGAATTCTTTACTGACTGAACCATCCAGGTTATCAAGTATTTTCTGGGCTTTATCCAGTATTGCAATTAGACCTGCTGTGCCGGTCTCATCTTTTATTCGTTCAACAAGCGCATCCATTGCTGATTTAAGCTCAGATAAGCTATCAGTAGCCTCTGTTTCTGGGCTTAAGTCACTGCTTAAACTCGACGCTTCACTGCTGCTAATAATATTAAGCTCTGCTAAACGAGTGATAAATCCACTGGTTATTTTAAAACCCGAAGCAGTAATATCAAACTCTTTGTTGAGCTGTGAAAATTTTTCGGCTCGAGTACTAAATTTGTTTGTAGAATCAGTGGTGGCTGCTTCTGTATTTTTATCAGCGCTAGCAGACGCTTTTGCGGCCTCTGTTTTACTAACTTCAGTTTGCGTTTTATCAGTTTGAGAAGTGGCTGACGGGTAACTGGATAAAATTTGCATGCATTACTTCCATGTTAAATTAGTCTGCTGCTCAAGAGCAAAAAGTTAGCGTAATTTTCTATAAGATTTTGATGACATAATTGTGAATTATATATCCTGATATAGCACGTTGTTTCTATTGTTATAATGATGTTTTTATTGATAATTATGGTGATTTTGTTTTTTATACTAGGCCTTGTGTTTGCAAGTATTATGCAGATAGGATATCCATCTTGGAATTTAGCTATAATCCGTGGCAAATCCTTTTTGACCACTGAGTCTCACTAGGCTCTAGTTCAAGTGTGAGTACTAAATAACTTAAAAACTACCTAAAGAGAGCTTTATGACCATAGCCTATTCCATCCTTGATCTTTCACCCATTGTTGAAGGTTCAACGGCCGCTTTATCTTTGCAAAACTCTCTTCGCTTAGCTCAACATGCTGAACAAGTAGGCTTTACCCGCTATTGGGTAGCAGAGCATCACAACATGCCGGGCGTTGCCAGTGCCGCCACTTCGGTGGTGATTGGTCATATTGCCGGGGGAACACGCAGTATTCGGGTAGGTGCCGGTGGTGTTATGTTACCTAATCATTCACCGTTAGTAATAGCCGAGCACTTTGGTACATTGGAAACCTTGTATCCCAACAGAATCGATTTAGGTCTGGGACGCGCTCCAGGTACTGATAGTGCAACATCTCGTGCTCTACGCCGTAGCTTGAGTCACAGTGATCAATTTCCCGAGGATATTTTGGAGTTACAGAAGTATTTTCAGGACAGCACTTCTCCCGCTGAACCTATCCGTGCCGTGCCGGGAGAGGGAACAAAAGTGCCGTTGTGGATTCTTGGTTCAAGTCTTTACGGTGCACATTTGGCCGCCCACTTGGGCTTACCTTATGCGTTCGCCTCCCATTTCGCACCCGATGCATTGGCGCAAGCTGCGCAGGTATATCGTCAAAATTTTCAACCTTCAGCGCAGCTGGCTAAACCGTATTTTATGTTTGCTGTGAATGTGTTTGCTGCAGATTCAGATGAAGAGGCGCAGTTTATTCGATCATCCCATCAACAGGGCTTTGCGAATATGATCGCAGGTAAACCCAGTTTGTTGCCGCGACCTGTTAAGGATATTACCGCGGTGCTAGAGCGTGCCACCCTTACTAATGTTAATCATGCTCAGCGATGTTGCGCAAGCGGAGGGGCTGATAAGGTCTATCGTGAGTTGAAACAGTTGATTGATATCCATAAACCTAATGAAATTATAATAAATAGCCCTATTTATAGACATGAAGCCCGCTTACGCTCCTACAGCATTGCAGCAGAAGTCTTTAAACGTATCAATCAACCGCCAAAGCCAATGGCCTAGAACCATACGCCTATCTCAAATTACTATTTACCAAATTACCTTCAGCTGAAACGCTAGAAGATATCGATGCTCTACTGCCTTGGAACTGCAAGGGTGTGGTTATTAGGTGCTTACAAATTAATAAAACAGAAACAAAAAGTGATAAATACACTAAATGACTAATAATACCTTGCTACCGATGATCGTCCTTAATTATTGTGGAATACTCGATTGAGCTTTTCGCTTCCTAATAAAATTTACTATCAAGGATTGTCATGAGCGGTTTTACAAAATTCTTTTCACCCGGCGAAGGCTCAGAATCCCAAGCAGAACTGGTATCGGTTGCCGAGGCTTGTTTGGATGGTTTTACAGAGAGATTCAACGCCCAAGACCTAAACGGTATGGACTCTTTTTTAAATTTTCCACACATAATGTACTCAGCAGCAGAGTTACTTATCTGGGAAAAACCAGGTCAATTACCCTTAGATTTTTTTGACAAACTAGTTGATGGTGGGTGGGCAAGAACTGTAACTAGCCAAAAAACACCGGTTCTTGTCAGTAAAGATAAAGTTCATTTTCGAGTCCATTATACTCGACAAACAGATGATGGAACTATATTAACAGAGCATGACAACATCTGGTTTATTACTAGAGTAGAAGGCCGTTGGGGTATAGCCCTTCGGTCTTACTAATACTTAGCCTGGAAATGACACAAGGCTTGCGTTTTAATGGACTTGGAAAAGTCACTTTTAGAACTAAGTATGTGTCCAAAAACTAGAGGCTCACCATTATACAAGGTCGCTGCCATAACGTATCTGTCAATTTAATGGCTTGCAGGCCTCGGCGGTAAGCACAATAACATCCAGCAACCGGGTAAGTGGTGCTGGATGTTTGCCCTCACACAGTCAGTGCCACAATTGCCTCTACTTCTATACTTAGATCCTCTGAGAACAGTGAATGCACTGCAATAAGAGAGCTAGCTGGAATATGCTCGCCATAGATATCGAATAAGGCGGCTCTTAATGGCCCGATTTCCTTCATATCACTGACAAAGAGCGTCACTTTCACCAACATTGCCAACGAGGTATTGTTTGCAGCACAAATCGATTCTAACTGCTGAAAAATACTGCGTGCTTGCGCATCAATGCTACCTTTTTGATGCTCTGTTCCAAATGCGGTTAGCCCGGAGGTGTACAAGGTATTAGCATGAACTACCGAGTGAGAGTATGGTCCTGCAACCGGCCCTAGTGCCGCATAATTTTCTCTTTGTAACTGCATAACTACTCCTATAATTTGTTGGCAAAATATTTGGATAATTTTTGTACTTCAGGACCTAAAAGGAACGAAATCATTGCTGCGGCTGGCCAAGCTAACACGAACGCATTCAACCAATAGCCTGCGAAACCCTCCACTAAACCCAAATTGACATAACTCACCCAGCCACTCATCAGCGATGAGAGTAGCAACGACATTAACAATGAAAAAGCCAATCGATATTTCATCTTCACTCCTATTAAGCGTTCTTGATGCGTACTAATTTTTCGATATACACTACTTCTGTCAGCTCCATTGCCAAATATTCCAAGGTGTGAGCAGCCTTAAAGTGTGCTTGTAAATCTTGCTCGCTCAGCCATTCTTCCCACAAGGTAAAAAGTTCCGAGTTATCGCGATGCTGTAATATGTCAAACCGAATACAGCCTGGCTCTTTTATCGTTTGAGCTTGTAGCTTGGCCAATTTAGTCAACGCTTGTGTACTGGTTTTTCCCGCGCAAGTTTTTAGACCGGCACTCACCAAAAATGTATTCATGAGCTTTCCTCTTTCTGGATTCAATGATTTTGAAAACGCAGCATATACAACTTCATTTTTAGAAGATATAATCAAAATACCATTCTTAAATACCATAAATGAGATCATGAAAGACGACATATTTTTGTTCGTTAACATTGTTCAACAGCAGAGCTTGGCTAAAGCGGCTGCAAAATTAAGCATGCCTGCTGCAACGGTTTCAAGAAGGCTTAAACACTTAGAGGAACAAGTCGGCTACAAATTGATTCATCGCTCAGCAAGAGCATTTACCTTGAGTACACAAGGGGATATTTTCTATAATGCCTATGTGGATATTGTCGAACAATTTGAAGCGAGACAACAGCAGTTAGAACAGCAGATGGGCTCACTTGACGGCCCTCTAAAAGTACTGGCGCCGAATAACATTTCAACAAGCTTACTGCGCCCTATGTGGTCGTCATTCATAGGCAAGTATCCTGAGATAAAGCTCGATTTAACTTTAAGTAACGAAACCCAAAATTTAACCGAATCCCGGGCGGATATCGCCCTGCGCATCGGCCCGCAAACTTCCTCTGCACTCTATCAAAAAAGAGTGGGATCTATCAAAACGCTGTTAGTGACATCAGATCACTATCTCGCTAATAATCCGTCGCCAGAGCAGTTAAGCGATTTAACTAATCACCGACTGATCGGCACTCACCACATTGCACACTGGCAGATGTACAACCATAAAACTGCAAAACAACAAGCACTACGTCCAAAATTTTCTTGCCTAATTAATGACGTAAAGCTAATCACGCAATTAGTAATAGATGGACTGGGAATTGCGCTGCTACCTTACTCTGAGATTCAGCACCATCTTGAAGTTGGGAAACTGATCAGGGTCCTCCCTCAATGGCAGGGGCCAGTTAGAGATATTTACACTCTGTGGCCAAGTGGGAAGCTGTTAAGTAACCGCGCTCTTTGCCTTAGAGACTTCATAGAACAGTTTTTGCAAAATGAACTGATTATTCAGCAAGATGCTTGTTGAATAAGGGGGCTTAACGGAACTTGCCTGGCATTTCAGTCAGTGTCGGTTGTGACAGAGGTTGCAGGAGGTCAGCTCACGCTCACAAGACTGCCAACACAGAAGATGGCTGCTCAGTGCTTCAGTGAGACAGTTCTAGATGGCTGTCATCACTTTCAGTTGTGCCAGATAGATATGCCCAATACTTGTAGAACACCAGGCTTTGCCATAGACACGAAAGGTATCTGGCGCTTCAAGCGTTGAACTTAACATAACACGGACATCGACGTTACGGTTTCAAGGCATAAAACGGACTAGCTGGTTGAGTGGGCGCCTATATTAACAGCTCCTTTTTCCGACAGTGCTAGTACTGCATGCTCTAGGATAAAGGATTATAATGAGGTTAAGTTATATGAGGATGCGAGAAACTGGCTGAATTACCCCGATTAAGGTTTACTCCACTGGCCTATAGTGTCGGTTGGGACTCACTGTTTCAAAGCTATCGAATCAGCCTCAAAAAGCGTCAAAGTAAAGGCTAGTTATATGCCGATCCGTAAAGGTAGCAAAATTAGCGAAGAAGTAGTTAAGCCAATTTATCTATCAGCTTAAGCGCTTGTTCGAAGGCTAGAATGGCTGTTTTTGGCCGCGACCCGGCTTATGCT
>MABF01000199.1 GCA_002163025.1 'Osedax' symbiont bacterium Rs2_46_30_T18
TCACTCTTGGAAGTATTGATAACTATGACGTTGCTAAATCGTCTTAAGATATACATCGCTCTGACACGTTTCGATAAGCCTATAGGCAGTTATTTACTGTTGTGGCCGACACTCTGGGCGCTGTGGATCGCCAGCGAGGGCAACCCCGATCTGACCTTGATTATTGTCTTTACCTTGGGGGTTTTTTTGACCCGATCAGCAGGTTGTGTGATCAACGATATTGCCGATCGTAAGATAGACGGAAAAGTTAAACGCACTGCCAACCGACCACTAGCCAGAAAGTTGATTTCCACTAGAGAAGCGCTGGCACTATTCACCCTGCTGATGGGCTGTGCCTTTTTTCTGGTACTGCTAACCACTAATAGCATGACTGTGTACCTATCATTTATCGCCCTGGGTTTAGCGCTGCTCTACCCTTTTATGAAAAGGTTTACCCAGTTACCACAGCTGGTATTAGGCGCTGCTTTTGCCTTCGGTATTCCAATGGCTTTTACCGCAACTTTAGAACAATTGCCGATAATTGCATGGCAGCTGTATTTCGCCAAAATCCTTTGGACAATTGCCTACGATACTATGTACGCGATGGTCGATCGCGATGACGATTTAAAAATTGGGGTTAAGTCCACCGCTATCTTGTTTGGTGCTCAGGACCGATTGATCAATGGTATTTTGCAACTTCTGACATTGGCACTGCTGATCAGTGTGGGTCTGAGTGCTAATTTGGGTAGCATTTACTATGTCGGTCTGCTGGGCATGGCCGGCCTGTTTGTCTACCAGCAATACCTGATCAAAGACCGCAAGCGAGATCAGTGTTTCAAAGCATTCCTGAATAATCACTATGCCGGTTTACTGGTATTTGTCGCTATTGTGCTGGACTATTTATCCCGCTAAGTGGCGACTGCTGCGGCAAAACCGACAATTGTGCGGCATTTTTCTTCCCTGTAACATATTTGTCATATTATTGATTTGTAATACCCTGAGAGATAGCAGTAACAAAACAATTAGCATTAGATCAATACCCACCATTAAAACGGTATTTATACGCTGATTTTTTTACCGCGCTCTTTTTATCTTATATGGATTTTGAGGTTGGGCATGGGACAAGTTAAACAGATTCTAATCGTTGACGACGAAACAGCTATTCGGGAGATGATTGCCGTCGCTCTGGAAATGGCCGGTTTTGAATGTATTGAAGCCGATAATGCGCTGACTGCACACGCGTTAATTATCGATGCGAAACCAGATATGGTACTGCTGGACTGGATGATGCCAAAAATGAGTGGTATTGAGCTGGCGCGCCGCTTGCGCAGTGATGCGTTAACGGCTGACATTCCGATTATCATGCTCACTGCCAGAGATGATGAAGATCATAAAATTCATGGGCTGGAGGCGGGAATTGACGACTATATCACTAAACCATTCTCTCCCAGAGAATTAGTGGCACGCTTAAAATCGGTACTGCGACGGGTCACCCCCAAAGGTATCGATCAAGTAGTAGAAGTTGAAGGTTTGAGGCTAGATCCGGTATCACATCGCGCCAGTTCCCAGGGGACAGCACTTGATCTGGGCCCCACTGAGTACCGACTGTTGCAATTTTTTATGTCCCATCAAGATCGAGCCTACTCGCGCACTCAGCTATTGGACATGGTCTGGGGCGGTAATGTGTACGTGGAAGAACGTACCGTAGATGTGCATATCAGGCGCTTACGCAAAGCCCTTGGCGACCGTCATCAGTATTTAATCCAGACTGTCAGGGGTACTGGGTATCGCTTTTCAACCCAGACTCAATAGCAACAGGGGCTTAACACAACACCCTGGCAGCCAAATACCAGCGATACCCATAGAACAGCAGCTTTGTTCCATTAGACTGCAAAGTAGAAATGGCTAGCGGACACTAAGGATATAATTTTAAAAGTATTTAGCTTAAGATGAGCGCCAGTACTTAGATGCTTAGCATGCTGATAAGCACCCTAGCTATTATTCCCCTGAGCCCAGTAATTTTTAACAGGATTTCACTTTGGCAAAATCTCCCTATCGGGCTCTAAGTAGTTTTTTTATCACTGTCGGCGTCGCGGCGCTGCTGGGGTGGATTATTGACTGGTTGGCCTGGAGCCTGGTAATTGCGCTTTTTTTCTGGTCAGTACTGCAATTGCGAGAAAAAAGTAAACTGCAGCTTTGGCTGCAACAGGGACTAAAAAAAGAGCCTCCCGAAGCCAGAGGTGACTGGGGCGAAATTTTTGATCAGTTGTATCGATTTCGCAAGCAGCGCCG
This sequence comes from 'Osedax' symbiont bacterium Rs2_46_30_T18, assembly GCA_002163025.1. Taxonomy (GTDB): domain Bacteria; phylum Pseudomonadota; class Gammaproteobacteria; order Pseudomonadales; family Balneatricaceae; genus Rs1. The sequence goes on from MABF01000199.1 coordinate 2,272, forward strand.
ACGTCGGGAAAAAGAGTTGCTGGAAGTTATCAGCCGATTTCAACAGTCTTCTGCAGCACTCAAAGATGCGGTAGTTATTGTCGACCCGCAATTGTCGATGCAGTGGTGGAATCGCTCCGCTGAGCGTTTATTAGGTCTAAAGAAAGATTCCGATCACGGTCAACCGCTGTTTAATTTACTCCGCGATCCCCGATTTATTCGCTATTTCCAAAGAGCTGATTACACTGAACCTCTGCAGCTCAAAAGCCCGCACGATGCCAATATCGAGTTACAATATTCGATTACCGAATTTGGTGAATCGGAACGTTTACTAGTCGCCAGAGATATCTCCCACTTAATCAGACTAGAGCAGACTCGGCAGGATTTCGTCGCCAACGCTTCACACGAGCTGCGTACGCCTTTGACAGTAATTCGCGGTTATCTTGAGACCTTTCTCGACCAACCGCTGTCCAGGCCTCTACACAAGGCCATGGGACAAATGCAGCAGCAATCTAATCGGATGCAAAGCTTAGTTGAAGACCTGCTACTTTTATCCAAGCTAGACTCCACTGACATTATTATGGATGAATCTCCAGTCAACGTACCGACGCTGATTTTAACCATTATGGAGTCAGCACAGCACTTAGCGGCTGATAAAGAGCATAATATCAGTGTTGATCTAGCCGAAAATATCGGCCTGTTAGCCAGGGAGAAGGAGCTGCACAGTGCTTTTTCCAACTTAGTTTACAACGCAGTACGCTACACTCCAACGGGCGGTAATATTCATATAAGTTGGAGCTGTGATGCCACTGGCGGCTACTTTACAGTGGCAGATAACGGCCCGGGGATCAGTTCGATACACTTAGACCGACTGACTGAGCGTTTTTACCGGGTGGATGACGATAGATCTGTCAGCACCGGGGGCACTGGCTTGGGCTTAGCCATCGTTAAAAATGTCTTGAGCAGACACCAGGCAAACTTGCTGATCGACAGCACTGTGGGTGAGGGCAGCAGTTTTAGCTGCCACTTCCCGCTTGATACTTTGACAGAGCTATAGAAAGAGTTGGCTATCAGTCACAGCGACAAAGCCAACTGTTAAGCTGCCCTGCTCTTTAACTCAATACCCAGTAGTACTTAGAAGCGCTACTGACGTCATAATGAATCAACTGTGCTCTTCAATCCAGTATAGTGTGGCACCTATTACCGCCACTGGCATCATGATGAAGTTCAAGATCGGCACCATCATGCCCAACTGCACCAGAGCGCCGAACCCCAGCCCGGTAAAACGCTGCTTCTTGAGTTGGCTACGCATTGCAGAAAAAGATACATTGTTGTTATCCATTGGGTAATCGCAATACTGAATTGCCATCATCCAGGCACCAAACAAAAACCAGAAAAGGGGTGCAAACAAGTTTATCCCGGGGATGAAGCTGAGAATAAGTAACAGTATTAAGCGCGGAATGTAATAGGCCAACTTAGCGAATTCTCGACCGATAGAGCGGGGTATGATGGCTAACAACTCTTTAAAGCTTGCATCTGCCACTTCCCTTTTAGAGACCATCTGCTCGACCCGCTCAGAGAGCAGACCGTTGAAAGGCGCCGCTAGAATATTGGCCAGGATACTGAAACTATAATAGACCACCAGTACTGCAGTAAGCGCAAACAGTGGATACAAAATAAACTCTAGAAAAGACAGAAAACCGGGCAGTAAGCTCAACCAGCTATCTATCCAATTGGGCAATTGGTTAAACAACACAGACAACGCTATCGAGAACAGTAATATATTGATGATCAGTGGTATTAATACAAAAACCCGCAGCTTTTTTTCTGCTAACAGCGCTAAACCACGCAATACATATCTTCCACCTTTGACTGGATTACCTATCATCGTTTCTCTCTTGGTTGATCAAATTGTTATTTTTTCGCAGAGCAAAAGTAACTCTGTTAGCTATTTTTGCTTAGAGCAAAAGTAACTCTGTTAGCTATTTTTGCTTAGAGCAAAAGTAGCTCTGTTAGTTATTTTTGCTTAGAGCAAAAGTAACTCTGTTAGTTATTTTTGCTTAGAGCAAAAGTAGCTCTGTTGTTTAAGTAAAAATCTGCAGCTCTCGCCATTTAAATCTTTGTTCCAACAGCCGTCCTTCAGCCATTTTTTAGCTTCTTCAGACATTTTTTTCGAGTAATTGGGTACCCCGTCACAAAAATGCTCACTGCTTGCGGCACCTGCTAAACAGGTCTTGAGAAACACCGCCTGATCCAAAGTGCATTTCGCGGCAAAACATTTTCCCAGCTGCGAAAAGCTCTGTTGCAGACACTGGTCTTGGGTTGCTGTTTTAGCAAACAAACTGCCCATTTGCGTATATTTTTCAGTTTGCTGCTGACGTTCGAGGTTAAAATCGGCCAGCCACTGCTCGCGATTAAGCCAGAATAAAACAGCACTAATTACCGCCCCGAGAAGGGCCACAATCAGCAGAGCCCGCCAAAGTTTCTTTTGCATAGTACTCAGTGCCCTTTTCGAGGCCGATACAGGCCGATCACACAGAGGAAAAAACCTAGCATAGCCAGCAACATTGCACTGTTAACTAAGCGGGTGTTGCCAGCCATAAAAGGCAGCACTGGATGACTATTTTGCATATCACATAATTGCTGCACAGAATCGTAAGACCCGCCTGCAACAAGGCAGTCTTCGACCCGGGAAAGATCGGACATATACAGCCCCATCAATAGCAGACAGGGAGCAATAAGCAGTATCAGGCCAATCTTAATCATGAAATACCGATAGGATTAAATAATGGAACAGATCTGAGAGCACTTGCCCTCAGTCGTAATTTAACAGGTCTGACTAGTCCAGGCTGATGCCAATATTACTGACACCCTGATTACTGGCTAATTCTTTTAACGAGGCAATAAAGGCTTTATCTAACGCGGTGGCGCTTTGTAGACGTTGCAGTACTTCGCCCTGGAATTCTTCTTCCTGCTCAATCAACTGATGGTTGCTGATCAAACGCATTATTTCAGCATCCGACATCTGATCATCACCTTCAGAGACTTCAATAAAGCTGGCGACTGTTTCTCTGGAAACTAGCCCTATCGTGACTGCCTCCTCGTATTCAGTTTCTAAGATGCAGGAGATAGTCGCGTGCAAACAGGTAATTGCATCCAGGGCAGGGGCGGCACCATACATATCGAAGGCGTCTAAGTCGGGCATATTATCTTCAACTTTTTCCAGCTGCAGTGAAAAATTCATCTGCGCACCGCCGGGTATTAAAGACTGCCAGATACCGTCAATAATATTCGCCATCTTTTTGGCATCACCGAACTCCACGATATTGCTGAACAGTGCAAAATTTGGAAACTGCCGTTGCGTCACTGCGATGCAGTAAGCGATCAACTTAGGTTTATCGAGTTCCCGTAACTGCGGTTCTAACAATAAAGTATCATTCATGTAAATCTTCCAATGTGTTATAAAACAGCTTGCGCCAGATGCGCTTAACTTCTCAGAGACATCCGGCAATTATCATACGATTGTCGCATGGCGTATTGTAAAGTTTTTTCCTAATATTGCAGCCAAATATACAACTTTTTACCGATTTTTGGGCTTTTTACCAATATCAGGCTCGCGACACTGGTTGTTTCATCTGAACCAGCACCCAGATGTACCTGACTTGTTCAACAGCCAACTGCTACAATTAAGCTGTTTGTCTCTGGCACAGACTTATTGGTAGGCTCTGCAGCATTAACATTATAAACTATATGGATATAGACCAACATGCGGTTACTGTGAAACCTGCCGATACGTTATAACTTTTTCTACAGGCTCTAGCACTTAGACATGCAGTTTAAAACCTGCTTCCTATTGCAATAACAATAATTAATGGACGTACCCAGACTTGAACTCTAGTAACTTATTAAAATCAATTGAAAGCGCCCGTGACAAATTAAGAAAATCAGAGCAAAAAGTCGCTGATTTTGTATTAGAGCACGCAGAAGATGTCATTCATATGCGCATTATCGATCTCGCGGCTAAAGCGAATGTCAGCGAGCCCACTGTTGTGCGTTTTTGCCGTGCTTTAGATTACGATGGTTTTCAAGACTTCAAGTTAACACTGGCACAAGGCCTGGCCAGCAATCCAAATTTTGAGCAGTTCACCTTGGATACTGACGACAGCGTCAAAGATTTCCAAAAGAAAATTTTTGATTCTATGATCGGCAACTTGATTAACATTCGAGATCACCTCGAGCCCGCTCAAATAGAACGGGCAATCGATGCGCTAGCTAAAGCCAGACGTATAGAGTTTTATGGTTTCGGTGCCTCAGCTGCGGTCTGTAGCGATGCACAACATAAATTCCATCGCCTGCAAATATCCGCTGCTGCGCACAGCGATCCTCACATGCAAATTATCTCTGCTGTGACCATGAACGAGCAAGATGTCGTGGTCGCTATTTCGCAGACCGGGCGCACCAAAGATATGCTACACACTTGCAAATTGGTGCGCGAAACAGGGGCGACTCTGCTGACTTTGTGCCCTGGTAACACTCCTTTAGCCGACTTGGCCAGCATCTCCATCGCGATAGATTTGGAAGAAGATAAAGACCTCAGTGCCTTAATGTCATCCCGAGTTTTACATTTAGTGGTTATGGATGTACTGGCTGTGGGGGTTGCCATGAAGCTCGGTCCCAGAGTGCTGGATCATTTAAAAACCATCAAGCGCAGCTTGCGCAATTTACGACAAAATGACAAACGTGGCTTTAGCTCCAAGTAAAGCGAACAAATTGCCATGTAGCCCCCTTTATTAGATCAGCAGGCGTGCAGATAAGCCCGGTAAACCTCAGTTGTATGTCGCCAAAAAATGACGGCATTATATTCAGCATTGACATTTATGCTCAATTGAACAATTATTGAGCGACATCTGAATCTGGCTCAACAGCTAATGACAGGTAAATTGTTTATCTGTCACCGGTTTTGACCTATCGTGAGGGGGATGAATCTGATGTTTAGTGATGCTAATAAAAACAATCAACTTAAAACTGAGATCATTGATACTATTATCGGCTACGATGATCGTGCCAAAAATAAAAACAGACAACTGCTGTCAAAACGTATTTTAGTAGCACGCCGCGCTATTGAAAAGCACCATGAAAAAAAAGAACTTAACGAAAACTTAGACGATTACTGGCCCGGCCTCGAAGCCGAATAGAGCGTGTAATGCCCAGCACTATCGGTAATCCAAGTAAGCTATTGGCAAAAACCATGTTTGTTTTTGGCTGTTGCCGATAGCACTTATATCCAATACTAATATCCCAGCTAATCTTCAGCGACCTGTCCCGCACCTGCTACGGTGTGAAATAATCCCCCATCAAAATTGCAGCTTAACAATGCCGTCTTATATCTGTCATCGCCCAGTAATATAGCTGCTCTATTGTAACAGCTGAGAGTTTCAAACTATTAAGGAATGCCACTATGTCGATAGATATTCAGCAACCAGAGCTCGGCCTTGAAACAGAGATTTTTAATGCTTTCGTCGGTCATAAAGAAGATGAAAAACACCAGCGTAAAAAACACAAGGCGAAGCGTCTGTTTGCCGCTAGGCGAGCGATAGAAAAACATCGCGAGAGACGCGAATTAGCAGAGCATTTAGAAGATAACTGGTTGTATTAAAACCCTTCTTAACTAACATTAGGGTCGGTTATCTTGACCCTATACCCCCTGGGCATAGTAAGATAATGCCCAAGGCTCTTATACACTTCACTGCGCCAATATTAACCACTAACAGCGCCTAGCACCTATGCCATAAACAATCATGGATTCTTGCATGAGAGGCAATAATGACCGATATTTCATTATTGATGAACCTCAACTTATCACTATTACTAGTACATTAAGCCGTGATCAGGAAACAGAGACCGCCACAATCAATCTGAATTACAGAGAAGTCTGCTGTGATTTACCGGACTCTGCTGAGCAGGCACTAGCTTCAAGGCAAATTTATCAACTGGCTCTTACTGCGTAGAAAAATACCACCAGCAGTACTTAGCTAAAGCAGCCCGGTGGCTGCTGCGGGCATGGCGGTACCCGCATCAGTTCCAGCAGCGATTAACTGCCAGTTCCAGCAATATAAAAAACGTCCCTTGTACTGATCAGCGCGAAGCGGGCAAAAGCCTGTCGTCAGACTATAATTTTTGCAGCGCCTGTTGTACATCCGCAATCAAGTCTTCGACATCTTCTATACCTATAGAAAAGCGCAGTAAATCACTGCTAATGCCCAAACTTTTACGCAGCTCCAAAGGCACTGAAGCATGAGTCATCGTTTCGGGGTGATTAACCAAAGACTCCACTCCCCCCAGGCTCTCCGCTAAGCTAAATACTTTTAGGTTCTGCATAAACGCAGCGACGTTGGCAAAATCGGCATTTAGCCGCACACTGACTATCCCGGAGAACCCTTGCATTTGCGCCTTGGCCAACTGATGTTGCGGATGACTCTTTAAACCCGGATACAGTACTTCACTGAATTCAGGTAACTGCTGCAGAGCCTCGGCGAAGATTTGCGCATTACGCTGATGTACTTGCATACGGATCGCCAAGGTTTTGATACTTCTAAGCAGTAAAAAACAGTCTATAGGAGCGTTCACGGCACCGGCGGCAAATTGCACAAAGCGCAATTTTTGATAGAGTTCCTCATTATTAAGCATAAGAGCGCCACCAATGATATCACTGTGCCCGCCAATATATTTAGTCACACTGTGCATCACTAAATCAGCACCTAAAGCCAGTGGCGACTGAAAAATAGGCGAGGCAAAAGTATTATCGACCGCCAAAATCACCCCTTGCTGTTTAGTCAGTGTGGCCATAGCGGCAATGTCTATGATCTTTAGCAACGGATTGGTGGGTGATTCTAGCCAGACTAATTGAGTATTATCTTTAAAGTATTTCTGTAATTGCGCCGGGGCAACTGTCATATCGACAAATTCAAACTCAATATCGTATTTAGCGTAGAACTGCCTGAACAAACGTCCTGTTCCACCGTATACATCGTCGCAGACCAATACATGACTGCCTGGCTCTAACAACTGTCCAACTGCCTGGATAGCCGCTAACCCCGAGGCAAAAGACAGTGCATTTTGTGCCCCTTCCAATGCCGCCAGTGAAGTCTCCAGAGCATCTCTGGTTGGATTACCGGCACGACCGTAGTCATGGGTTTTTGGCTGGCCCGGAAAATCTTGAACATAAGTAGAAGATTGAAATATTGGCGTCATTATCGCCTGATGGGTAGCATCTGGAGATACCCCGGCATGTACACATAAAGTTGATTTATTATTGAGCTTGCTCATAGCTGATCCTCGGCATGAATGAATAGTTCATATATTAATTGATCATCCCTTAAACATTGTCTCTATCTCTTAAGGCAATAGCAGTAATTACATGATATCGTGCCAGTTGAGCAGTCCTTAATGGGATAAAATCTCATTTTCAACTCGGATTTAGAATTATCGGATTTCAGTCATGCAGGCGACATTAAAATTAAGTAAAGCAGAGCGAACAATGCTGAAACTGCTGCAAGCGGATGCCAGCTTATCTATGGAAAATTTGGCGCAACAAGTCAATCTATCGAAATCCGCCTGCTGGAGACGCTTGCAGAACCTGATTGACCAGGGCGTTATCACTCAGAAAGTGACACTGTTAAATCAAAAAATGCTCAACTTAGACTTGACCGTTTACATATCAGTGCGCACTAAACAATACAGCGAACAATGGGCAGAAAAATTTAAAACTTTAGTGAGGGACATACCTGAATTATTAGAAGTACATCGCATGACCGGGGACAGAGACTATCTGTTAAAGGCAGTCGTCACCGACATGTCAGGCTACGACTTATTGTTTAAACAACTGAGTAAAGCTGACCTGATCGATATCAGCTCCAGCTTTGTGATGGAAACCATGAAACAAACAACCCAGCTACCGTTAACTTACATCGCCGATAACTGAACAGCATCGACAGCGCCGGATAAACTATTTCGAACTGCCCAGTATGATGCAGCGCTAGTGGTGCCATATCTTAGGCTACCACTTACTGTTTAAACAGCTGAGTAAAGAGGACTTATATCACCAGCAACTAATAGGTGTCGACAGCTTTAAAGAAATGATTGCGGCACATAGATTCGTAACTGTCATTGCCACCTATCACCACTTGTTCACCCGCTTTTACCACTTGCCCTTGGCCATCGCGTCTCACCACCATAGTCGCTTTGCGTCCGCAATGGCAGACAGCCTTCAGCTCAGTGAGCTTATCGGCAATGTTCAACAAGCGCTTACTGCCGGGAAATAATTCTCCCTGAAAATCAGAGCGGATGCCGTAACAAAGTACCGGTATATGCAGAGTATCTACGACTTTTGCCAGCTGATCTACTTGTTCTCTGGATAGAAATTGTGCTTCATCGACAAAAACACAATGCAGCTTTCGCCGCGCATGATCCTTGCTGACTTGCACAAACAGATCCGTATTATGCTCAAAAATACTGGCTTCAGCCTGCAGGCCAATGCGCGAGGCAATCACCCCCTTTTGTACCCTCTCATCTATCGCCGCGGTAAAAAGTAGCACCGACATCCCCTGTTCCGTGTAATTGTGGGCGGACTGTAATAGTGAGGTGGATTTGCCGGCGTTCATCGCCGAGTAATAGAAATACAACTGAGCCATCATTTACCCTAAAATCAGAGAACACACAAAAGCTTATTGAGCTGTCTATATGTTACAGATATGAAAAAGCTCATCATAACACGGCTGTCATATACTGCTTCAACCACCTATAAAAACCTCAATCAATGCCACTATTTATCACGCTATCTTTTACTTACTGGTGATGCGATTTTGCAAAGAATGTCGGCTAATAACTTGTTTTGTCTAAATAGCAGCTCTAATATTAATAGTACTGATACTAAATATTTCTTACCCAATTGCACAGGGAATGTGCAAAGTAAGAAGCAGGGCCTGACAAGCTCTACTACAAGGAGTCGTTTGTGCAATTATTTAGTTTTGTGGGCACTAAGCTGGCACATTTTTTAGCAAAGCCCCATACCAATGACGATTTATTCTCAACCAGTAATCCTGAGTTATTGCAGAGAACCTTGCGCAAGGGAGATATTCTACTGATCGAGGGCACCAGTCGCTTCAGTACCAGTATTAAATTTTTTACTCAGTCGACCTGGTCTCACGCCATGCTTTATATCGGAGATCACTTAGGGGAACAGCGAGATACTGATTTCTTATCGCTGCTGGAAGTCGATATAGAAGCTGGGGTGCGAGCCGTGCCGCTGAGCATGTATGCGGATCAACACAGCCGTATCTGTAGACCCATAGGCTTGTCTGAGAGCGAGATAAACCAAGTTCTGCAATTTGCCGTTTCCAGAATTGGCAATAGCTATGATCTAAAAAACATCTTCGATCTGGCTCGCTACTTGATCCCCACCCCCCCAATACCCTCTAGATGGCGCCGCAAAGCTCTATCTCTGGGCAGTGGAGATCCCACCAGAGCCATTTGTTCATCGTTAATCGCCCAGGCATTCCAGTCTATTCGCTACCCGATTTTGCCCGATGTTACTTATGAAAACCCGAGTGACTCAAAGCGTATCAGCACCTATAAAAAAATGCACCGGCGCCGTGACCCCAGCCTTTTTGCCCCCAGAGACTTCGATGTTTCTCCCTACTTTGAAGTCATAAAACCCATAGTACAAAACGGCTTTAACCATCACAGCCTTAGCTGGCAAGACCAACCAGTAGACTTAGACCTGGAGCAAGAGCAAGAGCAAGAAATCGAACCAGAACAAGACATCGCAGAGCAACCCCAAGCCCAAGCCCAGACAAAAACACAGCCATTATCACAAGACAACGCCGAAGATACAGCCATAGACGATGAGTTTACCGCAACTAAAGGCAGTAACGCCGATACTAAGCTAAGTGATTAATCACTGTGGGTGGATATCGATATTTCCCGCCCTTTATCTGGCGAAGTCATAAAACCCATAGTACAAAACGGCTTTAACCATCACAGCCTTAGCTGGCAGGACCAACCAGTAGACTTAGACCTGGAGCAAGAGCAAGAAATCGAACAAGAACAAGAACAAGACATCGCAGAGCAACCCGAAGCCCAGACAGAAACACAGCCATTATCACAAGACAATGCCGAAGATACAGCCATAGACGATGAGTTTACTGCAACTAAAGGCAGTAACGCCGATACTAAGCTAAGTGATTAATCACTGTGCGTGGATATCGATATTTCCCGCCCTTTATCTGGCGAAGTCATAAAACCCATAGTACAAAACGACTTTAACCATCACAGCCTTACCTGGCAAGACCAACCAGTAGACTTAGACCTGGAGCAAGAGCAAGAGCAAGAGCAAGAAATCGAACCAGAACAAGACATCGCAGAGCAACCCCAAGCCCAGACAAAAACACAGCCATTATCACAAGACAATGCCGAAGATACAGCCATAGACGATGAGTTTACTGCAACTAAAGGCAGTAACGCCGATACTAAGGTAAGTGATTAATCATAGGTCGTGAAAATCGATATCTCCCACCCATTAATCACCGTGATTATTTATCCACTCGCTCATCACAACATGGGTTTTCATTTTTGAGATATCCCCGTGGCTGTCTATGTATTCACGGATTTCATGTAGCCGTTGCATGCTTTGCGCTTTGACAAACACGAGTAAATCCATATCGCCGGTAATCCCGTGGCAGGTAACTATCTCTGGGATGGTATTAAAGACTTCCAGTATTTTAGTACAGCACGAAGAGACATACTGGATTTCAAAGTAGGCGCTGACAGCACTCTTTTGCGACTCACTGAGCAGTACTTGATAACCGCGAATCACCTTGCTCTGTTCTAGGTTTTTAATTCTGGCTGTCACCGAAGAGCGAGACAGGTTAACCTGCTGTGCAATGTTTGAAATACTTTGCCGCGCATCTTCACGCAGTGCCTGAATGATTGCCTGATCAAATTTATCCACTGTCTTAGACCTTTGCAATTAAGTTGATATTTGCTGCCAGTTTGCCTGTCACTGCCGTCATTTTGCAGGCATAGTGCGGCAGATTGTCACATCGTTTAAAGTTATACTGAGTTTCTATACAGTATTCAAGCCAATTGAGAACATCTGATTATGAGTAATGCAACCGCCACAATAGGCCGCTGGCACGGCGCCGGTTTAATGGCCACGACACTCTTGGGCACCGGAGTATTCATTCTGCCACAAATAACCGTGGAAATTGCCGGAGCCGGATCGCTGTGGGCCTGGATTCTACTCACTTTAGCCATTATCCCGGTTACTCTAGTCTTTGGTCGCCTCGCCGGAAAATACCCACACGCCGGTGGCCCGGCGCACTTTGTCGAACTGGCATTTGGCAGCCTCGCCGGCCGCTGTATTGGTCTGAGTTTTTTAATGCTAATCCCCATTGGCAGTGCCGCGGCAATACTCATCGCCTTCAAATTTTTTGCGGTATTCTTTCCTGTCACTGGCGTTGGAGAACTGCTGGTACAGATTGGCATGATACTACTGTTACTGGTGCTCAATATCAGAGGTATTCACGTCTCTGCCAAGTTACAGTTTGTACTCACACTAGTGATAGTGGCTGTCGTCTTAATGCTGCTTATATCTTCCGGTTTTGAAATACCGCGCTATAACTTAAGTAACGCACTGCAGCAAGCCGATTTCAGTGCCGTTATGGGTGCTGCCGGGATCGCTTTCTGGAGTTTTCTAGGGGTTGAGGCTATGACCCATTTAGCTACCGATTTTCGCAACCCGAAAAAAGATATGTTGCCAGCGATGATGATAGGTACTGTATTGGTCGGCATCATCTATATCGCTTGTACTTACTTATTGATTGTTGTGCCCAGCACTAGCGCACTGGCAATAGTCGACGTATTTGACCAATTAGTAGGCGGCTATGGTGCCCAAATAATTGGGACTTTGGGTATCGCCAGCGGCCTGGCAACAGTTAACGTTTACACAGCCGGGTCGTCCAGATTACTCTGTAGCTTTGGTCGTGAAAGAGTACTACCGAAGTATTTTGACCAACTCAACCAATACCAAGTACCGGTTCGCGCCCTGTGTGCCATCTTACTGGCTATGTTGCTGGCGATTGTTTTAACTTATCTGTTTGGCCAGCAACTAGAGCAGCTGATAGCCTGGACCAACGGCGTATTTGTGGTCATTTACACTGCAACTATGCTGGCTTCCTTTAAACTTTTGAGTCGTAAGTATCTGCCCATCATTATTTTAAGCTGTCTGTTTTTCGCCGCCATTGCCATTTCCATAGGCGCAAACATGCTTTATGCAGCACTGATATTAGTACTGTTATGCCCGGCATTATACTGGCAAAAAAATCATCTGCATCAACAAAGCAGACTCGTATAGCCCTGCCAACCCAGTGCGCACTTGTGTGCAACTGTTTTGCACAAACATAGCTGTGGGGCTATGCTTGTGCATAGCAGCATGCGCACGCCTGTAACTTATGCTATGTGTAACAACAGAGCGACTCGCAGGCTTCTCCATTGCTAGCAATTGCTTTCCTGGTCACTGCAGCACTAAAACCAAATAGACAATTAGTCTAGCAGTTATCATAAAACAAGCCATCTACACTAATAAGCAGCAAATCTTTAGATAAAAATCCCAAAAACAGGTAATTATTGACGATTTCGTCTAGCCGTTAATTGCTAAACTAGCCCTAACTATTCATTTGTTGGAGTTCCCCATGAGCCATTCACTCACTGCTATTCGGCAACACATTCTCGATTATTATCTGGCACCAGAGCAGCAAGTTATCACTCAGCTGATTCAAGATGCCGATATCAGTGTTGCCCAGCGCAACAGCATATCCGAACAGGCAGCACAGTTAGTGACGAGTGTGCGCCAGGCGGGTAACCCTTCAATGATGGAAAAATTTTTGGCGGAATACGGCCTGACCACTAAAGAAGGTGTGGCGCTGATGTGCCTTGCTGAAGCTTTGTTACGGGTGCCGGATTCTTACACTATCGATGCATTAATCGAAGATAAAGTCGCCAGCGGTAATTGGCATAGTCACTTGGGCAGCTCTAACTCTTCGCTGGTAAATAGCTCGACTTGGGCACTACTGTTGACCGGTAAGGTGATAGCGCCTGCAGCAGTAGAAAATCAAGAGCAAAGTATTGCTAAGTCGATTCGCTCGCTGGTGAAAAAAATGGGTGAGCCACTAGTGCGCACCGCAGTGGGCCAGGCGATGAAAGAGCTAGGCAGTCAATTTGTACTGGGTCGCGACATTGCAGAGGCCTGTAAAAGAGCCGCTAAGTTTGAAAAGCAGGGCTACTCCTATTCTTACGACATGTTAGGTGAAGCAGCGCGCACTGAAGCGGATGCACAGCGCTACTTTAAGTCCTATTCACTGGCTATTGGCGAGTTGGCCAGCACTTGTAAAGATACCGATATTCGAGTCAATCCAGGTATTTCGGTAAAACTATCGGCATTGCATTCAAGGTACGAGTACCCTCAGCGCCAGCAGGTATTGCAACAATTAGTACCCCGTACTCTGGCACTTGCACAACAAGCGAAAGCTGCCAACATGGGCTTTAATATCGATGCTGAAGAAGCCGATCGACTGGATTTATCCCTAGATGTGATAGAGGCAGTGTTATCAGACCCGTCTCTGGCAAACTGGAGTGGTTTTGGTGTGGTTGTACAGGCCTTTGGCCCCAGAGCGAGTTTCGTTTTAGATTGGTTGTACGCGCTGGCTAAAAAACTGGATCGCAAAATTATGGTGCGACTGGTTAAAGGCGCCTACTGGGATGCTGAAATCAAACGCGCTCAAGTGTTAGGGTTATCTGGTTATCCGGTCTTTACCCGCAAGCTCAACTCCGATGTCTCCTATATCTGTTGTGCCAAAAAACTTTTGGCCATGACCGATACTATCTATCCACAGTTTGCCACCCACAACGCGCACACAGTCACAGCAGTGCTGAATCTGGCCGGGCATTTAGATAACAGCCAATATGAGTTTCAAAGATTACACGGCATGGGAGAATCACTGCACCAGCATGTACTCGCTAGCAACCAAACCAGATGCCGGGTTTACGCACCCGTCGGTGCACACAAGGATCTGCTCGCCTATTTGGTAAGACGACTACTGGAGAACGGCGCCAACAGCTCTTTTGTCAATCAGATTGTCGATACCAGCATCGCGCCGCAAGAAATAGCCCGCGACCCTATCACCGCGGTACAGGAGCTGGCAGATAAGATAGCCAGTCAGATGATTCCGCTACCCGCGGCGATTTACGGCGCTGACAGGATTAATGCCAAAGGCTGGGACATTACTGATGCCCAGACCTTTAACCAGCTAGAAAACGCCAGAGCTAACTTTGACACTTGTCAGTGGCATGTACAGCCAATCATTGCCGGCACAAAGAGCCTGTCGAGACCCACCTCGGATGCCATCGCAATTTACAACCCCGCTGATCCCAGCGATTTAGTAGGCACAGTACAAGAGAGCAGTAAAGAAGATGTCGATACGGCCATTGCGGCCGCCAGCGACGCTTTTAGCAGCTGGAACCAGTGCAGTGCTGAGCATCGGGCCAATTGCCTTAACAAGCTGGCAGATCTGTACGAGCAACACGCGGTTGAGTTTTTTGCCCTGGCGACCAGAGAGGCGGGAAAAACCTTGCTCGATGCGGTTGGAGAGCTGCGTGAGGCAGTAGATTTTTCCCGCTACTACGCGGTTCAGGCGCTTAAGTGCCCACAGGACAGTAGTGGCCGTGGTGTGATCACTTGTATCTCTCCCTGGAACTTCCCGCTGGCGATTTTCTCCGGACAAGTACTGGCCGCACTGGCTGCCGGCAATACTGTATTGGCCAAACCCGCTGAACAGACGGTACTGATTGCAGCAAAAGCAGTCGAATTGATGCATCTGGCAGGCATCCCCACCGATGCAGTGCAACTACTGCCAGGATCCGGTGCCAGTGTAGGCACACAACTGACCAGTGATCCGCGCATAGCCGGAGTGTGCTTTACCGGCTCTACTGATACCGCACAGCGCATTAACAGACTAATGGCCCAGACACTGGCCCCGGACGCACCATTGATCGCCGAGACAGGTGGCCTGAATGCGATGATCGTCGATTCCACTGCCCTGCCCGAACAAGTGGTACGCGATGTATTGGCATCGGCGTTTCAAAGTGCCGGCCAGCGCTGTTCTGCACTGCGGATGTTGTACTTACAGGAAGACATCGCCGAAGAGCTATTAACTATGTTATTCGGTGCTATGGATGGACTAGTACTGGGTAACCCGCGACAGCTGAGCACTGATGTCGGCCCGGTTATTGACAGGGCTTCTAAACATAAAATACAACAGCACTGTGCCAGCTATAAGGCGCAGGGAAAGCTGTTAAAGAGCCTGACAAGCCCTGAGCAAGGTTACTTTATCGCGCCGACGGTATTAAAAGTCTCTGGCATTGAAGAGCTGACCCAGGAAATATTCGGACCGGTACTGCACGTAGCCACATTTAAAGGCCGCGAACTCAACAGCGTCGTTGAGACCATCAATGCACAAAATTATGGCCTGACATTTGGACTGCATAGCCGGGTCGATAGCCGGGTACAACAGTTAGTCAGCACCATTAAAGCGGGCAATACTTACGTCAACCGCAACCAGATAGGAGCAGTTGTAGGCACACAACCTTTTGGTGGCGAAGGATTATCCGGCACTGGACCCAAAGCCGGGGGGCCACACTACCTGAAGCGTTTCCTCAATCCAGCTAAAGCTAGTGCTCCGGTACAGAGCGCAGCCCCTATTGATAAAACAGTAATTGATGAAACAG
>MABF01000106.1 GCA_002163025.1 'Osedax' symbiont bacterium Rs2_46_30_T18
TGCTAACTGATTTAGCAGTGATATAACTGGCTGAAGAATAGAAGCTATTGATGACATTAGGGTGACATTTATAAGTCGTTTTTGTGACGCCAATTCGATAGTAACTCAAGATAAGAATATAAAGCAATATGATCGAACGAATATTTTTATACTAAATACTGGTAGTCTTTGAACATTGAGTTAGTGAATTGGTGTTCAAACGAACATTAATGAAGCAAGTGAAATAATTGCGTTGGCACACAGAAAAGGATGTTTGGGGGGGCGAAAGTGCAGAAATGGTAACGGCACGAGAAAAAATATCAGCTTGGTCTGAGCAGCTGCTCAGACTGTTAAGAAGTATTCAATAATCTTTTAAAATAGCTGCTGGCAAGTAATCAAAACTATCGCCAGGGAGTCACTTAATTATTGAGGATCATCGTCGCTACAGTAGATCTGATACAAAGTGCCAATCAGTTGTTGAGCTTCGTTGCTATCCAGCGCATAGAAGATACTTTGTGCCTCTCTGCGAGTGCGTACAAACTGCTCTTTTCGCAGCCAGGCTAATTGCTGTGAGAGTGAAGACTGAGGAATGGGGATTAATTCATTCAGTTGGCTGACACTGAGTTCTTTGTCTTGTAGGGCGCAGAGAATCATTAGGCGCTGTTTGTTGGCCAGCGCCTTAAGCAGTGTCACTGCCTTGGCGCTGTTGGCTGCTAGTTTAGATGAATCTATCATTGCTCTATTTTAATCTGCGTTATGAGGGCCTTAGTTTATTGCTTTTTCAGTCGCTTAGCTATGGCCATACCCAGTAACATCGCGATGATGAAGCCAAATATTTTTATATCCAAATAAATTAGATTGGCGATCGCCGGTCCCGGGCAGAACCCTGACAGACCCCAGCCGGTGCCAAAGACTACTGAACCTATAATTAGCTGTTTATCTATTACAGTGGTAGTGGGTATTTGGAATGAACTGGCCAGTATCGGTGATTTCTGGTTGCGGATTCTACTTTTGATTATGCTCCAAAAGCCGAGACTAAAAATCCCTGTAGCGGCGAATAACACCAGTGCTAAACTGGGGTCCCAAAGGCCTGTGATGTCTAAAAAGCCCTGAACTTTGCTGGGGTGGGTCATTGCTGCTAGTTGTAAACCTACCGCAAATACTAACCCGCAGGAAAAAATTGAAAACATAGCGAGATAGCGATGATTAGTTGTATTGAACATTATTGATTCTCTCATTTTAAGAAACCACGCTTAACAAATAGTAGCTAATCACTGCGGCAAGCATGAAAATAGGCACGCTAACCAGCGAGCGCTTTGATAACCTCGCCAGACCGCAAACGCCGTGTCCACTGGTGCAACCGGAACCGTATACGCTGCCAAAGCCCACCAAGAGTCCAGAGGCGATGATCAGTGGCCAGCTGTTATCGATTTTTGGAACCGGTAGTGAAAAGATGTTACTGGCTAGTGCAGAGCCTGTAATAAGGCCAAAAATGAACAGCCAGGAGGGGGCTGTTGATTCTGTGGGTTTTCCCAATATTCTACTGGCTATACCAGAAATGCCACTGATGCGGCCATTCAAGTACAAGAGTAAAAAGGCTGAGCAACCGATCAGGGCACCCCCCATTAATGCATTCATTGGTGTGAATTCTGCGTAGTTAATCATACTAAACCTGTGGTTGTTAATGGATAGTTATATTGTACATTCTAAATATACGATATACATAATCATCTTAAAAAGCAACCATCAAGTTAGTATTACTGACAGGTAAGATGCTTCGGCATACTATCTATTGATTAATATTGTCTGTAAGTCTGAATGTTATTTATGCGTGCTATTTTTTATGAAAATAATAAGCGCAAATTAGACCTACTATTAAACCGAACAGATGACTCTCCCAGGATATATAGCTACGCAGCGGTAATACACCAAATACCAGACCGCCGTAGCTAATGCCAACAAAAAGAGAAATAGCGATCAGTTTAATTTTCCCCGAGAGAATCCCCGCCAGTAACAAGTAGCCAAAGTATCCATAGATCAAACCGCTGGCGCCGACGTGAATAGCAGTTCGGCCAAATAACCAAACCAGTAGGCCGCTACCAACAATGCAAATCAGACTGACTTGTAGATAGCGCCGAGTGCCGTGTTGCAGCAGCAGAAAACTGAACAGGGCAAAGGGCAAGATATTGGAAATAAAATGCCAGAAACTATTGTGTAGCAGGGGAGAACTGACTATTCCCAGCAAGCCACTTAGCTGGCGGGGGATAAGTCCAAAACTGTTGAGCATCCGTCCAGTCAGCAAATTCAGAATCTCTACACCTGCGATTAGCAGTGATAATAAAATCACCACGTTGATTTGCTGGCGCATCGTTAAGGTATTTGGGCTGCTCATATGACTGTTCCAATAGAGTGTTAAGATTGTTTTAATAGGGTGTTAAGATTGTTTTAATAGGCTGTTAAGGCTGTTATGACTTTTCTAGTAGGTCGTTATGATGACTACAGAATGATGTGTGGCATGTATCTGGACATATCTTGAGTCACTTTGTTTTTATCCTCGCGTACAGAAATGCCTGCAGCCTGATCATTGACCAGCCAGGAGCCGATTAAGGTAAAGTTATCGCCGAAAGCTGGCAGCGGGCTGTAGGCTTGATAAATATAGCCTTCGTCACCGTAGGGGCCAGGAGATGAATAGACTTCTTTTCCGGCTAAATGAATGCTGATATTAGCGCCTTCTCGGGCAAAGATAGGCTTTTTCACGTAGTTTACTAGCTGGCTGTTTTTTAGCTCATCTTCGAAAAAACTCGGCAGTAAGTTGGGGTGCTGTGGGAACATTTTCCAGAGCATCGGCAACAGGGCCTTATTGGACAGTATTGCCTTCCAAGGTGGTTCAATCCAAGAGACAGCGGCGCTCTCTAGTACATCGCTGTACTCTTCACGAAGCATAAATTCCCAGGGGTAAAGCTTGAACATCCAGCTAATCTTTAAATTATCTAAATCGGTAAAGCAATCATCAGCAGAGAGACCGATATCTTCAACGTAGATAAACTTACATTCTATCCCCGCCGCCGTGGCACAATCTTCGAGATATTGCACAGTACCGCGGTCTTCGTCGGTATCTTTGCAGCAGGAGAAATACAAAATCTCAGCGGGATGCTCGAGTTTCAGCTGGGCAAAGCGATTAATAATCTTTTCTTGCAGTGAATTGAATTGGTCAGCACGGCGATTTAGCTTGCCGGCATTGACTTGGTCTTGCAGCCAAAGCCACTGCCAAAATCCGGTTTCGTACAAACTGGTAGGGGTGTCTGCATTGTTTTCATAGAGTTTTGCGTGACCAGCGCCGCCGTAAACAAGATCCATTCTGGAGTACAGAGATTGATCACCGGCCAGCCAGGAATTACGAATATAATCCCAGTGTTGTTCTGGGATTTGGAACTTTTGCATCAGCTGCTGATCGGCGATGACTTTGTCAACCACCTGCAGGCACATTTGATGAAGCTCTTGAGTGGGGGCTTCTATATCGCGCTCTATCTGTTCGAGTGAGAATTGATAGTAGGCGGATTCATCCCAGTAAGCTTCACCGTGCATAGTATGGAAAGTGAAACCATATTCAGCGGCGCTTATTTGCCAGTTGGGACGTTGTTTGATGATAGATCTGAACATTTAGCCGCCCCAGCTACTGCGCGAGGTTCGCCCGCCAAAGCTAGATTTAGCCGCTATGGTAGAGCCAAAGCCACCGCGTGACATAGTACGGCGCACAGTAGGCTTAGGTTTAAAGGCTTTGTCATTGACCCTGATTTTATTGGAGTTGGCACTACCAAATAAATTACCATCGGTAGAGGTCCACTTACCGTAAGCGGGAGATCGTCTTGAGTAAGAGGT
The DNA here is from genome assembly GCA_002163025.1 of 'Osedax' symbiont bacterium Rs2_46_30_T18. Taxonomy (GTDB): domain Bacteria; phylum Pseudomonadota; class Gammaproteobacteria; order Pseudomonadales; family Balneatricaceae; genus Rs1. Next base: position 3,859 of record MABF01000106.1, read on the forward strand.
ATAAAGCGGCGCCGAGCGAGAGCCGCCGTTCATCATTGAGCCGAACATGTAGCCCGCCATCAATGGCATAAAGATACTCTGGTTGTTCTGTACTGGGTAAGATTGACAGTTGTGAGCGCCAAAGTCTTGCACACAAGCCGCTAAATTATTGTACTTTGGGCCGCTCTTGATCGCTTCTTGTTCGGCCTGCTGGTAGGCTATTTCGCACTGTTCGGTTTGGCCCGGGTTGCCTGAAATACAGTCCTCTACGCTCTTGTACACTTGCGCTTCCTGAGTGTCGTCGCTGCAGCCTATCAATGTTCCGGCAGTGACCGCTAATGCCAGAGGTCTAAATGCAAAAAGCTTTGGTGCCTTGCGCATTACCCCTAAATCTATGCTCTGTGTCCTTTTCATCGTTAACTCCTGACTAGTAAGTCATACATGCAGCATTTAATAAACCTACTGCAACGGATGTTCCCGCCAAGACAATACCTGCCGATACTTCATTGTCGTTGATGCGTTGCACTATTTTTGGCATAAAGATGAAACGCACGATGGCAAAGGCGATAGTCTGTGCGACTAATGCAACCAGTCCCCAGACCACAAAGTCAATCAGTGATTCAGAGTTGGAAGCGGCGCTGGCCAGCGCCAATGAAAAACCGATAACAGCGCCCATGAAACCCAGGGCGGCAGCTGTATTTTGTTCTTCCTTGACTAGCTTCCACTCATCGTGAGGGGTAATTAAGGTGTAGACAAATTTGAAAACAAGTAAGAGTAAAATTGAGACGCCAAAGTAGATGGCAAAATCTAGCAGGCCTAGCAGTGAAGCTTGTATCGCTTCCATAATCGATGCTCCTATATATAGGGTATTTCACAATTGAGGATTGTACTGGCAACAGCTATTACTCATGCTCTAATAGTCCAGCGCCGTATTTGTATTGCTACGGATTTTATGTCATTGCTGACAATTTATCCAATAATATCAATGTCCGCTGGTTGTAAGTCGAAGCCAGTGGTTTTTACCAGGCAGCGATCAGCACGATTTTCAAGGATTTTTTCTTCGCCGAAGTACATCACATATTCAAACATGTCTTCCTGAATCTGCCTTTCATAGAGCATGCAGAATTGATCGGTTTCACAATTGCTACCGTCTTCAGCGTAGGTTTTTTCGGTCATAGCTACAGGCGCGGCGATGGCACCTTCAGCATTTTGCCATACAGGTTGGTAGTGGTTGCCTTCAAGCTGAATTTCGCTCTGGCTAATGCCGGAGTCTAAGATGCGATCCCACTGACTCTGGCTGCTGATGCTCTGTGTGTCATAAAAGTACCAGAGCTTAACGTCGCTGATATGGTTTTCTGTCATACCCCCTTCCAGTAGTACCTGAATGAAAGCGTCATCGTCAGTGTAATAGCGCAGTACTGTTGTAGTATCATCCAGTTTCACCACGCCGACAGCCTGAATGAGGTGGGTAGTTGCCGCGCCTTCAATAATGAGCTTCGGTTCTATTAAGCGCAGCTTTAAGCTGTCCAGCTCAAAGGCACCACCTATGCGCAGGCCCATTATTTCAGGTGCGAGGTCTTTGACTATTGGTGTCTCTTTTTTGCCAAACCATTTTTTAAACATTGTACTGCTCCAATGTGGTTATATCTGCCCCAGTTAACTGTTATCTGCCAATTGAGGGCTTGGTTATTAGTGCGCGGTGAATACGCCTGTGAACTCTGTGAGTATAGTGCTATTTGCTGCTATGGCGACTCTTTAGCCTCTGTATGCGCGTGATCCAACGACGTCTTTAATTCAGAGTAGCGTTTAACTCCAAGCTATATTAGTAATGCGATTTGCCGCGATGTAATAGAGGGTGCAGCCTGGCTCTACAGAATGACTCAGAGCCGGATTTAACTCTATACTCTCGGGGCCGTTACTTGAAACGCCAATTAAGGTAGCACTGTATTGATTTTTAAATTGATAAAACAGCGATTCAAATGGGATCTGCTCCGCTGCGTCATAGTGCACTGAATATTGGGTCATGCCACGGTTTGAGTCTAACAACTGATGGTGTAATACACTCGAGCCTGGATCCATCGCGGACTTGGCAATCATTTCAACGGCAACAGAGGGCATACACTCTATATTAGGGCAGTGATTTTTCAACAGGTTGCCCAGTTGTTCATCTTTAAAGTAGGCGATGATGTGGGCGTTAGGGTTACTCTGTGCGCAAAATAGCGCAGTGGTCATCGTCATGTCATCTTCGGGATTATCAATAATGATTACACTGGCACTAGTCACTGATGCGCGTTGCATTTCGATGGCGTTACTAAAACTACTGGTTTTAGCAAAGCCTATTTTGTCGGGCAGTGGATTTTCTATATCTGCTTTTACACACAGCGCAACTTTTTGCTGAGCATTGCTGTCTTCTGTCTCTTTCAGTATTAGGCGGATTAATTGTAAAGTTCGGTTGCCGTTCCAGCCAATGATCAAAATGTGATTCTGGTAATTGAGTTTCTTCAAGCCTTGTACCCCTTTACGCCATTGATAGGAAACAAATGATGCGATACGGCCTATCACTAAGCCAAATAAGCTGAGTCCAAAGGGAATCACAAATAGCGCAGTGGCATATTTACCCTGAGATGTAGCGGGAGAGAGATCTCCGTAACCGACAGTGGAGGCGGTCACCATGATCCAGTAGATAAAGTTGGCATCTGCAGTGATAGCTGTTTCGCCGCACAGCGCCAAAATTACCCAGCTGAATACAAAATAGAGCGCGATGGCGACAATAAGGCTGTGCCAGCGCAACTCTATAAAGTATCTTACAAGCACCTTGCGGAGCTTATCGAATCCAGTCATTACGGTTATTTCTTACCGAGTATCCTGGCCAGTTCATCATCAGCTGAACTGTTAGAGCCGGTGATACCTGCACTTTGCAGGCGTTTTTCTAACTCGTCTCCGGATTCATCTGCCGCTAACTCAGAGGCCGCTTCCATTTCTGCCTGGCGCTGGTTTTGCTTGTCCTGAATTCGAGACAGAGATTCAGCTGCTGTCTTCATCTTGCCATTGGCACCTAAATGCTTCGATGACACTGCCGCCTGGGCTTTTTGTACTGACTCTGTGGCCTTGACCATATCTACTTGCTGTTCCATACGGCGCAAGTTGTTTTTAGCCTGGCTGATGTTAGTGCGCAAAGTCGTTTCAGACTTTGTGAACTGATCAACGTACTGTTGTTCAGAATCCATTTGTGCTCTTAAATCTACCACTTTTTTGGCACAGTCTAAAGCAAGTGCCTGGTCGCCTTTTTCATTGGCTGTCATGGCATGCGTTTCATACTCAGTGACAGACTTTTCGAAGCTAGCAACTTTCTGCTGGGCTAATTTACGCTTCGCCATAATCTGTGTCAGGGAGTGATCAGAGCTGCGTAGCTCCTCTTTAGCTTCACGTATTTCCTGATCTAAAATACGCAGTGCCTGATTATCTGCAACTGCTTCAGCTGCTTCGTTTACTCCGCCTTTAACGGCGCTAACCAGTCTTTTCCATACACTCATTAGTAAATCCTCTTACTTCAAATAGTCTTCGTAGGCATCGAGAAAAGCGGCGACGTTATCAAATAATGTCTCCACTTCTATGATGATGCTCTCTTCTTTAGATTGTGATGACAGAGCGCCGAACGCCATGTAGTAATCTTCGTTTTCAACACTGGTAATACCAATAGTGGTCAGCGGAAATACCTGGTGTGTTTTTAAAATTTGTTCGTTCAATCCTGCTATATCTGCCACTGAACTGCTGGCGAATAAAATAGATTCGACCACAATTTGTGCACCGCTGACGGCAACGTAAGCATCTAGCCCATCTTCGTTAGTGATAAATAGGCAATCGTTTTCAGAATGAACAACCCAATTACTTTGCTGTGATAGTGACTCTTCTATTTTTGAAAGGTCCCAATTCATACGTCCATCTCCTAAAGTTTTTAATCAACACACTCGACCTGTGCTGACGAAGCTTATAATATATAATAAATACGATCTGTAAAGTAAAAATAACTTATATTTGTGATTTATTCTGTGTTTTTGTAAATAATACGTTACAAACAACCATTTTCTAAGACTTTAAGGTGAGCAAAAGATGCCCGAAAATAATTCTGTCACTGATTATAGAGAGCTGATAAGCCGGATTATTAAATCAGAAATGTCAAAACGCAAAATCAGGTACGAGGATCTTAGTCAATTATTAGCAGCGCATGGGACTGTCCAAAGCAGTGCTAATTTAAGGAATAAGATAAATCGGGGAATTATGGGAGCAGACTTGTTTATTCAATTGTTTTTAGTCTTGAATGTGAAGCAGCTCGATAGAGATTCCATCCTCGAAATTGTGTCTAGTCTCAATGACTGACGAAAATATACATTATCCTCTGGCAGAAATCGCCCAGTAATGATAAATAATCGAGATTATCAAAGTGCCCCTGGAGATCTGTGACCTTCAGGGGATTAGAGCTATGTTGTTAGTATGCAAATGGGTTATCAATTGAAGGGGAGGGCTGAGTAAACCATTTGGGGCCGTCATCGGTCATATAAAAATGGTCTTCCAGGCGTATCCCGAACTCCTCGGGTATGACTAGCATTGGCTCATTGGAAAAGCACATTCCCGCCTCCAGCGCGGTCGTTTCTGCACGATTTAGGTAGGGCCACTCATGAATATCTAAGCCGATGCCGTGGCCAGTGCGGTGCGGACATCCCGGTGTCTGATAATCCGGCCCCATTCCCTGAGACGCCAGGTATTTTCTGGCGGCTATGTCGATATTGGCACAGGGAGCGCCGATAACAGCGGCGTCAAACGCTGCCTGTTGAGCATTGTATTCCACTTGCCAGAGTGTCCGCTGGCGTTGGTTTGGCTCGCCAAATACGTAACTTCTAGTGATGTCTGAGATGTAATTTTCTACCATACAGCCAGTGTCTATCAGCACCATGTCGTTTTCCGCCAGTGCCTGGCTGTCTTTTACCCCATGGGGAAAGGAAGAGTCTACGCCAAACAGTACTATGCAAAAGTATGAGCCTTTAGGAGCGCCCATTTTACGGTGGGCTGCATCGATAAATTCGCTGACTTCTGCCGTTGATATACCCACCCGCAAGATCCGCGCGGCCGCTTTCTGCACTTCTAAGGTGATGTCTTTAGCCGTTTGCATTAGTTGCAGTTCGGCACCGGATTTAATGGCCCTGCAGCCCGCGGTGATACTTTTAGCGCTGACTAGTGTGAAACTGTCACTGGCTAAGTCAATTCCGTTACTGATAAAGAACGGGCTGGATTCGTCTATGCCAATATTTCCTTGTGTTATACCCATGCTCTCCAGCGTATCGCAAAACAATTGGTAGGGGCTTTGGTGCTCTTGCCAGGGCTGAATATTCCCTTTAATGCCCATGAATTGTAAAATGGTGCCCTGCTCAAAATAGGGCGCTATATAGATAATTTCGCCTTTGGCTGGCAGTATTGCACCAACCATTCTCTCGCTGGCAAACCAGCGAGTGCCGGTGAAATAAAACAGATTAGTACCTGCATTGAGATAAACAGCGGCAATGTTTTCGCGCAGCATTAACTGCTGGGCCCTGTCTATTCGCTGCTGAAATTCTTTTTCATCGATAGCTACAATATCTGTACAGACATTGCTTAGCTTTGCCAGTTCGGTTGCTGCATCAGAACCGCCTACACCTAGAGTCATGGTCTTTACCTGTAAAATTGTTGGGCAAAAGGTTGTCTATGTACTGTGATTAATTGAGCCAGAGCGCATAGAGCGATGGTATTGCTATTTATGTCATTAAAGGCTGTCTAATAGCTTTACTAATAGACGCCAAAAATCGTTTACAGAGCTTATTTCGAGTCGTTCATCTGGGGAGTGGGCGCCGCGAATATTAGGGCCAAAAGAGACCATTTGCATGCCAGGATACTTGGCGCCTATTATGCCGCACTCTAAACCGGCGTGTATGACTTTGACTCCAGCGGCAAAGCCCATCTCCTGCTGGTGAATGTCCAGAAACTGTTTCAGTAATCCGGTGTTTGGATCTGGAAGCCAGCCAGGATAAGGGCTTTCAAATTGGCAGTTAACCCCTGCTAAATCAAGGCAAGCAGCTACTTTATCTGCCATGGCTTGAGTTTTAGAGTCAGCCAGGGATCTGGATAGTAAGCAGACCTCAAAGGCACCTTTTTCTAAAGTGACGACGCCGAAGTTGTTGGACGTATGAGTGACTCCCGGTAAGTCGCGGCTCATACTTTCTACACCGTGAGGGAGCGAGTAAATTAAGTTTATCAGTTGGCTCTGATCCGCCTTGCTCAAAACGTGAGAGTCTTGACTGCTATTTAGGTCAAAGTGAATATTGAGGTGGTCATCTACGCCTTTTAGCTCTGACTTAAATTGACTAAGTTGTCGGTCGATAATGGCGGTGATTTTTTCAACTTCGGGTTCTGAACAGAATATTGTTGCTACAGCTTCTCGGGCGATGGCGTTTCTCAGTGTGCCACCGTTTAGGCTATTCAGGGAGAAGTTAGTCTCTGAATTCAATCGATAGAGAAGTCTGGCCAGCAATACATTGGCACTGCCTATACCTTTATGTATATCCAGCCCGGAGTGACCACCGCGCAACCCAGATATCTTGATTTCATAGCAGCTGCTGTTATTGTCGCAACTTATAGTTTGAAACTGCTTGTGACCATTAATGTCGACACCACCGGCACAGCCGATGTAGACGTCTCCGCGATCTTCAGAATCAAGATTCAGCAGTATTTTTCCCGCTAAAATTCCCTCTTCTAGCTCAGTGGCACCGCGTAAACTGGACTCTTCTTCGATAGTAAATAAGGCTTCAATAGCGCCGTGTGCAATGTCATCGCTGGCCAAGACTGCCAGTGCAGCGGCAACACCAATGCCATTGTCTGCGCCTAAGGTTGTCCCAACAGCAGTAACCCAGCCGTTCTCAATCACGGTTTGAATAGGGTCGGTGCTGAAGTTATGGTTTGAGTCTGCGTTTTTTTGTGCAACTAAATCCAGGTGACCCTGCAAGACTATGGTGGCGCGATCTTGCATGCCCGGTGTCGCAGGTTTTTTGATTAATAAGTTACCGCAAGTATCGATATAGGCTGAGAGATCGCGCTGGGTTGCCCAGTCAAAAAGCTGTTGGCGAATAGCCGCCTCTTCGAAAGAGGGGCGCGGAGTATCACATAGAACTTGAAATTGCTGCCAAATTTCCCGGGGTTGTAGATCTAACATAGGTTTTTTAATAGAGGAGTGCATTACGGGTAGGGCCTTATTTTAAGAATAAATGCGAAAGCAAAAATAAAGCCGCTACTCTACCTTGTTGTAAAGGCTTTTAGTAGGTGCTGGAATCAATGAATACAGTTTGTAGACAAAAAACAAAAAGGAGGGAGGTTAGCTACTGTTACAGTGAAATAGTATTGATTTGCGATTTGATTACTTTCTTGGCAGCACATGCGCACTTGCCACATTGGTCGGCAATACAAAACTCTTTGTTTAAGTCGCGAAGCGATTTGGCGCCTTGGGTAACGCATTGCTTAATTTGGCTGTCAGTGACTGCGTTGCAAATACAAATATACATAAAATCAACTACTAATCTTTGCTGTGAATTGAAACTTTAAAACGATATGTAAATAATAACGATTATTATTTAAATTTCAAGAGTTATTTGTAACTTTGTCTTGTTTATAAAGGTGCTTTGTAAAACGAGGCAATAAAGATTATCACTTATTAACTTGTTGATATTAAAAGATAAAAACTTGAATCTGGTGCTTGTGGTGCTACAATGTACAGCAGCAAAAAAGGAATTAATATCTTGGGAGTCAATTATGCAAGGTGATAAAGCGGTGGTAGCGCAGCTGAACAAAGTGCTGACTATTAAGCTAACTTCTATTAACCAGTATTTCTTACATGCGCGTATGTTTAAAAACTGGGGATTAGAAGAGCTGAACGAAAAGGATTACAAAAAATCAATCAAAGATATGAAACAGGCAGATGACTTGATTGAAAGGGTACTGTTTTTAGAAGGTTTGCCAAACTTGCAGCAGCTTGAGAGGTTGCGCATCGGTGAACATACCGCTGAAATGCTCGGCTGCGATTTAGAATTACAGCATGAATTGATGAGCATATTACGCACCAGTATCGCATTGGCGGAAACCCAAGCGGATTATGTCAGCCGTGATCTGCTGGAAGAAATTCTTGAATATGAAGAAGAGCACGTGGACTGGATTGAGGCTCAGCAATACTTGATAGCACAAGCAGGTATTCAAAATTATATTCAATCTCAAATGGAGGATTAGTGATGAAAGGTAATGACAAGGTAATTGCACAGCTGAACACGCTTCTCGCCGGTGAGTTGGCGGCTATGGATCAGTACTTTATTCATTCTCGTATGTACGAGGACTGGGGATTAGAGAAACTCCACGAGCGCATAGCTCATGAGTTTGAAGACGAAAAAGAGCACGCTTCAAAACTGATTGCAAGGATGTTGTTCCTGGAAGGTACCCCCGACATGGTTACCAGGGATGCTATCCATGTCGGCAAAGATGTGCCTGAAATGCTGCAAAACGATCTGAATCTTGAATATGCGGTCGTTACAGCACTGAAGAAAGCGATTGCAATCTGTGAGACCGAACAAGATTATCAGTCCCGTGAGATCTTAGAAGATTTGTTGGAAGAGACAGAGGAAGATCATGCTTACTGGTTGGAGAAACAGTTGGGCCTAATTGACAAAATGGGCCTGCAAAACTATTTACAGTCACAGGCGTCTTGAAACACTGGCTTATATTCGAGGGTAAAAAACCAAGCGAGCTGGGGCTCGCTTTTTTGTGATTGTTTTTGGTGAGAGAAAAGTAGCAAGTTATAGACAGAGGGTGAGATGAGGAAGCGAATTTATCGAGCATTTTATGGTAACCAGCCCAGAGCAGGCCTCCACAAAGAGGCATGAAATGCCTGTTATGTGACCAGACTAGCTATTAATCGGAGTTGTATGCAAAAACACTATTGATTGATAAAAAAAATTAATAACAAAAGATACGATCATTAAAAATAATGTAAATAAGCTTGCTTTTTAATTATTGGAATCTTCTCTGAGCTCCATATAGCGATGTTTCTAAAACGACAGAAACATGTCTGAATTTTCGATGCGGCGGTATCATAGGCGATGACAGTACTTGTAACAAACAAACAGCCGTTGTTTCGCAAGGTCGGTAAACATAGATATTGTCGACAATCAGTCGAATGTGGCTGGTCGCAATTTGTTCAATATAGAGTGGTTGTTTCTAAAGCCTTAAAACAGGCTGCGTATCTGACTCTTAACGCCAGCTTTCTCTTGACAGAAAATTATTCTCATGCAGAATGTTGGCTAGCTTAAAGTCAGTTTAAGCATGAAATAAAAACAATTATATGATTACGTGCCTTAAGTTATTATCAGTTTACAAAGCTTGGGTATTTAGTTTCTTATGAGGATAAGTCATGAAAAAAAGTATAATCGCTGCTGCGGTACTTGCTGGTGGTATGATCATGTCAGGCCAGGCAATGGCGGCAAAGACACTTGTCTATTGTTCAGAAGGTAGCCCGGAAGGTTTTGATGCGGCACTTTACACATCAGGTACTACATTTGATGCATCTGCCAACACTATGTTCGACGGTCTGGTTAATTTCAAAGTAGGTACAACTGAAGTTGTTCCTGGAGTAGCTGAGAGCTGGGATGTTTCTGTTGACGGTTTAGAGCTTACTTTCAAGCTGCGTCCAGGTGTTAAATTCCACAGCACTAAAAACTTTACTCCTACTCGTGACCTGAACGCAGATGATATTATCTTCTCATTCAAGCGTCAGATGGATAAAGAAAATCCATACTACAAAGAAAATAACGGTAACTTCGGTTACTGGAATGCTATGGATATGAGCAACTTAATCAACGACGTGGTAAAAGTTGATGATTTAACAGTTAAATTCATGCTAGATCACCCTGAAGCTCCAATCGTCAGCAACATGGCTATGGCATTCGCTTCTATCCAGTCAGCTGAATACGGCGCTCAATTGGTTGCATCCGGCAAGCTTGGTGATTTAAACCAGAAGCCAGTTGGCACAGGTCCTTTCCAGTTTGTTGGTTACAAGAAAGACTCTGTCATCCGCTATGCTAAGAACACTCAATACTGGGGTGAGCAAGCGAAGATTGATAACTTAGTATTCTCAATCACTACTGACGCATCTGTTCGTTTCCAGAAGATGAAAGCCGGCGAATGTCATGCAATGCCTTATCCTAACCCAGCTGATATTGCTGACATCAGAAGTACTGATGGCATCAACATGATGGAGCAGGAAGGTCTGAACGTTGGTTACTTAGCGTACAATACTGAGAAAGATAAGTTCAAAGATGTTCGTGTACGTAAAGCACTTAACTACGCGATAAACAAAGATGCTATTAAGCAGGTAGTCTTCAACGGCGAAGCATCTGTTGCTAAGAACCCAATCCCACCAACAATCTGGTCTTATGATCAGTCTACTGTTGATGATGCTTACGATGTTGACAAAGCTAAAGCTCTGTTGAAAGAAGCCGGTATTTCTGGATTCAAAACTAACATCTGGGCTATGCCTGTACAGCGCCCATACAACCCTGATGCCAAGAAGATGGCTGAGCTTATCCAAGCTGACTGGGCTAAGATCGGTGTTGACGCTGAAATCGTAACCTTCGAGTGGGGCGAGTACCTTAAGCGCTCTAAAGCAGGTGAGCACGATACAGTACTTCTAGGTTGGACTGGTGACAATGGTGACCCGGATAACTTCCTACGTGTTCTTCTAGGCTGTGCCGCTGCGAAATCTGGTGATAACCGTGCTCGCTGGTGTAACGCTGAGTTCGAACAAGAGCTACAAGACGCACTTCTATCTACAGACCCTGAAGTACGTACAACAGCTTACGAAAATGCACAGAAGATCTTCAAGAAAGAAGCACCTTGGGCGACTATCGCTCACAGTACTGTTTTCATGCCAATCAGCAACAAAGTTTCTGGTTACAAGATCGACCCTCTCGGTGGACATTTCTTCCACAACGTTGATTTAAAATAATAATATTTTGAACTCCAAACAAACCGGCTCTTTGCCGGTTTGTTTTTTTCTATAGAATTAAATTTTTTCCTACAGGACAAAAAAATGTTCAGTTTTCTATTCCGACGTCTGTTGGTCTTGATCCCAACATACATAGGTATAACCTTAACCGCGTTTGTTTTTATCCGAGTCATCCCCGGTGATCCAATTTTAGTTATGTCCGGAGAGCGCAGCCCGTCTCCTGAAAAGTATGCAGAGTTAATGCATGCCTTTGGCTTTGATCAGCCACTGTGGAAGCAGTATTTTGATTACGTTGGCAATTTGTTACAAGGTAACTTTGGCGATTCAATTGTCACAGGTCGCCCGGTGCTCGAAGAATTTTTTGAGCTCTTTCCTGCCACTGTTGAACTGGCAGCATTTGCATTGTTTTTTGCGCTTATTATAGGTATCCCAGCAGGCATTATCGCCGCCGTTAAACGTGGAACCTTTTATGATCACACCTTAATGACTATATCACTGACCGGCTTCTCAATGCCGCTGTTCTGGTGGGCGTTGTTACTGATCGTCTTTTTCTCTGGGTACTTAGGCTGGACGCCAGTATCAGGGAGAATTTCAGCACTGTATTTCTTTGATACACCCACCGGTTTTATGTTGATTGATAGTTGGTTGTCCGATGAAGAGGGAGCCTTTAAATCTGCGGTAATGCACTTGATACTGCCTGCAGTCGCACTCGGTACTATCCCTATGGCAACTTTTGCCAGACAGAGCCGCTCGGCAATGTTAGAGACGCTCGGCGAAGACTTTATTAAAACGGCACGTGCCAAAGGTTTAAGCCCTTTTAAAGTGACAGTAGTGCACGCCTTTCGCAATGCACTGATACCTATTATAACCGTTATCGGCCTGTCGGTAGGTGTGCTCTTAGGTGGTGCTATTCTGACTGAAACTATTTTTTCCTGGCCCGGTATTGGCAAGTGGATGGTAGACAGTATCTTCCGTCGGGACTATCCGGTAGTACAAGGTGGTTTAATATTGATCGCTACTATCGTTATTATGGTCAATTTAACTGTCGATATTCTATACGGCGTCATTGATCCGCGTATCAGCAAGAAAGGGCATTAAGCATGAGTGTTGAAGCAATTAACAATCAACCAAAACAATCGGCGTTAATGGCGGTTCTGGCAAGTTTTTGGTTTGAATTCAGACAAAACAGAGGCGCTTTTTACGGCTTGATATTTATGGGCATACTATTGATGTGTGCCTTCCTGGCCGATTTTATTTCTCCGTACTCGCCGATTGAGCAGTATCGCGATGCACTGAAACTGCCACCGGTTTGGGTAGAGGGCGGTACTTGGGCGCACATTTTTGGTACTGATGCCCTAGGTCGCGATATGTTATCGCGGATGATTTATGGATCGAGATTCTCCTTTTATATTGGCGTAATCGTTATCTGTATCTGCTTGACTGTCGGTGTAATGTTGGGATTAATCGCCGCATTTAATAAAGGTTTTATTGAAAACTGCATCATGCGTTTAATGGACATTATTCTGGCTTTCCCAAGCTTGCTAATGGCATTGGCTCTAGTGGCTATTTTAGGTCCATCACTGCTCAATGCGATGATAGCGATTGCTATTGTCTATATCCCGCACTTTGTTCGTCTGACTCGAGCGCAAGCGCTATCAGAGTTAGGAAAAGACTATGTGTCTTCCAGTAAGACTATGGGGGCCTCAAGGGCGCGTTTGATGTTCATTAATGTCCTGCCTAACTGCATGGCACCCTTGATAGTTCAGGCGACTATGAGCTTCTCGTCTGCGATCTTAGATGCTGCGGCACTAGGTTTCTTAGGCATGGGTGCGCAAGCGCCGACGCCTGAATGGGGTACTATGTTGGCGGATGCGCGTCAGTATATCCAATCTGACCCGTGGATGATGGGCATACCCGGTTTAGCAATCTTATTCACAGTATTGTCTATTAATTTGATTGGTGATGGTTTGCGTGACGCACTTGATCCTAAAATGAAAACGTCTAAGACTTAAGGAGGCAATCATGAGTGAAGTTAAATCGAGTAAAGATGCAATTCTATCGATTAAAAATTTAAGTGTATCTCTGCCTCCGCGTGCAGATCGGCCCTTCGCTGTTGAAGATGTCAGCTTTGATGTCTTTCCCGGCGAGATCCTCTGTATTGTTGGCGAGTCGGGTTCCGGTAAGTCGATGTCATCGAATGCGGTCATGGGACTATTGCCTAAGCCGCATGTCAATGTATCCAGTGGCGAAATTATCTTTGAAGGCCAGAACTTAGTCGATATCAGTGATGGGGCGATGCAGGAAATTCGCGGCAGTCGCATTGGTATGATTTTTCAAGAGCCAATGACTGCGCTGAATCCGGTAATGAAGGTCAAGAAACAGCTGCAGGAGGTTTTTGAAAGTCACCATTTGAAGCTGTCTAAGAAAGAAGTCAAAGCTAAAATCATCGAAATGCTCGATGATGTAGGCCTTCCTGACCCAGAAATTATCGGCGAAAGCTACCCTTTTGAATTATCAGGTGGGCAGCGACAGCGGGTAATGATTGCTATGGCGCTGGCGCTGCAACCTAAAATTCTGATTGCCGACGAGCCGACCACAGCTCTGGATGTAACTACTCAAGCGCAAATCTTGAGATTGGTTGCCGACTTGCAAAAAACCAGAGACATGGGGGTTATTTTTATTACCCATGACTTTGGTGTAGTGGCTGAGATTGCCGATCGCGTCATTGTTATGCGCTTAGGTAAAATTGTTGAGCAGGGAACTGCTGAGCAAGTTTTAAACAAACCAGAGCATCCTTATACCCGCAAGCTAATTTCAACGGTTCCCAATATGGGGGCGCCGAAAAGAGAGCCGGTCACTTCCGATGTAGTGGTCTCGGTTAAAAACTTGTTCAAGACTTACGGTTCCGATAAAAAGAATTGGTTAGGTCAAGCGGGGCGTGTAGTGCACGCATCCAGAGATATAAATCTGGAAATTCGCAAAGGTGAAACACTAGGTTTGGTGGGTGAATCCGGTTCCGGTAAATCTACAGTGGGCCGCTGTATCATCCGTCTGCACGATTCAAACAGTGGTGTGGTAGATTTTGAAGGCCAGGATATCCTTAAGTTATCTGACACAGAAATGATGCCGGTTCGCCAGCATATTCAAATGAT
>MABF01000176.1 GCA_002163025.1 'Osedax' symbiont bacterium Rs2_46_30_T18
CACCGATGACTTTAAAGGCTATAAACAGTGTCGGAAACAGGATAAACAAAGTTCCGACACCAAATAACGCTGCGGCTGCCCAAATGCCGTTCCCTAAAACAACACCGGCAGCTACTGCCCCTGCTTGTTTTCTGCTTGAGGCAACTGCAGCATGGGTTACAGCAATAAAGTCCGGGCCCGGACTCATAACGCCCAGAGCGGCAATCCCCGCTAATGTGAACAACATTATTGTGATATCCATGTTTACTCCTAAATACTAATAGCCCATCAAAGCGCTAATCATAGCTGCCACAATAACGCGACTAATTAACACCAAATCAAGGTTTATGAATGTAATTCGAATGCTTTATGCACGGGCACAGCTTATACTGCCTCAGAACCTGTTACAACGATATTTAACCATTACACTTCTAGCAAACCCCGTCATGCCTAGTTAGTATAAAGCGCTTGTAAAGAGACTCGTACTAAGAAGTTAAAAACACTCCTACTGACTTACAAAAATCCATACAGCCAGGGAACAAGGCGCAAGCCTGATCTAGGATGGCATGTACCTGTTATTCTCTTAGATCTGCACATAGCGATGGAATATTTTTTCCCAACAGGTAAAATAAACACCAACATGGATAAGCTAGCAAACAACGGATTAGCTGCACAACAATAATAATGGATTATGCAGGTACAACAATGAACTACCGTTTTAAAACCATCAACTTACAGGAAGATTTTGACACTTGTTGTCAATTTCGACGCGATGCCCGTCTTCTTAACTCTGGCAGCGATCAGGATTTTGACAACGAACTTGCGGACTACAAAATACAAATCCAAGAAGTTATAGATTACCTTCCTCTAGGTAATTGCCACCTCTGGGCCGGCAAAGAAATTATCGGCCAGACCGAAATGAAATTTACCGACGACCCGAAAGTCGGCTATGTCAGCATGCTCTACCTTGTTCCCGAGTACCGGGGAAATGGTATCGGAGAGATGCTACATCAGCATAGCGTTGAAGTATTTTCTGCAGCCAACAAAGCTGAAATCCAATCCAGTGTCAGCCAGGCAAACAACCCCGCTATCAGCTTTTACCAAAAACACGGCTGGAAGTCGCAGAACCCAGAGACAGGCGGCGATGAGATGACATTGATGAAGTATGCTTTGTAAAAACAGTCGGAAGTCGGAAGTCTCTATATTGTGGCGACAGCTTTGAGCGTATAAAAGACGAGTAACAAGTCATTTTAATTGAAGTAAATGCTAATTTTTTCTTAATTCTTAGAAAACTCTGAACTCACCATCTGCACTTTAAAATGGAGCACAAGGGAGGAATTAAGCTAAGCCTTACACTTTAAAATTAAATTAGTGACAGGCTTAACTTTCATAACAGCTACCTCTGAGCAATATTAAAAAATAAAATTACTTAGCTTCCTCTGTAAGTAGAGTAACTGTATGGCGATACTAGCAAAGGCACGTGATAATGCTCATCGGCATTGGCGATGCCAAACCTTAATACCACTTCATCTAAAAATGCTGGCTCGGCCAACTCCACGCCCCTAATCCGGTAATAATCAGCTACTTTAAACACTAATTCGTAAACTCCCACTTTAAAATCGGCGCCTTCTAAAATAGGCTTATCGCAGCGGCCATCACCGTTGGTGAGCGTATTGCAAATCAGCTCACGCCCATCATTTACGCTATATAAAGCCACTGGTATAGCATTTCCTGGGCAGCCGTTGGCTGTGTCTAAAACATGTGTTGTCAAATAGCCTGCAGTGTTTGCCATTGGGCCAACTCCCTCAATTCGGTTGATTTGTAAGACGATATCGCCAATCTGAACTAGCCACTTACTGGACACAAGTTGCGGACAATTTTAAGTGACGCTTCCCACTATAACCGCTCATCTATAATTAGCTTAATCATATATCTTGTTGTAAAGGACGTCATTTTTATCTTTTGCCACTGCTTCCGACTTTTACCCGTTGCAGTAAACACAAAATATTGTATACAATCTATCACTATATTGTTTATCAAACATCAAAAATCTGTTCAAATACAAACGATCAGCATTTTCTTTCAGGAGTCATAATGTCCAGTGAGCAATACCCCAGAGACTTAATTGGTTACGGTGCTAAGCCGCCCCACCCTCGCTGGCCTAAGAATGCCCGTATCGCCGTATCATTTGTGCTCAACTACGAAGAAGGTGGCGAGCGCTGCCTGTTACACGGTGATAGCGAATCAGAAGCTTTTCTCTCTGAGATGCCCGGCGCACAACCGTTGCCCAACCAGCGCAATTTGAGCATGGAATCCTGTTATGAATACGGCAGCCGCGCTGGCGTGTGGCGCTTGTTAAAACTGTTTGCTAAGCATGATATTGCGCTGACGGTGTTTGCAGTAGCCATGGCGATCCAGAGGCACCCTGATGTTGCCAGAGCGATGGTCGATGCAGGGCATGAAATCTGCAGCCACGGCTATCGCTGGCTGGATTATCAAAACATTAGCATTGAAGAAGAACAGCAGCACCTAACGGCCGCTATTGAGATTATTACCAAGCTAACCGGTTCGCGACCCAGCGGTTGGTACACCGGGCGCAACAGTCTTAACACTCGCCAGCTAGTGATGAATGAAGGCGGATTTCTCTACGACAGTGACGCCTACGATGATGACCTGCCCTACTGGCTAGATAATAAAGGTGCGGGGCATTTGGTTATCCCCTACACTTTAGATGTCAACGACATGCGATTCGCCACTGCTCAGGGCTTCAACTGCGGTGAGCAGTTTTATCAATACCTGGTGGATAGCTTTGATACTTTGTATGCCGAGGGTGAAGAGTCACCAAAGATGCTTTCTATCGGGCTGCACTGTCGATTAATTGGACGACCCGGGCGCATCGCTGCTCTGGAGCGTTTTATTAAATACGTTAAAAGCCACCCGCAGGTCTGGATTACCCGGCGGGTTGACATCGCCAATCACTGGCATCAACAGCACCCCTATGTAAAGAGTAGCAATTGATGATTACTGCCTGTTTTAAGACGATCACCCCCAGCAAAATGGATAAAACCGCCTTCATCCAATCTTTTGGCGGTATCTATGAACACTCATCCTGGGTAGCTGAAGCGGCCTACCAACAGGGAGTTTTGGGATTACACAACCAGATAGAATCCCTTCATCAGCTGTTGGCAACTGAAGTTGCGGCGGCATCTAAGCATGAAAAACTCGCACTGATCAACGCCCACCCGGATCTTGCGGGCAAAGCAGCTGTCGCCGGTGAGTTAACGGCAGAGTCCACGGCAGAGCAAGCCAGCGCGGGAATCAGCAATTGTAGCCCGGCAGAGTACAGCCAATTCACTGAGCTCAATGACGCCTACAAAACCAAGTTCAGCTTCCCTTTTATCATGGCGGTAAAAGGCAGTAATACCCAAAAAATTCTCAGCGCCTTTACCCGACGCCTAGAGCACAGTGTCGAACAGGAATTTAATCAAGCACTGCAAGAAATTGACAAAATTGCCCTATTGCGATTACAAGAGCTTTAATGCAGCTCATCGGCAATAGCCCACACTTAAAAGAGCGATAAACACTATGTCAGATGAATTTAAAAAGTATATCAACCTCGCCGATGCCCGCCTGGGCAGCAAAGTCGTTAGTGTCAGTGATGACTGGTTTGCCGAGGCCGACCGGATGTTGCAACCACAGGCACCGGTATGGAAAGAGGGAGTGTTTGATGACAACGGTAAATGGATGGATGGCTGGGAATCGCGCCGCAAACGTTTCGAGGGGCACGATCACGCCATCATTCGCCTCGGTGTTGTCGGTATTATAAAAGGTGTGGAAATAGACACCTGTTTTTTCACCGGTAACTTCCCTCCTTCTGCCTCTATAGAAGCTTGTTTTTGTGAGCGAGGTGATCCGGATGCCGATACGCTTTGGCATGAAATACTACCCGCGGTTAATTTACAGGGCGACAGCCAACATCTACATGCCATCGATAATCCGCAACCTTGGAGCCACTTACGCTTTAATATCTTCCCCGATGGCGGTATTGCCAGGTTAAAGGTACACGGTATTCCACACCACGACTGGAGCGCACAAGATCCCGAGCAGCTAATCGATCTGGCCTCTGCGCTGCACGGTGGCCGGGCACTGGCTTGTTCCGATCAACACTACGGTCACATGAGTAATATTCTCAACCCTGACCGCGGTATTAATATGGGTGATGGCTGGGAAACCGCCCGCCGGCGTACCCCAGGTTACGATTGGGTGATAGTGGCACTGGGCCACCCCGGTGAAATTTCGCGTATTATCATTGATACACTGCATTTCAAAGGCAACTACCCGGACAGCTGTTCGATTCAGGCGGCTTTTGTCCAGGGCGGCACCGATCAGCAGATAGAAACGCAAAGTTTATTCTGGCAAGAGCTGCTGCCCAGCCAGAAGCTGGAAATGCATAGCGAGCACGAGTTTACTCTGCAAGTACAAGACCTGGGGACTATCAGCCACGTGCGCCTGAATATATTCCCCGACGGCGGTATTAGTCGTATGCGCTTGTTTGGTAGCCTTAAAGGTCACCAATAATGGCCATTCTAAAACCACAACCCCTGACTAAAGCAGCTTTCGCACCCTTTGGGGATGTAATCGAAACTGCCGATCGGGATTATTTCCTGATCAACAACGACAGCACTCAGCGCTACCACAAGCTTGCTAGTGTTCAGCTATCTGCCGTATCCGATCAGGCCATCATCAGTATCTTTCGCGCCCGCAGCCATGCAATGCCACTGATGCTGAAAATGATGGAACGCCACCCCATGGGCAGCCAGGCATTTATTCCCCTGAACGCCAATGAGTTTCTGATTGTAGTCGCCCCGGCTGGCGAGCCGCCAAACCCCGATCAGTTACAGGCTTTTATCACTGATGGCTCTCAGGGCATTAATTACCATACCGGGGTCTGGCACCACCCTATTCTGAGTTTGATCGATAATGATGAGTTCCTGGTGGTTGATCGCCAAGGTGAAGGAGATAACTGCGATGAGCACTTTTTTACTGCTGACACAGAAATTATCTTAGACCCTACCGATGTTCTCGCGTATTAATAGCAAGGGCATACACAACAACAATTTTTTCTATAACAATAATAAATTGCCTGTCGCTAACCCTACAGGCAGCCGTAGGAGCAACTAATGGATCCCCATTATACAGAGTGGTTAAATCTGGTTATTCGCTGGGCGCACATGATTACCGGCGTCGCCTGGATCGGGGCCTCGTTTTACTTTGTCTGGCTGGAAAACCATCTCGACAGACGCACCCCGCGTGAGGGGCTGGCAGGTGATTTGTGGGCCATCCACGGTGGAGGCATCTACCACTTAGAGAAATACAAATTAGCACCACCTAAAATGCCCGAAAAACTGCATTGGTTTAAATGGGAGGCATACACTACCTGGCTCTCCGGTATGGCACTGCTAGCGGTGGTGTACTATTTGAATGCGCAGTTATATCTGGTGGCCCCGGGATCTGGGCTCAGCTCAGTCGCGGCGATCAGTATCGGCCTCGCCAGCTTAATCATTGGCTGGGTAATCTATACTAGTCTCTGTGAATCAGCACTGGGTAAGCGACCGGCGCTGCTGGGCGCAATCTTGTTCGTGCTGATTATTGCCGCTTCCTGGGGACTTTCGCAGATATTCAGTGGTCGCGGTGCCTTTATCCACGTCGGCGCTATAATCGGCACTATAATGGTCGGCAATGTGTTCTTTGTGATTATGCCAGCGCAGCGCAAGATGGTGGCTTCACTGGAGGCCGGCGAGCTACCCGACCCGAGCCTTCCGGCGAAAGGGCTGTTGCGCTCCAGACACAACAACTACTTTACCTTGCCGATTTTATTCATCATGATCAGTAATCACTTTCCCAGTACTTTTGGCCACAGCTACAATTGGGCAGTACTGGCAGGTATTTCGATCTTAGGTATCTTAGTGCGCCACTACTTTAATACCCGCCATCTCAGTCAGAAATATGCCTGGACGTTACCGGCAGCGGCCCTGGGAATGATCTCACTGGCCTTTGTTGTCGCACCGCAGCGCAGTGCGCCCAATCCGGATACTACAGCTGCAGCTCCTGCTGTTAGTTTTAGCGCAATACAGCCAATTATCGAGCAGCGCTGCACTGTCTGCCACTCGGCCACGCCAAGCAGTCCGCTGTTTAGCGCACCGCCCGGCGGCATTACCTTTGATAGCAGCGAGCAGATCACACAACTGGCGGCCAGAATTCACGCGCAATCTGTGGCTACACAGGCAATGCCCTTAGGCAATATGACGCAGATGACGCAACAAGAAAGAGATCTGCTAGGCCAATGGGTTACAGAAGGTGCCAATATAGACTAGCCAGTCAGTGTCTGACTTTTTGATTTAAAAGCCGACAACTGTCGGCTTTTTGCTTTGTGGGATAAACATTAGACAGTGGTGCACCAGCGTTGTCTCTGCTGGCAGAGGATGCTACAGATATTATTGGCCACATCGCTGTTTCCACCGTCACTGTCTGTAGAGATGAAGGTGAAGTGAATATTGGAGTTGAATCTAATGGGTATGGCCTGCGGCCTGTATCTGTGGCCCCAAAAATCAGCGACAAGGGAATGGCAAGCCGGAGTATTACAGTCGATTTGGTTTCAACTCTGACGTAAATCTAACCTTAACTGGGCGCCTGCGAAGTACTTTTTGATGCTGCCGCTGGCTGAGACTCAGCCTGTACCTGCTGGTGAAGTGGCTTATCATTGAGCATTTTCATGATCAGGCGAAAATAGCTGCTGTGGCGTTGATTAAAGGTGACCTACTTACCTTGCTCATTTAGGCCAGATCAGACCTCCCTTACTCAGAATCCATCTCTGGCATTGCTTGCAACTGTGCTAACAACTGAAGATCAAAATTGTTCTGGCTCGGTGTCGCTTGCTGCATTGACTGCAGTGCACAGCTGACATCTTTTTCCAGGATCGCCATGGTATTATCTAGCCCGTAGCCCTGCTCAGCCCAGTCAATGCGCTTAAAATTATTGCCAAACCAGGTCGCCCCGGAGCTTTGCTGCATTATCTGCAACAGATAATCTTTATCGATCCCCTGTGCAGTTGCCGCCTCAAGTACTCTGCGTACAGCCACTACCGATGTGGCCGCCACATAGTTATTTAACACTTTAACTGCCATGCCGCTGCCTAGCGGGCCGGTGTGATGAATCTGTTGCCCCATGGCGGCAAATAAGGTTCTGGTCTGGGCAAAAGCTTGCTCACTCGCCCCTACCATAAAGGTTAGATTAGCCTCTTGTGCTGCAACTGGTGCACCCGACATTGGCGCGTCGATCAAGATCACCCCTTGCGGTAGTTTAGTGGCGAGATCCTGGATATCGGCAGTGGCCAAGGTAGAGCAAATAATCAAATACTTAATCTGATTGTCCCCTGTGAACAACCCCTGCTGCTGGTCAAAACACAGTACTAATGTTTGCGCATAGTCACGCACCACACTGATAACGACATCGGTGTCAGCTAACAAGGCCGAGAAATCCCACTGCATCAATTCTGCGTGTGCACTGAACTCCTCTCTCGGGCGTACATCATACCCCCTGCAGCTAAAGCCTGCTCTGGTTAAGTTCTGTAACATTGGCAAACCCATACTGCCGCAGCCTGCCATCACTACTGTACAGTTATCATTGGTTAGCTGGCGCTGTTCAATATTGATTTTTTTCATTTCTTCTATTAGCGACCCTATTTAGCTGAGTGTGTCATCGACACAGCGTTAAGGGGATGGGTTATCCACTTTACTGCTGTTGAGGTTGAGTCAAAAAACTGATGCTCTACCCCAGCTTTTATATAGCAACGACTCAATTGCTCTTTTACCAGGGATTTGAAATCAACATCTTCTAATATTAGGTAACCTGCTTGTAGACCTCTGGATTTTCTTTTTATCAGAGTATCAGTGAGAATCTTTTCTGCTTCAGGGGTAAATAAACTCGTTCGGTGCAAGGTAATGACTTGGCTCCATTGCGAGCCTTCCAGCTGCAAAATACAAGACTCTAGAGCCCACTTGTAACGCTTGAGCACTTCATCATTAAAGGGTCCTGTCGCGTCAACCCGCAAAAGTGTATCCTCAATTTCTATTTCAAAAACACCGTGTTCTTTAAATTTCATACGACACCTTAACTGTCTATTCATCCTTGAATTCCAGTCATTTAATACCAGCATCAGCTTGTCTTCAAGAGTGCGAATAGCCTACGAACTTTCAGCAGAATAAAGTTTGAGTTCAGCTAAAATACCGATAAACAATTAGATCAACAAATATCAGGTTTGCTGTATTTTAGCTATGAGAATCGCAGAGTGTACACAGAGAATTACCGCTCGTGAGCAGCTATTCGTTTGAGCAATCACAAGCCCCCACTACAGTGGCGCATTTGCTCAACTCGATGTCATTTAATTATTGAATATGTGTATTAATCCACGGATTGCATGAAGCAAACCGCTTAGTGACGATCCATAAAATCGCCTTTATACTTGCAGGTTATGAACCCGATGGGAAAAGTTATTGTAGCAGAGGATATTTTTCAATTTTCTAAGTATCAGAATGGATGTCGAACTTTTTCGCAACTGCGAATGTGAATCCATTTTTACCTTTATTCTTCGATTCGTACATGGCATTGTCCGCCTGTTTTAACAATACGCTTGCATCTACACCGTGATCGGGAAATATGGAAATACCAATACTAACTCCAAGATTCAGATTCAATCCTCTATAGCTAATCTGTGACGATATTAAGGCTATCACTTTAGTAGCCAGAATTTTCGCCCCCTTGCGATCATCTAACTCGGGCAGAACAACAATAAACTCATCACCTCCGATCCGGGCAACCGTGTCAGCAGCGCGGACAGTTGACACTAATAGCGCGCCAAACTCTTTAAGAACCTGATCTCCTACAGCGTGACCGTGCGTATCGTTAACCAGTTTAAAGCCATCTAAGTCCATAAACATCAAACCGACCTTGGTCTTTGAGCGTTCCGCCATTCTGATCGACTGAGACAGTCGATCCACTCCCAGTTTTAAACTTGGCAAACCGGTAAGAGCATCATGTGTGGCCAGATGAGTAATTTTCTCTTCAGCTATTTGACGCTCAAAAACGCGGCCTAATTGATCGGTTGCATAATCCAAGGTCTGCAAAAGAAGCTTACTGGGCTTGATCTGCTGTTCTGAAAAAAACTCAAGCACGGCGATGGTATCATCGCCTACCCGAATAGGTTGAACAAGACTTCCGCGAACCCCAAGTTCTTTTAGCAAATCGGCCCATACATAATCGGGGTCTTCAGTGACATCAGCTGCAATAATCGAGCGACCATCGCTGAGCACTTTTTGCGGCAACCCTTCCCCGCCATTGAGCCATGCGCCTTCAACTGCATCCCGAAATACCCCGTCCTGATCACCATGAATTAAGTACCAAGTACCGGCACTGTGCAGCTTTTTACTATCGGCTGGGCTGACTAAAAACGCGTGGCCTATCCGCCAGTTAGAATGACTGCATAGCAGCTCAATGCTTGCTTCTAAGGCTTCAGTGGTGCTTTTAGCTTTATTTGCGCCGGCGGCAAGCCGGCGGCGTAACATCGCAAAAGACATTTCCGCCTTCAAGTGCTCCTCTGCCTCATAGCGTTCAGCAATCTCCTTTTCTAAACTTTCTGTGCGCTCTTTTACCATGGCTTCTAGATTATTTATAAGGGGGCCGATCACCCGCTGGAACATTAATGCACCGCTAATAATCAAAATGGAGGCAACAATAGCGGACAAGACACTCACCCTAATAATGGGATCTTTAATCTTTGAGACTGCTACCTTGGCGACAATTCCCCATCCCAATTCCGCCAGAGGAGCATGGGCCGCTAAAACCTCTACACCGAGGTAATCCGGTCCAACCACAGTGCCAGATCTCCCTAGCAGGGCCTGGCGCATCGGTTCGGCCAGCGAAGAGTCGAAGGGCACGTATTGGATATTCGTCGGGCGCTCTTGGCCAGATCTCACCATAAACACGATGCGATTCCCCTCCCGCCGGGCAATGGTCATTTCCCCCCTGCCACCAAGTTGCTCGTGGCTAAGGTAACTATCGACCACTTGACTCAGTGTGGCATATTTCCAGCCTCTGGGATGGGTATTATTACTATGTTTGCGATCAAACCGAGCAATCGAGTCAATCAGGTGGGCCTGAGTACGTACCTGCTCGGTCAAGCTGTTGCGCTGTGCTTCGTACGCATCTGCGTAAAACTGTACGATAGCTACCCCTACGGCACTCGTCACTACTAATGACATGATTAAGATAAGCAACAGCAGACGACGTTTTTGCCCCCTTGATGGATCGCTAGAAATATTTAACATTGCCATTATTCAATTGCCATGTAATTTTGTAGACCCTTGATATCCTTTGCACATACACATTGCTCAACACTCGAGCGTATAGCTAAAGTGTAGTCGAAATAACCATCTTTTCAGTGCATATACACGGCTGTTTAAGCATTAATTACTGTGGTTTTTCAGCAGGAAGGAATAAATTAGCTGGCGGCGGCTGGGTTTTAAGTAGATTGTCACTTTTTAGACATAGCTTGTTTACTGTTTTTCTTTACTTCTGACGTTAGCTTGTAGCTTTAAACAACTTTGTGCAGCGAATTCCGGTTTCTGCCTTACAGATCAACCTAAGCAGTACTTGCCAATTAATTAGCACTGCCTATTGACGACAGTAGAACAAACACTCTACCCTGTAGGTAGAACAAACACTCTACCGGTAGAATTATATGCTCAGAGAACAAATTGCCGCCAGCCTTGAACAGGCTTTCAGTAAATCAGGCTTCGCCGAACCAAGTGTCGCTCAACTGAGAACAGCCTGCAACGTCAGCTTGCGAACGCTGTACAAACACTATCCGTCCAAAGAGGCAATGATAGTTGCAGCTCTGGAGTTTCGCCATCAAAGGTACCTGACATTTCTACACCACCCTTCAGCGATTACTGGGGTGGAATCTGTTTTACACATTTTCGATAGGCTTGAGCAATGGATGCAACAATATGCGCCTCACGGCTGCCTGTCTATGAACGCTATTGCCGCTTTTCCCGACAACCTACTGATCAATAACGCCGTTAAAGAACACAAAAAAGCTGTTCGTCAGTTCTTGGGCCAGCAAAGCCGGAGAGAAGATCTGGCAACGGCTGTGTTTTTACTCCACGAAGGTGTTTCAAGCGCCTGGCCGGTACTCGGTAGAAATGCGGTTACTACTGCACAACAGACACTTCGTCTACTTTTAAAGGAGCATCAATAATGACCACTATCGCAAAGACCATGCAAGGTATTGTACTTACCGGCCACGGTGGCCCAGAAATGCTCCAATACCGCAACGATATCCCGGTGCCGACACCTTCTGCAAATCAAGTACTGATTCGTGTCTCTGCTGCCGCTGTGAACAACACAGACATCAATACCCGAACAGGTTGGTATGCAAAAAGTGATAGTGCTAACTCTGATTCTGGCTGGTCTGGTACTGGCATTGATTTTCCGCGCATACAAGGGGCAGACGTCTGTGGCCACATTGTTGCGGTCGGTGACAATGTCGGTTCTGCGCGTATCGGGGAGCGGGTAATAATAGAGCCTTGCCTAACGCAAGCCCATGAGCAGCCACTTAACTCCCCTTGGTACTATGGCTCTGAATGTGATGGAGGGTTTGCACAATACACTGTGGTTGCTGCCAAACATGCTTACCCAGTCAACAGCTCTCTCTCTGATCTTGAACTGGCGACATTCCCCTGCTCATATTCAACCGCCGAGAATATGCTTTCACGCGCCAGTGTAACTTCTGCAGATAGAGTGTTGATATCCGGAGCCTCTGGCGGTGTTGGCTCAGCAGCCATTCAGTTAGCAAAAGCGCGCGGCGCTTATGTTATTGCCATTACAAGCCCAGCAAAAAATCAGCAACTACTGGCGTTAGGTGCAGATAAAGTCATCTCTCGAGACGACGACTTAGTAACGACCCTAGGTGAAAACAGTATTGATGTAGTTCTGGATCTGGTCGCGGGAAAGCAGTGGCCGCAGTTTCTACAAATTTTAAAACCAACCAGTCGCTACGCAGTCTCTGGCGCGATTGGCGGTGCCTTTGTTGAGCTGGATGTCAGAACACTCTATTTAAAAGATTTAAGCTTTTTCGGCTGTACTGTACTTGGGCCCAAAGTATTTCAAAACTTAGTTAGCTACATCGAGCAGGGAAAAATTAAACCTTTGCTTGCCCAGGTCTTTGCACTTAAAGAGATAAAGTCTGCCCAAGCACTTTTTTCGAAAAAAGCGCATGTAGGAAAAATTGTTCTAAAAGTTTGCGAATAATATCCCCTGTGACTGCGCGAAAACTGGCCGGGCAGAGAGAGCATGTGATCAGCTCCGGCTAGTATCATTAATCAATGACTATTGGTCGCTAGCGGGAATTTACTCATTTAACATGAAGCTAGTAATTCTTTGGGCTTGGGAGTACTTAACACTTCAAACAGGCAGGCACCAATGATCAGAGCTGCTCCACAGTATTCAATGATAGTCATGCGTTCCTGCGGCAACAGTAAACTAGCAGAGACCACCGCAACAAGCACCTCAGACATCATCAGCAGACCCACCCGACCGGGGTTAATAAACTTCTGCGCCCAAATAATAGCCAACACCACAGGTAGGAAGATCAATATCGAAATCAGCGATATAACCGGCAGCACTGACACAACTTGGGTTATCTGAAAATGACTTTCAGAGCCCATCAAAGAACCAATCAATAAGACAGTGAAAACCGTAAACGCAAACTGCCCTAAAGCCAAACCGGCTATTGGAACTGTATCAAAGCGCTTTATCATCGCCGCGCCTATTGCCCAAAAAATGCCGGATAACAAAGCCAGTAAATCGCCAATGTTAAGTTGCACAGACTCATTACCAGAGAGCATCAGAGCCATGCCTGCTAAGCCCCCCGCAACAGCCAGCCAGCGCGACCAATCCGCCTTTTCTTTAAACCATAGGATTTCAATGATGGTTGCCCAAACGGGTGTCAAATAAAACAGCAACGTTGCACGCACCACAGAAGAATAAACCACTCCAGAAGAATATAAGGCAATGCCTAAGCCGGTAAAAAGGCCTATCAATAAAATTTTTCCCCAATGCCCTCGGTGGAGCTTCCACTGTAGCGCTACGACCAGCATTAAAGGCAACAGTGCGGGTATATGTAACAAAGCGACAGCTGAGTCCCCGGCCACCCCCTGCTCTTGCAATAACCTCAGCGGTATCCAATAAAGCCCCCAAACTGCAGCCGCAATAACGACGACAGCAGACGTAAACCCAGAACCGGCAAATTTTAATGACACCGCTTATCACCTCTAAAACACTATTATTTATAAATTGTTAACTCATACTGCCGCTTTCTAATTTCAAAAAGCGGCTAATAGGGCTATTTTATAGGGTTTCTATGAATGCGGAATTCATTTATTATTCTTTCTTTATTAACATTTTCTAAATAATACTATGATTCGATCACTACCATCACTAAACACTTTAAGAGCTTTTGAGACGGTTGCCAGGCACCTGAACTACCATCTGGCCGCTGAAGAATTACGGGTCACCCCCGCTGCTGTAAAACAGCTAGTAAGTCGGCTGGAGGCCTCTATCGGCACTCGTTTGCTACAGAGAAAAGGCAGAGGGCTTGAACTAACCCGCGCTGGCCAAGCGGGCCTGAGTGACCTTGCCCTGGCAATGGCCCATATGAAGTCCGCCGTTGAGCATATGCGCGAAGAGCATCATATAAAACAACTTATCATTACAGTTGAACCGTCTTTTTCCAGTGCCTGGCTCATTCCTAAGCTCGCTCAATTTAGACTATTACACCCGGATATCAGTGTACTGATAGACTCATCGGCTCAATTAGTTGAGCTGCAGCGGAGCAAGGTTGATATAGCCATCCGCTACGGTACTAAAAAAGACAACAATCTGGTACAGCAACGATTATTTAACGACCAGATACTCCCGGCCTGCAGCCCAGATGTTGCCAACTCTCTACCACCGTGCAGTCAACTAAAAGACCTTCAAGGCACTTCGCTAATCCACTGGGATACCAGCCAACTCGATGCCGCAACATCCAGCCGGCAGTGGTTTGTCTGGAAAAACTGGCTGGCGCATTTTGATATCCATAAAATGGCCACCAACGAGGGACTTCATTTCAGCGATTATAGTCAGGCACTGCAAGCGGCAATCGCGGGGCAAGGTGTCATTCTGGTCAGCAAACCTATTCTTAATACGCTATTCCAAAGCGGATTACTCAGTTGTCCATTTCAAGAAGAAGCGACCCCCGACATCGGCTATGACATTGTTACTACACCCCAGGCAATGGAACGAGGGGAAGTACAAGCATTCGTTAACTGGATTCTTAAAACCGTTGAAGACGAACAGCTGTTTGATTGAAGTCAGCGCAAAAAAAAGCCATTCAAAAAATGAATGGCTTATTACTTCCTACTTCCAACTTCCAACTAATTCTCAACTACGCTGACGATATACCGCGCCCTGAAACAAGTTTGAGTATTGTGTAGCCGGTGTCAAGAAAGCCTCATAACTCTCGCGCACCGTCTTGAATTGTGGGTTGGCATCTGCCAGTTCATCCATCACTTCAACCGTAGCCTGTTTCAATGCACTGATCACGTCTTCTGGAAATTCTTTGAACTGCACACCGCTGGATTTTAATTTCACCATTGCCTGCGTGTTGAAATAATCAAACTGTGCCAGTGTTTCCACAGAAGTAGCTAGTGCAGCCTCTTCAACAATCGCCTGTAAGTCTTTGGGTAATTCTTCGAAGGCGTCTTTGTTGACAACTATCTCCAGAGCGGCACTGGGCTCATGGAACGCCGGGGTGTAGCAGATATTGGCCACTTTATTTAAACCGAAAGCCTGATCCAACATCGGTCCTACCCACTCAGCGGCATCAATAGCCCCTGATTTAAAAGCAGGGAAAATCTCTGGTGGTGGCAGTAACACGGCATTGACCCCGAGCTTGCGCATAGCTTCGCCGCCTAAACCGGCGATGCGCATATTTAAGCCCGATAAATCTTTGACTGAGTTAATTTCTTTCTTAAACCAACCACCGGACTGTACCCCGGAGTTACCGCTGTAAAAAGCTTTTAAGCCGCGCTCGGCATAGATCTCATCCCACAACTGTTGACCGCCGCCATGACGCAGCCAGGCGACTTGCTCAGTGGCTGTCATGCCAAAGGGCACTGTGGCAAAAAAGTGCAGCGCCGAGTTTTTACCGGCAGAGTAATAAGGAGTACTATGGCCAATTTCGGCGGTACCTTTTTGCACGGCATCTTCTACGGCAAAAGGAGGCACCAGCTCTCCCCCTGAATAGACTTTAAAGCTTAAACGACCCGCTGACATAGTCTCTACCCGCTTGGCAAAGCTAGTCACGTTGGTACCTACCCCCGGAGCTTTGGCCGGAAAACTGGTCGGCAATTTCCATTCAATTTTGCCACTGGCGATTGCGGGGGCACTGGTAATGGCGACGCCTGCTGTGGCCGCCGCTGCTCCTTGTAAAAATTTTCTACGTTGCATACATACTCCTCTGTTCTTTCAATGGTTTTGCAATACCGTTTAGGTATTGCAGCTTTTTGTTAAATTATCTAAAAATCTGATCCGGTAACCAGGTCACCAGGGATGGAAATGCAACTAGGATAAACATCGCCAAAATTTGGATCAGCACAAAGGGAACTACAGATTTGTAAATATCTACAGTGCTGATGCTGGCTGGCGCTACTGAACGAAAATAGAACAGCGCAAAGCCAAATGGTGGGGTTAAAAAGCTGGTTTGTAAGTTAATCGCGATCATGATCGCAAACCACACCGGGTGGAAATCCATAGCCAACAGCACAGGGCCCACCACCGGAATGACGATAAATAAAATTTCAATGAATTCCAATATAAAGCCGAGCAAGAAAATCACCAGCATCACGGCCAGCAGCGCCCCCCATTTATCTCCAGGAATGTTACCCAACAGTTGTTCTACCAGTTCATCGCCATCAAAGCCCCGGAACACCAGCGAGAGCATGGAAGCGGCGATAATGATCGCAAATACCATTCCCGAGACACTGATGCTGTGCTTGATGGCACTGCTTAATACCGCATCTTTATAAAGGCGCCAGGCGCTGTTAAGCAAAGCAGCTAACAGACAAACACTCAGCAGCAGAGCAATGACAGAACCCGTAGCAAATTCAATTTTTGCAGTACTGAAATCTATTCTCGAAAGCCCCATGGATACCAGTAATGTTAAACTGAAAGCGGCAAGTGCACCGAGCAGCGCAAACAACTTGGTCGCGCGCTTTGCATTGGGGCTATTCGCCGCCGCGATTAATAAAGTACCGCCCACACCCACTGCCGCCGCCTCGGTCGGCGTTGCTACCCCGAATAAGATAGAACCCAACACCGCCACAATTAATAAGATTGGCGGTAAAAAGGTAGTGGCTATAGCGGCGTAACTAACAGGTTCTGCCATCGACTGCTGTTGTTGTATTTCTTCAGTACTGGATTTTTCTGCAATAAACTTGCCGTGTACAAACACATAGACGGCGTACAACGCCACCAGCAACAGTCCAGGAATCAGTGCCCCGGCAAATAAGTCTCCAACCGATACCGGATCCGGGGCAAAATTGCCGACATTTTGCTGTGCCTCAATATAGGCATTGGAGATCTGATCACCTAACAGTATCAATACAATAGAAGGCGGTATTATCTGCCCTAAAGTACCAGATGCGCAGATCAACCCTGAAGAGAGCCTAACTGACACGCCTGCTTTAAGAAGTGCCGGTAGCGATATCATCCCCAACATCACAATGGTCGCACCAATAATTCCGGTAGAGGCGGCGATCAATGCACTGACGATTAATACCGAATAGGCCAGCCCCGAGCGCGAGCCGCCAAAGAAGCTCGCCATTATCAGCAGCATGCGCTCGGCCACTTTAGAGCGCTCTAACAGTATGCCCATCAGTACAAACAGCGGCACTGCTATTAACAGCGGGTTATTCATAATGCCAAAGACCCGCTGCGGGAAAGCGCCAAAAAAGCTCAGATCAAAATGGCCAAAGGCGGCGGCGACAAAACCAATCAGCACCGGCACCCCCGAGATAGCCAGCATGACCGGCATCCCGCTCATAATAGCCAACAGCAGCGAAAGTCCCAACAACAGCAACCAGATTGCTTCGATGCTCATGCTTGACCACCTGCACTGTCAGCACCCGTAGCAGTTTCAATGGGCAAATAGCGTCCACCTCTGAGCAAAACCACAATGCCTTGTAATATCATCAGGCAACAAACCAGCGGCAATGACGTTTTAACCAGAAAAAGCCCCGGTAAACCACCCGTCTCTCTCGACCCTTCAAAAATCTGCCAGGCATAGCTAATATCAGGCCAAACCCAATATAAAGTCAGTGCACAAAAGGGAATCATCAACAATAGGATTGCCGCTGCATCTATCTGTTGTTTTAAACGCTGCCCCTGGCGCTCGCGAAAAACGTCTACCCGCACGTGCCCGTCACGGCCAAATCCGTAGACAATGCTCAGTACTACTAAGATACTAAAGCTATATAAAGCAAGGTCTTGAAGCTGTAGGAAGCCAATACCGTAGATATAGCGCAACAGCACAATAGTGATTTCGCACAACACTAAAACTACCAGTAAATACAGGCAGAGTTTCTCCACCACTAAGTGAATAAAAAATCCGAATTTAGATGACAATTGCAATTTTTGACCTTTGATTAGCTGCTAGATTTTTGCAATTACTGCAATTACTTAGCGGGATTTAATAATTTTTTTAGCATTGCAAACCATAGCTAGTATCGGGGGGTATTTCAAACCTTTTTGATTGAAGGATTACAGAAAAGCAGTTGGAAGTTGGAAGTTGGAAGTTGGAAGTTGGAAGT
>MABF01000343.1 GCA_002163025.1 'Osedax' symbiont bacterium Rs2_46_30_T18
TGCAGTGCCAGAGGTTGAATTCGATCCAGTGAGGCGATACGCAAAATCACATCCAGGCGGACTTTATCATCAAAGTAGCCCAACACGCTGGCCGCCTGATCGGGATCTATGTAAGAGATAACCACCGCCTGTATTTGCGGATGTTCATAGCGGATCAATTCTGCAACTTGTAGTGGGTCCATCCAGCGCAGCGTATCCAGACCCGAAGTATTAGTATTCATTAAAATTCTATCGATCAAGGTCTTGGCTTTTTCATCGCCTAATGCCTGATTGAGCATGCGCCTGATATACTTGTCATTGTGGATACCGATACCGGTTTGATCACTGACTAAATGCATAAAATCGGAGACAACAGACTCAACACTGGTTTGCGCGACATTGTCTAGTTTCGACATAGCCACACCTATCTGTTGCACTTCTTTGGGACCTAAATGACGAAGAATTTCCGCAGCATCATCTTCCCCTAAGCTAATCATCAGGATAGCAGCCTTTTCAATGTCGCTTAGTTCAATATCCATATTACTCAACGTCTTTTACCCATTGTTTAACTGCCTGTGCTACCCGTGCAGGATCTTCCGCTATCATACTTCTTACTGAGTTAACTTGATAATCAAAACTTTCATTAGGGGTCGGTAACAAACCATCATCTCTGCCGCCAAAAGTCACTGTGTCATCTGATATTTCCTCGGCATTCAGACCTTCAAGCTCCGCGGCAACATCCCCTGCAGCTCCCATTCCCAAAGCTACTGGACGAGTACCCGAAGACACCAGGTTCTTCAGTATAGGTCGTAATATACCGAACACCATTAACAGTAGAAACAGCGCCGCACCCACTTGTTTGGCAATATCCCAAACCCAGGATTGCATATAAAAGGGTATTTCTTCGTCCAACCTGGCAATTTCAGGTACAAATGCAGAATTAACCACACTGACTACATCCCCGCGTTGCGCAGAATAACCTACTGCACTCTTTACCAGTATTGCCAATCGCTGGATATCTGCTTCCGACCAGGGCCGGGTAATGACAGCTCCTTCTTCTCCCGGCACCTTCAGATCATCTATCACCACCGCCACAGTCAGTCGACTTACTCGGCCCATCTGCTTTTTGGTATATGAGAGACTTCTATCAAGCTCATAATTCTTCGTCGCCTGTTTGCGACTACTGCCCGAATTGCCTGCCCCACCTGCTCCACCTTCGCTAGCGACCTCTGGCACACTACTGGGCCCAGGTGGCTGATTAGAAAGCGCACCAGGCACCCCCTGCGGTGGCGCGCTGCCGACTCTGTTTTCATCGAGAGTCTGCTCACTGCGAAGTGCCGGTAGATCAGAATTGTAAAGCTCTTCAGTCTGCTCCACTGAAGTAAAGTCCATATCGGCGGACACTTGCGCTTTGAATCGGCCCTGACCAACCACTGGCAGCAAAATATTGTTAACACTCTCCAAATAGTTTTGCTCTACCTTTAGCGTGTATTCAAATTGCTTGCCAGCTAACAATAAATCTTTATTTTTCTCTTTGGCATTGAGCATATGCCCGCGCTGATCCACCACCGTGACATTATTTTCACTGAGCGAGCTGATAGATGATGCCACCAAATTGGCAATCGCCGACACTTGATCATTATCTAACTTGCGCCCGGAAAATAGCTCTACAAAAACGGAGGCTGTAGGTGTTTTGCGCTCGCGTACAAACACTGAGTCTTTAGGTATGGCCAAATGTACTCTGGCGTGGCGCACTGCTAGTAGACTAGAAATAGTACGCGCCAACTCACCTTCTAAACCACGGCGGTAACGGGCATTTTCCATAAATTGGCTGGAGCCTAAACTATCGGTATTATCCATAATTTCAAAACCGATGGTCTTATCAAAGCTGATGCCGTCTGCGGCAAGCCTCAAGCGCGCCTGATTGACACTCGCCTCAGGCACCAGAACAGCGCGCCCGTCTGCTTCAAAGGTATAAGGTATGTTATAAACTTTCAGCTGTTCTATGACTTGGTTGGCGTCGGCAAAAGACAAATTGGAAAAAAGTACTCGCTGATCGGGCGCTTTAGACCAAAGCACAATAGCAAAGCCAATTGCAATACTAGCAGCTAAGCCGACCATTAACCCCAGCTGGCGCATTAATGACAGCTTGTTAAAGCCGACCATTAAGTCCCCTTTGGTTGCTTGCGCCTCTATTGGATCTGCCATTTGTTACTCTACTCTATTTATAACTTATCTTAATAATGCAAAAAAATTATTCAACACGCAGGTTAAATAGGCATTTTCATCACATCTTCGTATGCACTGACTAATTTATTACGCACTTGAGCCATCGCCTCAAAAGCTATCGACGACTTCTGCAAACTGACCATAACTTGGGTCAGCTCTACAGTGGGATCACCTTTTTCGTAGGCTGTGGCCAAGTTCTTTGAAACAGCTTGGGTTTCATTCACTTTATCTACTGCAGATTTCAGCAATTCACCAAAATCACTTTTTTGGATTTCTTCAATCTTCGAGTCTTTCGCCGAAAAATTGACACTCGGAATTTGCTGTTGCGCCTGGGACTTTATATCCCGCATTTGCATCAGTATACTATTGATATCAGCCCGTTCAATCATGTTAACTCCGGAATTTATACGACAAAATAATGACGCCGAATGTAATTTATTCGAATTATTCTAGCATCGCATCAAATAATGTCAATTTTCTGGCAAATTAGGCGTCAAAAAACAACTATCCCCACCAACTTATTTTAATGCAATATTTATGCCATTATGAATTTTTACTAAATTAGTCATTTTGTGAATTTACACCGAATTCCTGACTTGTGACTTATGACTTATGACTTATGACTTGTGACTTATGACTTGTGACTTGTGACTTGTGACTTGTGACTTGTGACTTGTGACTTGTGACTTGTGACTTGTGACTTGTGACTTGTGACTTGTGACTTGTG
>MABF01000136.1 GCA_002163025.1 'Osedax' symbiont bacterium Rs2_46_30_T18
CATTTTAGCCTTAGATGTCGCCCTTAAGCGCAACGAGCCAAACTGGGTTGAGAATTTACCGCAAGAGATCGCCAGTGAAATACTGCATCCGCTGTATTACGGCCACTTCTTTTGCCATGTTTTCCACCGCGACTACATATTAAAAAAAGGTTATGACAGCGCCAAAGTCAAAGCCCAGTTACTGGAACGGTTAGAACAACAGGGTGCCAAATACCCTGCCGAGCACAATGTCGGCCATTTGTATCAGGCACCAGAGACACAGCAACAGTTTTATCAGCAACTGGACCCTAGCAATACTTTTAATGCCGGTGTTGGAAAAATGCCCAAGCAAAAACACTATGGTTGCGGTTGCTAGCAGCATTTAGAGATAAATTTTTTATTTTTCTAAAAACTGTCTCCTTTTCATTGCTCCGCTCGTTTATAGATTATGATTAAGGCAGTCGCTTTGATCGGCTTAAATAAATGGAGAATAACAATGAACGAATACATGCTAGTTTATCAAGGTGGCGATCCGGATTGGGCGAAGAATTCTACCCCTGAAGAAATGGGAGCGGCCATGGCACAGTGGGGGGCCTGGATGGGAGGCCTGCAGGCAAAAGAGCAACTGGTCAGTGGTGGCTCTCCGCTACATTACTCGGGGAAAAACATTGATTCTGATAAAGTAGTCACTGATATAGCAGCGTCTGAGCTCAAAGAGTTAGTTAGCGGTTACTCTATCATCAAAGCTGCCAGCATCGATGCCGCCGTAGAAATTGCCCAGCAGTGCCCGATTTTCAATCACGCCGGTGTCAAAGTGCAAGTACGTGAAATTCAGCAGATGGGCTAAGCAGTAATTGATTAAGCCCGCTGCCTTTTTGCGGGTAGTTTCTAAGTGTCCCTAGTTTAGTTCGCCAGTTGGCGCTGTATTTGTTGCATCAATAAACGATGTTCATGTGCAGTGCCACCTAGTGCTATAGATTCATCTGCCTGTTGATAGGCCAGTTCGGCATTGCCTGTTTTTGCATGTAAATGTGCCAGTATCGCCAATGGCATATGTGATCTTTTTAATGCTGGATGCTCTTGCAGCACTTTAACCTTTGCTATTCCCAGCTTTACATCGCCTGCATAAGCAACGGCTATCGCCTGATTCAGACCGGCCACTGGTGAGTCAGTTACCCGGATTAAATGCTCATATATATCAACTATTTCGTGCCAATTAGTGTCTGCGAAACTCGCGGCGTCACTGTGTGCTCTGGCAATTAACGCCTCCAGATAAAAACGCCCTGCCCCACCATTGGCATTCGCCAGTGCCAGCTGTAACAGCTGCCGCGCACTCTTAAAACATTGTTGATCCCATAAACTTCGGTCCTGTAAGTCTATAGGAATATTAAACCCTTGCTCATCGACCCTGGATGAT
The DNA here is from genome assembly GCA_002163025.1 of 'Osedax' symbiont bacterium Rs2_46_30_T18. Taxonomy (GTDB): domain Bacteria; phylum Pseudomonadota; class Gammaproteobacteria; order Pseudomonadales; family Balneatricaceae; genus Rs1. The sequence goes on from MABF01000136.1 coordinate 1,397, forward strand.
ACTCTGGCAATTTGAAAGTGCATCAGTGCCAGCAGTCCCAAAGTATCTTGGTTGACTACGCTTGGCTCATCAATCAACAATTTTGCCAAGCCTATCGCCTCCTGGCAAAACATCTGATTGATCGGCTGTTGCTCTTCACTGCTGTGAAAGCCCTCGTTAAATAGCAAGTACAACACTGTGTGTACTTTTGCCATTAAGCTTTCCAGCTGTTCCGGTTCTGGAAAGTTAAACTGTTGTTGCTGCAGCTGTTTACGGGTGCGATATAAACGTTTTTTAATCACTTGCGGCGGCTGTAATAGCGCTCTGGCAATCGCTTCAAGGCTAAGTCCACACAAGGTTTTTAGGATAAAAGGAATGCGATTTTCCGCCTTGATGTCCATATCGCAACAGGCAAAGATCATTCGCAACTGATCATCTTTAATCTTCGGCCCGCTAAACTCTTGCTCAACAGTATTACCAAGCGACCACTCGCTCTCTAAGTGATAGCTCAAGTCATCGGCGAATTTAAGTTTAGTTTTGTTGTGACGAATCACATCAATCGCCTGATTTTTAGCACTGCTGATCAGCCAGGCAACCGGGTTAGCTGGCAGCCCTTGCTGTTGCCAGTTCAGCAGCGCTTTGGCAAATGCATCTTGCAACACATCTTCAGCTAAACCAAAGTTTTGCGGGCCAAACACCCGGGTCAACACCGCCAGTATTTTAGCCGACTCCTGTTTGTAGAGCTTGCCGATGACAACTTCAATGTCGAGATTACTTCTACCACTCACAATTCATTACTCATTACTAACAACTCATTACTTACGACTTACTACTTACTACTTACTACTTATTACTGGCCAATCCTCTCATACAACACATCCGCGCAGCGCTCTTCATTGTAGGCGCCATCGCTAAACTCAATCGCTGCGAAGCCATAGCGCTCATACAGAGCTCTGGCCCCGATGTTTTCCTGAAAACAATACAAGCGAAAATCCCCCTGCTGTTTACTGAACAGTTCGTCCAATAATTGACTGCCGATCCCACGATTCACATAATGAGGTTCGATATATAGCTGATCTATCCAACCCACAGCGTCCTGTATTGAAATCGCAAGCACCCCAACGATGATATTTTCCAGCACCGCCACAGTAACTTCACTCTCTGCTAACAGATGAGCCTCAACCCAATAGCGAATATCAGCATCAGTGTGAGGCGATGGTGCGTAAGGCAAAAAGGCTTTCCTCGAGCTGATCAGTATTTCGCTGACTGCGTCGGCGTCAGTTAAGGTCGCCAGCCGAGTGCTGATTTTTAAGCTGCTGTTATTCATCTTATTGCTCTCTTATAGAGTGATTAACCGAGCGAGCATTTATGCAGTTAATGAAAAGGCAAATATCAATAATAGTGGCAGTGTGATAATCGACGATAAGTTGCCAAATAACACCATTGAAGCAACCTTGTTAGGTGAAATTTGATAGCGCTCAGCAAACAGGTAATTCATCACTGCCGGAGGCAACATAGTA
>MABF01000057.1 GCA_002163025.1 'Osedax' symbiont bacterium Rs2_46_30_T18
CTCATGTGACTGAACCTGTAATGATTGGAAAATTTGACCGCCGAGCGGTGTTGATGGCAGGCAGATTAACAAGCATTAATTTAAGCTACAGTCGCCTATTGTCGTGTTTTGTCGCGAGGCATTCGCAAGGGGAGATCAATCACTTATAATGAGAATCTCGGTGCTCCCAGCTCTATTGTGGGAGGCGATTTTAAATAGGCACAGCTTGATAATTTTTCAGCGATATCGGTTGTGCAACAACGAGGTAGGTTTTGAAACCCTCATTTTTTATTCAACTAATTTTGGTGATTGTGCTGACGGCAGTAATCATCCCCAAGCTTGTAACACCGGCAGTCAATGCCGATTTAATGCGACCTTACCTGGCTAAGTTGCACAGCTATTACGGTGGTGCTTCTATGGCAATACTGGCGCGGGGGCTGCAGGGGAAGTCAGAAGCAGAGCAGCGTGCGTACTTGCAATTACAACAGTTGAAATTACCGCATAAAATTGTTTTGCAAGGCATAGACAGTATTCAGTTAGATGACCAGAAACTGTTGAATCTATATAAGAATCAACTGGTATTTAATGCAGAAAATAATTCGTTGTATCTCATAGTCGAAGGGCATCGACAAGTGTTAGTGATGGTGGATATAACGCAAACGACCGAGTTGGTAACATCTGAGAGTGAGCGGGAGGGGATGGGACTAATGTCATTACTGCAGCGTTTGTTGCACAGGACTGCAGTGGCTAACTGGCAACAAATGATTACCGAGAAATCCAAGCATTTCAATTTTCCCATAAGTTTGCAGTCAGTCGACAGTTTTAGTGTCAGTCAACAAGAGTTAGCGCTACTGCAGCAGGGGCGGCTGGTGGCCAGAAAGTACTCCGATGAAGCCACCTACGGCTCCGGGCTAAACTATATGCTGCAATTAGCCCCGGATAATAAAAGCTTGTTAGTCGTAGGTCCAATACACCCGCAGATTTCTGGCTGGATCGACGATTATCAATCACAAAATACCTGGTTGATCGCCATTGTCTCGATCGCGCTGTTTAGCCTTTGGTTGTTGCCAAGCTGGCGTTCATCGCAAAAGCTGGCACGCTTTATCAATCAACAACTCGGCTCGGGGACTGCAGAGCAAATGCATATGTACAAAGGCAGTTCTCTGAATAGCCTGAATCGCACTTTCAATCAAATGGCGAAAACCATCCAGGGACTTTTCGCGGATAACCGCACAGCTATCTATTACTTAAGTAGTCATCTACAGAAACCGTTGTCGGCGATGCAGTTGGCACAGGGCAGATTTGCTACTGATGAAGGGGGTGAGGCGGCAAACATTCGAAAACTGAATGAGTCTATCTTAGAAATCAAACAACTCAGTACTGCAATTCTGCTATTTAACAAGATTCAACAGCGTCATGAAAAGCAGGCATTACCGCTGATTGACTGTCGACTATGGCTGGATGAACAGAGCGCTCAACTGCTTGAGGTCTGTCCACAGTTGCAGATACGTTTATCCAATAATCCGCTCTATTGTCGACTCGATAGTCAGTTGCTCCGCTTCGCTCTGGTTCAGCTGTTGCTGTCATTTGAGCTGCAAAATTGCCAGGAGCTGCAGTTAAAGTTAACAGCTGAAAATAACAAGCTGATGATAACTATGGGCTTTTCAGCTTCTGAAAGTAATACTAAAGAGCAACAGCTTAGTCGATTAAACGCTATAGTCAATTTGCTCGCAGGGCTGCAGTCAAAACCAACATCAGTCAAACCTGCAGCGGCTGTGGAAATTAACACTGTCAGTGTCGAGCATAACTTACCTTTGTTTACCTGCGTCAGGATATTACAGCAGCACTGCTGTACTGTCTCTGTGACAGAGCAACGTGGGAAAATCCTGTTAGCACTGAGTTTACCTCGCTCCCAGCAAAAGGAAAGTCGACACTTGGGGGAAAAAACATGACTCGTTGGTTTTTTTTGCAGCTTTTTCTGGTTGCTCTGCTGGTGGGATTACTGAATCAGTTCTCAATCTTGCAGAATAACTTTGGCTTGTGGTATCCCTACATGCAAAAAATCGAGCAGCACCGTGGGGCAGGCACCATTGCACTGTTGGCGGATGAGGTAAATGCTGTATTAATCAGTGACAGGGCCCGATTGCTAGAGGATCTACAAACTGATTTTGGTTACTTGCTGGCACTAAAATCGCTGCAATCACTTGACCTGAATGAGCAACAGCTAGCGAGTTTATCTCAAGGAGAGACACTGTTTGACCATCAACAATTTGCTATGTACAAGTTGCTAGACGACTCGTTTACTGTGTTAGTGATTGAAAACATGGAAATAGCCGCAAAGCACATTGATACCCAATATGGGGCTATGATCGAAGGGAGTATTGATATCCTCAAGGAGCTGCTGCTAAATACTCCAGCTCAGCAGTGGCCAGAGTTAGTTGCCACTATCTCCAGTGCAGAAGGTGTGCCTGTCGCTTTACAGCCTATACAAAGCTTAAAGTTAACATCTGAGCAGAAAGCGCTGTTACAGAGCCAGCAGTTAGTGGTTGTTGAAAATGAGCAGTCGATAGCTCATGAGTTACCGGCTAATTATCTATACTCCAAAGTGCCTAATAGTGAACAAGTGATAGTTCTGGGGCCAATCATGCCGACTATTATCTCTGTGCACAATCAAGTTTACACGCTGACATACGTGCTAATAGTGTTGTTTTTAACCGTGCCGCTAATGTTATGGATTATACCCACCTGGCTCTCCTCCAGAGGACTGCGCTTAGCCAGCGCCCATTTCGCCGCTAATGATCTGAGCGCCAGGGTAAAAATGGTTTTCGCCAGTAACCTCAATGATACCGCCAAATTGTTTAATACGATGGCTGAGAAGCTTGAGTACCTGCTCAATCGAAATAAACTGTTAACTA
>MABF01000315.1 GCA_002163025.1 'Osedax' symbiont bacterium Rs2_46_30_T18
GGCTCTGTAGGTCACGACTTATTTTTTGCAGTGGTGAAAGCCCTTTGCTAACAATATAGTAAAGGGCTAAACATAAAAGGAGGGTACCGATTGAGAGCACCGGAAAAACACTTTCTGCGACTTCTCTGATGATCTCTGTACGGGTTTCTTTAAGGTGAGAACTGCTAATCCAGAGCTTGCGCTTTTTATCAAAAACACTAAAGGACTTCCAGCTAGCGCCATCGATAACTTGTTCACTAAAGCCTTCTTTATTGTGCGATAGCTCAGTACTTTTGGGGTGACTTGCCACTAATGCTAGGCCTGACTCACTTTGAATGACTATCACTATGTCATTTTTATAAAAACGGTTCCGGTCATTTTGGCGCTCTTTTTGTCCTAATATTTGTTCGGAGTATTGCTCTTGAATTTCAAAAAGTATCGACTCCGCTTCTTCGTACTCCTCTTCCTCTAAGTCATCTGGCAGTAGAGACTGTACGACTAAAGTCGTTTGCACAAGGGCCGTATCAAATACTTCCTGAGCTTCATGGCTCAATTTTTGACTACTAAACCAGAGCATACCCGCACTAATCAGCAACATGACGAGAATACTGCTCATTAAAATAAATGACTGAATAGAATAAAGCTTATGCCGCCACAAAATAGCCAACCCCTCGCACGGTGGTGATTAGCTGTTTACCTAACTTTTTACGCAAATTATGCACATGCACTTCTAATGCGTTACTTTCCGGTTCGTCTTCGTAGAGGCTCTCTTCTAATTGACGCCTAGTAAGCACTTGAGCCTTGTTGTCTAACAAAAGTAATAATAAATCGTATTCTCGACGGCTCAGCTCAATGAACTCACCTTTTAAATAGACCTGCCTTGCACTAGTGAGTACTTGTATATCGTTATATTTTAGCTCGTCATTACTGCGCCCGTGAGCACGCCGATACAGCGCCCTAATTCTGGCATCTAGTTCATCCATATCAAAAGGTTTTACTAGATAATCGTCAGCGCCTAAATCAAGCCCTTTAATACGCTGTGCAATAGTATCTCTGGCCGTTGTAATTAATACGGGAGTAGTCACGCCTTTAGCGCGGGCTTGACTTAATACCTCCAACCCGTCCAGTACTGGCAAATTTAAATCGAGTATGATGACATCGGCAGACAAATCACGAATGGCAAGAAGACCATGATCGCCCCTTAGGAATGATTCTATTTGATAGCCGCGACGCCTTAAACTACTTTCAACCCCCTGCGCAAGGGATAGGTCATCTTCAATCAATAATATTTTCATCCCCTGCTCCCTCGCTATAAAAAGTTGAAATTAGAATACACTAGATATATTTATAATATCCTAAAACATTAATTCACTGCATAGATTTTTGATTAAAGGCCGCCGCATTACGCTTTCTATTTCTCAATTTTGCCGGCAGTGTAATGCAGAACATATACAATCCTGTTAGCGAAAGTATCAATAAAATGATCGCCGCGGGCAAGAATAACCAGAGCTTAGCATCATCGTGGAACCACGAGCCATCATGTATAGACTCTATAAGATCTGAACGTCGGTAATTTATCGCTAAAATTTCTGCCGTTGCATTGTGTATTTGAATTTCCCAACGGTTTTTTGCTCTAATTTTAGTGACGCCTTTACCCGGCCTCACATCCAGTCTATCAACATCTTTCCATGAATGAATCTCAGCCTGCTCAACCGATTTAGCGACAGTGAGAATCTGAGAAAAATTGAGCGGTAATTCTCTGACACTGGTTTTTACAGTGGCAGGTTGTACCCAAGTCAGCTGTTTTTTAATTTGTAGTAACAGACCAGTACCGATCACAATTAATACGGGAATAATAATGATGATCGATCCCCAATAATGGATTTTTCGGTTAGTTTTCTTCCAGTTCATAGCGCACCTCTATTAAGTTTTTGCCAATCAGCTCTAAATGAGAATGCATAACCTTCTTCAGACAAGCCGATACACTTTGTATACCCGCGCAGTAAGTGTGGTGATGCAGTACATGTAGTATTCGCTGCAATACTTAAAGTTTTCTTAAGAGATGTTTTTTGTGTTGTTAATACCAGAAAAGCTATGTGATTTAATAAAATCCACCCTGGTAAATAGCATTATGTATACTGCCCTTATCTTTAAAGGATCTATAGAAAATGAATCGAGCTCACTCTATAGAGGAGCCTTGCTGAACTTTAGCGCGGTAAATGAGTCTATCGGTTACTCATTAAATTGCAGAGATTATTTATGGCCGATCTGGAAGAGAGCAAAAAAGTTCTACCTTATAAACAATCCCTTACTCGACGCCAGCTTATCAAGTCGGCTGCAGTGGGGGCAGTTGGTCTAGGTGCCTTTGGCCTTGCGGGGGTGACCCAAGCGGAGTCAAAACGAGGGATTGTTGGGAAAATGGCGCCGCCGCTAAGCGTACCCTATTGGATCGATGGTAATGGTGAAACCACCAGCCCTTTCTCCGTTGCCGAACATAGGGGTAAGTGGATTTATCTCAAATGTTTTCAGGACTGGTGCCCGGCTTGTCACTCGGTTGGATTTCCCAACCTACAAAAACTCAAAGCTGCGTTCCCGGATGATAGCAAGATAGTTGCGGCTGTGATCCAAACCACTTTCGAAGGGCACTCGGTTAATAACGCCGAGGCGCTGCGTAAAAACCAACTACGCTATGATCTGAGCTTACCTTTTGGGCACGACCCTGGCGATTCCAACTTGCCGCATAATGCGCCCGGACGTTTTCCCAAGACAATGGTATCTTACCGCACAGGCGGTACCCCCTGGGTGACGATAATTGATCCAAATGGGATGGTTGTGTATGACGGGTTCCACATTGATATCGATCAGCTGATCAGCCATTTACAAGAACATGCTTAGGTTTTTCTTAGGTTGAAAGTAGTTGA
>MABF01000050.1 GCA_002163025.1 'Osedax' symbiont bacterium Rs2_46_30_T18
GTCGAGGATAGCACTAACAATGCTGTTCGACTCCATGACACTAATATGTATATTCACTTGCGGAGCTAGCTGCTGAAATTCATCGATGGCATTCACAATACAGTAATTACCGTAGCCCATGGTGTGCTCAGCACATATCAAATGCAAGTCACCAAGCAACACTTGGTGCGAGTCGTTTATCTTATATCTAAATTTTTGCAGAGCCGTAAGTAGCTCTAGTGTAGCGTCGTACACTAACTGCCCTTGCTGGGTGATAATAAAGCCCTTGCGACCGCGCTCGCACAAACGCATATTTAAACGCTTTTCTAAGTCGGATAAATAATTGGAAATGGTTGAGTTGGCAAGGTTTAATTGTGTTTCGGCTGCAGTAACGCCTCTGGCATCTACCACTGCTTTAAATATGCGTAACAGTTTAATATCAATATCCGCCAATTGGCCGCTTAATGCCGCTTTCTTAAATCCCATGTCAGTCTCAATATAATTGCATAAGTAAATATAATATCCTTAAAAGCATTATATAAACAATACTAAAATTCCGTTATAAATGCCTTAATTCTTAACATCACAAAAAACACAATATTGGTATGTAACTGGTGGAGCAATTATGACAGTACAACTGGCGGATCAGCTTAGCGATCCCAATTTATTTAGACAACAAGCCTATATCAATGGGCAATGGAAGAATGCGGATAACGGAGATACTTTTGCGGTGATGGATCCCGCCACTGGTAACGTTATTGCCCAAGTGGCTAATCTAGGTGCATCGCAGACAGTCACAGCGATAGAGATTGCCGATCAGGCGATGCGCAAGTGGCGACTGCAAACAGCCAAATCACGGGCTGACATTTTGGAATCTTGGTACCAATTGATTTTGCTCAATACTGAAGATCTTGCCATTATAATGAGTGCCGAGCAGGGAAAAACACTGGCGGAATCTCGGGGCGAAATAAGCTATAGCGCTTCTTTTATTAAATGGTTCGCCGAAGAGGGAAAACGCGTCTACGGTGATGTCATTCCATTGGCACAGTCAGATAGACGGGGGATAGCAATCAAACAGCCAATTGGGGTGGTTGCCGCTATCACTCCATGGAATTTTCCCAGTGCAATGATCAGTCGAAAAGTGGGGCCCGCTCTGTCTGTAGGTTGCGCAGTCGTACTCAAACCCGCTGCAGAAACACCGCTGTCAGCTCTGGCCTTGGCTGAGCTAGGTGAGCGCGCAGGATTACCAGCTGGACTGCTCAATATAGTAACCAGTGAGGATGCCGTAGCGGTAGGCGCTGTGTTGACGACTCATGCTCTGGTTAAAAAACTCACCTTTACCGGTTCCACTCCTGTAGGAAAGCTACTAATGGCGCAGTGTGCCAGTACTGTTAAGCGTACTTCGATGGAATTGGGTGGCAATGCCCCAATAATTGTTTTCGATGATGCAGACCTGGATTTGGTGATGCCAGGTGTGATTAATGCCAAGTTTCGTAATAGCGGTCAAACTTGTATTAGTGCCAATCGCATACTCGTGCAAAAAGGTATTTATCAAGAATTCATTGAGCGCCTTAGTGCTGCAGTGGCGGAATTCGATTTCGGTGCATACACCGATAAAAGCAGTAGTCACGGGCCATTGATTACAGCAAAAGCGGTTGAAAATGTGCATGCCAAAGTGAAGAAAGCGATCGAACAAGGCGCTACGGTCGTCTGCGGGGGGCAGTTAAGTGATGGCCCCGGACACTTCTATCCGGCGACGATACTGGGTAACTTAAATTCAGATATGTCGATTTTCCAGGAGGAAATCTTTGGCCCGGTGGCGGCTATTTATAGCTTTGATACTGAGCAGCAGGCAGTAGAGATCGCAAATGACACACCTTTTGGTTTAGCTGCCTACTTTTATACAGAAAATATGCGCCGTTGCTGGAAGGTGTCTGAAGCCCTTGAATACGGCATGGTTGGGGTTAATGAGACCGCTATCAGTGCCGAAGTAGTTCCCTTTGGCGGTTTCAAAGAGTCGGGACAGGGCAGGGAAGGATCAAAGTACGGCGTCGATGACTATCTGGAAATAAAGTATATCTGCATGGGTAATGTAGATTAAACATCGATAAAGCGGCAGACGAAACGATAAATTAGGACACAGCATGATGAATAACGATCAGTTACAGCAACGCAAAAGCAAAGTCATCGCCCGCGGTCAGGGCAATTTATATCCCGTGTATATTGAGCGCGGTGAAGGATCAGAACTCTGGGACGTCGAAGGACAGCGTTTTATAGACTTTGGCGCTGGCATCGCAGTCTGTAACACTGGACACAGCCATCCCAAAGTGGTGGCGGCAGCAAAGGCGCAACTGGATAAATTTAGTCACACCTGCGTGATGGTCAACCCCTATGAAGTTGCCGTGGAGTTGGCTGAAAAATTAATAGCAGTGGCACCCGGGGACAGTGACAAGAAGGCAATTTTCGTGTCGACAGGTGCAGAAGCTGTAGAAAATTGCGTTAAAATTGCCCGGGCCCATACTGGGCGTCGAGCAGTGGTTGCTTTTAACGGTGGTTTCCACGGGCGTACGAACTTAACGATGGCACTCACGGGAAAGATAACTCCCTACAAACATCTATTTGGCCCGTTCCCGGCAGATATCTATCATATTCCCTTCCCCATTGCCCTGCATGATGTCAGTGTCAAACAGTCGTTAAAGGCATTGGAAAACTTGTTTAAAGTCGATATCGCAGCCACTGATGTGGCGGCTATCATCGTCGAACCTGTTCAGGGAGAAGGTGGTTTTTATGCCGCGCCTGCTGAATTTTTACAAGCTTTGCGGAACATTTGTGATGAACAGGGCATTGTTCTGATCGCCGATGAAATTCAAACCGGTTTTGGCCGAACCGGTAAGATGTTTAGTTTTGAACACGCCGGGGTAGAGCCCGATTTGATAACGATGGCTAAAGGCATAGCCGGCGGTTTTCCACTGGCTGCGGTGGTAGGTAAAACAGCGGTCATGGATGCGCCACTTCCCGGCGGTTTAGGTGGAACATATGGCGGTTCTCCGGTGGCCTGCGCAGCTGCACTCGCCGTGCTAGATGTGATAGAGGAAGAAAACTTAGTGCATCGTGCAGAGCAAAT
>MABF01000171.1 GCA_002163025.1 'Osedax' symbiont bacterium Rs2_46_30_T18
CTTACATTACATTGTTGAATGAAGTCCAAAGTTGCACTGTCTGTGAGCCAGAGCTGCCATTGGGAGCAAGACCGGTGCTGCAACTACACCCGCAGGCTAAAATACTGATAGCCGGCCAAGCACCTGGACGCAAAGTGCATGCCTCTGGGGTCGCTTTTGATGACCTTAGCGGTATTAGGTTGCGAGAGTGGTTAGGCGTAAATGCAGAAACATTCCATGATCCGCAACAAATTGCGATACTACCCATGGGGTTTTGTTATCCGGGATCAGGAAAATCAGGCGACCTGCCACCGCGCGCTGAATGTGCTGAAAAATGGCGTGCCAAGTTAATGCAGCAACTGCAAAAAGTACAGCTCACCGTTGTGCTAGGTCAGTACGCCCAGGCGTATCATCTGTCCGGACCAAATCGCAGCGTAACAGATACGGTCAAGGACTGGCGCAGTGGCTGGCCGACTATATTGCCGCTTGCGCATCCAAGCCCGAGAAACAACATCTGGCTGAGGCACAACCCTTGGTTTGAGAGCGAGGTCGTTCCGGCATTACAGCAACGAGTAGCAGAGATATTAACCACAGCCGATTGATTCTGGCGATGTAAAGAGCGCCTCTGCCAGAGAGAACAGCAGAGGAAATGGTCATTCCAGTATTAGCAAAAGCTAGGTGGGAATAGTAAAGCCACTGTCGACATCGGCATTCTGCCCGCGGTGTCGCAGTAGATGATCGGTTAGCACTATCGCCACCATTGCCTCGGCAATTGGCGTGGCTCTGATACCGACGCAGGGATCGTGGCGTCCTTTAGTGACCACTTCAACTTCGCTGCCATTGGCATCTACCGAGCGGCCCGGCAAACGCAAACTAGAAGTAGGCTTGAGCGCCATATGAGCGATTAGATCCTGACCTGTGGTTATACCCCCTAAGATGCCACCGGCATGATTAGATTGGAAACCTTCGGCGGTGATCTCATCGCGATGCTCAGTGCCTTTTTGTTCAATGCAGGCGAAACCGTCACCGATCTCAACACCTTTAACCGCATTAATACTCATAAGCGCATGGGCTATCTCGGCGTCGATACGATCAAAGATAGGTTCACCTAAGCCCACAGGTACACCCATCGCACGCACTGAAATTTTCGCCCCAATAGAGTTCCCCTCTTTGCGCAGTGCATCCATGTACTTTTCCAACGGCTCGACTAAACTGGCATCGGGGCAGAAAAATGGGTTACTTTCGATACAATCCCAGTCAAAGTTGTCGTAATTGATTTTCAGCGGACCAAGCTGCGACAAATAACCTTTAACACTGACGCCTTTACTGGCCAAAAACTTCTTAGCCACTGCACCGGCTGCGACGCGCATCGCTGTTTCACGGGCAGATGCACGTCCGCCACCGCGATAATCGCGGAATCCGTATTTGTGAGAGTACACATAATCAGCATGCGCCGGGCGAAAAGTGTCTTTGATATTGCCGTAGTCTTTAGAGCGTTGATCGGTATTTCGGATCAGCAAACCAATGGAGGTACCTGTGGTTTTTCCTTCAAAAACACCTGAGAGTATCTCAACTTCATCAGCTTCACGACGCTGGGTGGTGTGCCTGGAAGTACCAGGCTTACGTCTGTCCAGATCAACCTGCAGATCGGCAACTGACAACTCAATGCCTGGAGGACAACCGTCTATAATACAGCCTAGCGCCGGTCCGTGGCTTTCACCGAATGAACTGACTGTAAACAACTTACCAAAACTATTACCGGACATGTCTAATTATTATCCTTGTTACAAATGTTATCTACACAGCCTCTGCATAGGGCTGCAAAAAATTCGTCTAAAACAGTGATGCGTACGGCTTTAACTCAGCGGCGCTTATCACAAACACCCCGTTTCCGCCCTCAGCCAAATCAACCCAGATAAAAGGCACTTGTGGAAACTGCTGCATTAAGTGGACTTCACTATTACCCACTTCAACAACCAGCAGCCCCTCGTCGGTCAGATAGTCGCACGCCTGAGCTAACATCATCTTACACAAGAACAAACCGTCATCGCCGCTCCCCAGAGCTATCTGGGGCTCGTGATGAAACTCTTGGGGCATTTCTGCCAGGTCTTTCTTATCGACATAAGGTGGATTACTGACGATTAAATCGTATTTTTGATCAATATTGGCAAACAAATCACTTTCAATAATCGAAACTTGCTCACTCATTTGATGGCGCTCAATATTGATACTGGCAACGGCTAGGGCATCTACCGATATATCGGCCAAATCTACTACCGCCTCTTCAAAGGCGTAAGCACAGGCGATACCAATACACCCGGAACCGGTGCACATATCCAAAATTCTATTGACCGCTCCAGTGCGCAAAAACGGTGAAAACTGAGTCTCTATTAATTGCGCGATAGGAGAGCGTGGTACTAACACTCTGCTATCGACGAAAAATGGCATCTGCATAAACCAAGCTTCGTTGATAATATAGGGCAGTGGCTCTCGCTGCATAATACGTCTATGCATAAACGCTAATATTCGCTGTTTTTCCACCACTAACAATTTAGCGTCTAACACTAAATCGTCTGCATCCCAAGGCAAGTACAACGCGGCTAAAACTAATTGCTTAGCTTCATCAACGGCTGAGACATGGCCATGCCCAAAATATATTTTTTGCTGCATCATTTGCGAATAACACAAGCGAATATAATCGCGGATACTCTCTAAACTTTCCAGGCACTGTTGTTGCTCAATCATAAAACTTATCTGACAATTAAAATAAAGGCGCTATTGTAACCTTTGACCTATATAAATCATACGCAAACTGACGATTTTACTGAAACTTGTCACTGCTCAAT
>MABF01000258.1 GCA_002163025.1 'Osedax' symbiont bacterium Rs2_46_30_T18
TTTGCATATCAGCGATTAAATCATCGACATGTTCAATACCGATCGAAATGCGCAGTAGATCTTCGGGGCAGGGAGTGTCTGGCCCTTCAACACTGGCACGATGTTCTACCAGACTCTCTACTCCTCCAAGAGAAGTCGCCCGTTTGATCAACTGCAAATTGGCCGCTACTTTAATGGCTGCCGCTGCCCCACCTTTGACTCTGATGCTGAGCATACCGCCAAAGCCGCCAGACATTTGCTTTGCTGCCAGCTCATGGCCTGTGAAACTTGCCAGACCCGGATAGAGGACTTCTTGTACTTGTGGGAGCTGCTGTATCGCTTGCGCAAAGGCCAAGGCATTGTGCGACGCCTGCTTGACTCGCACTGCCAGTGTGCGCATCCCGCGCATCAGTAGCCACGCTTCGAAAGGACCTAGTACAGCGCCGCCCGAGGCGCGAATGCTACGCATTTTATCCCAGTGTTGATCGGCTGTTTTGCAGATCAGTGCGCCTGCCAGAACGTCTGAATGGCCGTTCAGATATTTGGTCGCCGAGTGCATCACTATGTCGGCGCCGAACTCCAGTGGGTTGCAGAGTATCGGGGTGGCTATGGTGTTATCTACCGCTAACCGGGCACCAATACTGTGGGCTACTCCTGCCCATGCAGCGATGTCCTCGATCTGCCAGGTAGGGTTAGCGGGTGTCTCTATCCAGAGTAGCTTAGTTTGCCCTGGCCTTACCGCTGCTTTTAAAGCTTCTAAATCACCGTTGTCGACAAAAGTGGTTTCTATACCCCAGTCGCTGGCAAAGTTTAATAGCCAGTTGCGAAAGGACCAGTAAATGACTTTTGGTACTACTGCATGGTCTCCGGGTTTCAGCGCCATAAAAACACAAGTGGCTGCGGACATTCCAGAGGAAAAAAGCATCGCGCTCTGGCCTTTTTCAAGAGCGGCTAATACCTGCTCTGGCTGCTCGTAGTTAGGATTGTGATCGCGGGTATAAATTTTTCCGTTGGCATAGCTATTATCAGCACTGCGCTCATAAGTGGTACTGGGAAAGATACCGGGAATGACCCCTAGATGTTGCTCGTCCATAAAGCCAAGTCCGCCGGCTACAATAGTCTCATTCGAAGGTTTGTCATTGCTCAAAGGATAGGCCTCTAGTTGTATTAGGGGAAAAATAGCGTCGCTAAATTAACAGTATTTGGCAGCCAAAACACAATTTAGCTGCATATATTTTATAAAAAGAATAAAACTAAACATGGTAGATACGTTTGGCGTTGTCGTGCATCAGAGCATTTTTTTGCGCTCTAGAGAGTTGTAATTCGCTGTAGCTCTGCCATAACTTGGCATAACTGTTACTGAACAAACACAGCGGGAAATTACTGGCTAACATAATATTATTGACGCTAAAGCACTGTAACAATATATCGATTATCTGCTGAATATCTGCTGATTGATATTCTCTATCGACCATTTCCCAGCCCGAAGCTTTAATTGACAGGTTACTAAAGGCGGCTAATTTAGCGATATTCGCCTGCCAAGTGCGAAAGTTTGACTGGTGTAATGCCGGGAAGGCGGCATGATTAATGACCAGTACTAACTGTGGCAGTTCTTGTAAAACAGCCACGAGTTGTTCAATTGCTGGGCTGTCAGTGGCATCGAATTGGCATTCGAAGACCAGACCATGATCGGCGATCTGTTGCAAATTGGACTGAACTTGTCGATTGGATAGCACAGTGTATGCATCCTGATCGAGAATATGTCTGACTCCTACCAGTGACGAGTGTGAAACGAGTCGCTTGATCAAGGTGCTGAAGTCGGCACTGCACAATCTCAAATCGACACTGGCGACGCTCCTGAAGTTAACCTTTTGGGTTGCCTCCAGCCAGGCTATTTCTCGCCAGGGCTGATCGTTGTCAAAGCCTGCTTCTATGTGAACAAACCCGCCATGTCGTAACGGCTCACACAGCACTAAATCCTCAGTGTTAAAGTCGTTGTCGATAATAGCTTTGTCGGGCCAGAAGGGCGGATTCTGTGGATACAACCAGTGGTACTGTCCTAGTTCTCTGGCAAACAAATGTATATGAGGGTCAATGATTTCCAATGTGTTGTCCAAACTCTTTAATAGGGTATCAATGCTGATTAAGCATTAGCCAGCAGTGTAACCACCGTCAATCACCTGCAAACTACCGGTAATGAAGCTGGCTTTATCTGAGGCGAGAAAAAGTACTAACTGTGCAACTTCTTCGGGTTGACCTAAGCGCCCTAAAGGCTGTAAAGCGGCTTCCGCGGCGTGTACTTGTGATTTGTCTGCTCCCGAGCTAGCGCAGTATTTATCGATGGCACTGTGGTACAAGGGAGTCTCTATTGTGCCGGGGCAGACCGCATTCGCCCTGATGTTGTCGCCGGCGTAATCTAATGCCGTTGTCTTGGCCATCGACGCCAGGGCGTGTTTTGATAAGTTATAGGCAAAAGAGTTACTTTTTCCAACCAGTGCCTGGTCGGAGCAGACTATCACAATGGCGCCTTTTTGCTGTGTTTTCATTGTGTGTAAACTCGCCTGGATAGCCGCATAAGCACCCTTAACATTGATAGCAAACAATCGCTCAAAATCTTCCAGCGAAGTGTTTTCAATGTTGGCCGACATATGTATGCCCGCGTTACAAACGAGTACATCAAGTCGCTTTTCAATAGTTACAACTTTTTCTATGGCTGTTTGTACTTGGGCAAACTCGCTCATGTCGCAGTGTATATACTCACCCAGTTCTGAGCTGCAGATATCTAAGTTGTAGACTTTATAGTTTTCTGCGATGAATAGTTTAACAATAGCTAGGCCGATCCCTTTAGAACCGCCGGTAATAACTGCAATAGGTTTCA
>MABF01000060.1 GCA_002163025.1 'Osedax' symbiont bacterium Rs2_46_30_T18
GCAGATTACACTGATCCCTATCTACAAGAGCTGATTGATGCGCAGCAGGGCTGGATGCTGTGGCCTTTAATTCGCTACAGCTTTGACACTATTATCTACGATTTACCCTCCCCTGCCCCCAGTCCACCGACCAGTGACAATTGGCTGGGAACCGACGACAAGGCCCGCGATGTTGTTGCCGGGATTCTCTACGGTTTTAGAGTGTCGGTATTATTTGGTTTTGCGGTGACTATAATCTCGGCCATAATTGGTGTAGCCGCAGGCGCTGTACAGGGATTTTATGGAGGGCGGATAGACCTGGTATTTCAGCGACTAATTGAAATATGGGGCAGCATGCCATCACTGTTTGTCTTAATCATCATGATGAGCATTATTACCCCCAATATTTGGTGGCTGCTAGTGTTTGTGTTGTTGTTCTCATGGATCGGGTTTGTCGGCGTGGTGCGCGCCGAATTCCTGCGCGGTCGTAACTTCGAATATGTGCAAGCAGCACGTGCTTTAGGGATGAGCGATTCGCGCTTAATGTACAAACACATATTACCAAACGCTATGGTAGCGACAATGACATTTATGCCCTTTACCTTATCCGGTTCTGTGACTATCTTAACCTCGCTGGATTTTTTAGGCTTTGGCCTTCCTCCTGGCTCTGCATCTCTCGGCGAATTACTGGCTCAAGGCAAGGCGAATTTACAAGCTCCCTGGCTGGGACTGTCATCATTTTTGGTACTTGGGGTGATGTTATCGCTGTTGGTCTTTATCGGTGAAGCGGTACGCGATGCCTTTGATCCAAGGAGCAGTTACTGATGCAGTTATTAGAAATCAGCAAGCTCAACTTGGGCTTTCAGATGGGTGATCAGTTCAAGCAAGTGGTTTACGATTTTGCCCTGCAGATTAATCGCGGCGAGATACACGCCTTAGTGGGCGAGAGTGGTTCCGGTAAATCTGTCACCGCCATGAGTATAGTGCAGTTGCTGGACAGCCCACCGCTAAAAATACTCAGTGGTGAAATCAACTGGCGCGGTGAGAATTTGGTGACTGCCAGTGACAGCCGGTTACGGGCAATACGCGGTGATAACATCAGTGTTATTTTCCAGGAGCCTATGACCTCGTTGAATCCGCTGCACAATATCGAAAAACAACTCAGTGAGATAGTATTACTGCACCAGCTCTGCACTAAGACTTATGCGGCTGAAAAGGCACTACAATGGCTGATAAAGGTCGGTATCAGAGATCCTGAGCATAAACTCAAAGCCCTGCCCCATCAACTATCCGGTGGTGAAAGACAGCGGGTGATGATTGCCATGGCACTGATCAACGAGCCCGACTTATTGATTGCCGATGAGCCCACCACCGCCTTAGATGTCACTATTCAAGCGCAGATACTGGAGCTTATTGTGCAATTACAGCGCGAGACCGGCATGGGGGTTCTGTTTATCACTCACGATTTAGCCGTAGTCAAACACATCGCCGATACCGTCTCCGTGATGGAGGATGGCCGCATTGTCGAATGTGCAGCGGTAAAACAAATTTTCCAACAGCCAAAACACCCCTACACCCAGAAATTATTGGCGGCAGAGCACAACGGCAGCGCCACAGACACAGTCTCTGACCAGGTGATATTAACCACAGAACAACTAAAAGTTTGGTTCCCGATCCGCAAGGGCATACTACAGCGCACAGTAGCCCATTTTAAAGCAGTGGACGGTATAGATTTAGTGCTGCACCGCGGTGAAACTATTGGCGTAGTTGGTGAGAGTGGCTCTGGAAAGTCCACCTTGGCTAAAGCGATACTGCAGCTACAGCAAAGCACCGGTAAGATCGTTTTTCTCGGCACTGATATCCAGGGGATTGGCCACCAGCAGATGCGCGAGCAGCGCAAGTCTATGCAAGTTGTCTTTCAAGACCCCTATGGAAGTCTTAGCCCCAGGATGTCAGTCGGGGAAATCATTGGCGAGGGATTAGACATCCATCAGCAGGGCAGCCTCGAACAACGTCAGCAACGTATTCTGGAAGTGATGTCTGAAGTTGAAATAGACCCCAGCTGGGCCAACCGCTACCCGAATGAATTTTCCGGGGGTCAGCGTCAGCGCATTGCAATTGCCAGAGCTCTGATCTTGAAACCGCAATTTATTATATTGGATGAACCCACCTCCAGTCTGGACCGTACTATCCAGATTCAAATTATTGAACTGCTACGCAAATTGCAGATAAAACATTCATTGAGTTACATCTTTATCAGCCATGATTTAAATGTCATCAGAGCGTTGAGCCACAAGGTAATAGTAATGCATCGCGGTGAAGTGGTAGAGACGGGAACATGCCAGCAGATTTTTGATTCGCCCTGTCATAGCTACACCCAAAACCTGATTAGCGCAGCTCTGATCTAAGCAACAATCAGTTTAACAACTGACGATGGGGCTAAACTCCAAGCTATTGAGTGCTATAAGCGAAAAAAGTGTATTTATTGCTTGCAACCATAAGGTTTCACTATTATTATTTGCGCCCTCGATTAGCGGCAAAGAAAACTATTTTTGTTTGTTTTTTAGTCGAGATTAAAGTTTAAGATGCCGACATAGCTCAGTTGGTAGAGCAACTGACTTGTAATCAGTAGGTCCCGAGTTCGACTCTTGGTGTCGGCACCATCTTAAACTTTAGGTTCTCTCAAGAGAACACAGATAATAAATGTGTCGCCGACATAGCTCAGTTGGTAGAGCAACTGACTTGTAATCAGTAGGTCCCGAGTTCGACTCTTGGTGTCGGCACCATTTATTACTCTCTCCCCTGTATTATATTCCTCAACTAGAAATGATGTGCGCAGCTCATGCATAGCTAAGCTGGTAGAGCA
>MABF01000123.1 GCA_002163025.1 'Osedax' symbiont bacterium Rs2_46_30_T18
TATTGTTCAATCTGGCTCTTCTTAATTTCTCGTACCGCGTTCAATTTATCATAGGCCGCTTTCTCCAGTGAGTTGCTGGCGGTATATAAAGCGCTGAAGCCTAAAAATAGTAACGGAACTAAGCTGGTGGCCATCAAGGCAATAAGTATTTTATGCTTTAATTTCATCTTGTTAATCCTTTAAACAATGAGTTGATGAATTTTTGATCAAAAATAGCATATTGGATTTGTAACAGTATATCTGTACGACCAAAGTTATATTTTTTTGGCGTAATACAGGAGTTTATTATTGCCAGTAAGGCTGATGGGCGAGGGAATTATTAGGCAATAACTGAGTCTTACGCACCCTGGCGGTATAACGGGCTATACAGCAAAGGTCTCTGCTATTCGTAGACTATGACTTTAGTTATAAATATTTAAAGACTGAAAATGATATGAGTTGTTAAAACTTGACCTGATCGCCAATCAGGCCGGTACTTTCCCCGCCCTGCAGTTATGCCAGGGCAGAGAGCCAAACTGACTAGCAGAATGACTTATGAGTAGAAAAAGGCTAATTCAAATCCCGGCGGCACATCTGAGGACGGGCAGACAGAGGTAGGTCCGAGCTGCAATCCCAGTTAATCTGTTGCTCTGATGCGTTGGGAGTTAACCGGATTGTCTGTACTCGGGTAATATCAGCTGCCGGAAACAACACCAATATTACGCCGCTGTCCCCTTGCAGCTCTATGGAGTAATCATCGCTAAAATATGCGGCTAAATCAATTTGCTCAATTTCCTGGCCGTTTGGATACCTGGCTTCTTTGAAATAGAAATCTGCAATTTGCTGTTTTAATTCAGATGCCGCGTACAGAGCCTGTGTAGTCTTAGCACGTAATACATAGTCCCGATAGGCTGGCAGGGCGACGGCGGCCAGTATGCCTACTCCCGCCATGCTAGCCATTCCCTGACCCGATAGCAAAATGTCAGCAGGGGTGGACTCAAAAGTAAACTCTATGGCCATAGTTTGTTCACTGGAATCTATCTGCAGGCCTAAGGTTCCCTGTTTGGACAGAGATAGTTGTTGTGCAGAAGGCAGTGAAAATGGATCTATTTTGGCACCGGTGATATCCGCAAGCGCCTGTATGGCATTAAGGTAAGTATAATAAAGGCGTCTAGGTGCATGATCAATAGAACCGGAAATAGCCAGTGTACTGTGTCTTAGATCTTGGTGTTGAGTGTTACTCAGCCACTGTTCTAATGGCTGCTGTGAAAGCAGCATTTGTCGGTCAAGCAGTACCTGCGGCAAGTCAGCCATAATCAGATATTCGCCTTCAATTTGCCAATATAAGTGAGTACTTACTTTGGTTAATATGTCAGTGACGAAATAAGGTAACTCTTGCATCTGGTCAGTATTTTTATCATCAAATATACTGGGTAATTTCAGATAGGTTGTGATCTGATCATTGATTGTGTGCTGTTGTTTCTGAACTCCCGGCATTAACGACAGTTTATCTAGTATTGCAGTGAAGCTATCTGAGTTTCGAATACGCATCGCTAAATATTCACCGGATTGGTCGGATACAGCTATTAGCTCTGGTCCTATTGCGCCCAGTATATCCTCAATGCTAAAGCCGAGTTTTTCAACTATTGCGACCTTTAGCTGCTGATAACTGCTAGTGTCGCCTGCCATTTGCATGAGCATTTGTTCAATACTGCTATATTGCTCTGCCGAGGGCAGTGCTAGTAATGTTGCTAAGTTCGGCTCGCCGGCGGTTAAAATCGATAAATCGTTGTTGTTCACAGGTAGCATCTTTCTAATCAAGCCGCTGTTTGCAGCTTCTAGCTGTAATTTGATTCGACCTTTGTTATCTCTAACCCCCCAACTCAATGCTAAAGATTTCATATCGGGAACACCAAACAGCTGCATTTGTTGCAACATAGGTTTTGGTGTCATGCCCTGGTACAGTGGAAATGCGGCCTGGTTGTTAAACCAAATGTACAGTCCCTGTTTGCTACTATCCATCTGCTGCTCGTTTGCCAGCATTGGGCTGTTGGTATTCTCTGTTAATGCATTAAATGCGCTGTCTAGGGCATTTAAATTTGCGCCGCCCAGAGCGACTAAGATGTTTAAGCGCTTATTTTTCCCATCCCAGCGATAGGGGGTAGGCCCAAGGTCGGTCATTAATAAGCCGGTTCCACCCTGCATTTTCTCAATCTCGGATTTAACCAGTTTTGCTTTTAGTAAACTGTCAATCAGTGACTGCAGCTGATCAGTGTCGCTGTAGTCCAGACTTGCGGTAATCATTAATTGTGGCATAGGACCATTGGCGACTGCGGCAATCTCTATCGGTCCATTGAGTTGTCCTGCCAGCAGCGCCAAAAATGGTTTGATTTGGGCATCGGCTTCAGCGACCCACTGACCGCTAGCTTCCTGGATGCTGTTAATCGTTTGCGTAAAGCTGCTATTTCCCAATGCATATTTGAAACTGTCGTCTTTGTAGGAAATGCTGCTCCAGATGGAGGGGATTCTCGCATATAACAGAGTATTAGCGGGCAGCTTTTCTCTCATCCATGGGTTTTTAGTCAGCTGCGAGACCTGCGTATCTGTAACTATGTTGGTCGTTTTTGCAGCAGTTAGAGTACTTGTCAGAGTTGAGCTTAGAATCACGCTGCATATTAAAGCGGGTAGATACCGGGCGTTCATGTGAATTCCTTTTATAAACGATTATCGAATGATTTAGGCCTTTGCAGATTAGCGCCTTTATGTGACTGTAAATAGGGCTGATATATATAGCTTAATAACTGTCAAATTTCTATCTGATACTTTCCTCGCGCTAATTTATTGATCGCTTTCCT
>MABF01000365.1 GCA_002163025.1 'Osedax' symbiont bacterium Rs2_46_30_T18
ATTTCCGCCTTGAGGCTATTCATCACATTGTAAATATACTCAACTAAATCAAATTCGCGTTTCATATCACTTGAGACATCTACTGAGACCATTTTAAAATTTTGTACCAATTCAGATGCCTGGGTCAAATGGCTGGTCACCAAACTACTTGTCTCTTTTGCGGATTGTAAAAAATTGACAAAGTCTTCTTTGCGTAACTCCCCACTGTCAAACGCCCTATGAAAGCTAATCAGCTTTTCTTCAAGACTAGAGATAAAAGTCAAACAAATACCCAGTGGAGTATTTAATTCATGAGAGATACCTGCGACTAGACGCCCCAGAGAGGCCATTTTTTCCGCTTCAACTAATTGCTGTTGAGTTTTATTAAGGTTGTCTATCACTACCACTAATTCATTAGTGCGCTCATCTACCAGCTTTTCCAAGCTATACTTATGCTCCTCCAACTGAGAGTTAGTTTCACTCAACTGAAGGGTGCGCTGATGCACTAATTGCTCTAAATGTAATTGATAGTTCTGATTTTGCCGTTTCAGGCTAACTTGTTCCAATGCCCTGGAAACGGTAGCTTTTAATAAATTGGGATCTCTCACCGGCTTGTTAATATAATCAAACGCCCCCAAATGCAACGCCTGTACAACATCCTCTATTAATCCGGCACCGGATATCACAATAACCGGGGTGTCTGGTAATAGCTCAACACATTTGTCTAATAGTTCAATGCCACTCATTAGCGGCATCCTGAGATCGGTCAGTATAATATCGGGGGATTTTTCTAGCGCTAAGGACAGGCCGTTCTTACCATTATTTGCCTCAAAAACCTCATAGCCTAAATCTTCTAGCTGATCGCAGAAACTTTGTCTGACAATATCTTCATCGTCAACAATTAAGATGGTTTGAGTTGTATCTTTTTCCGACAAAATTAAACCTCCATAATTATTAACAGACATAAATTGATATATGCTTAAAATCAAGCGTTATAGTGCACAGATAAACCAGGGTTAATGCACAGTGGATACGAACCTCTTCTCTATATTTTCTCGGTTGCCCATCCTAGGTAAACAAATGGTAAACTTACAATGATTGCCCTCTACCGAATCTACCAATAACCGGCCAGCGTGGTTTTCAGTAATTATGAAATAGGAGACACTTAAACCTAAGCCGGTACCAGTACCCTCTTTCTTAGTGGTAAAGAAAGGTTCAAAAATCCTGCGCTTAACTCCCTCTTCCATACCCGGCCCATTGTCTTCAATGTCAATTATTGCCTCGTCGGATTGTACATCGTAACGGATGCGGAAGATAAAAGCTGGAGAGCTTACATTTGCCTCCTGCATTGCCTGGGCACCATTTCTAAGTATGTTTAAAAAGACTTGCTGTATTTTACCCGGCTCGCAAAAGATGTCGGGCATATCAGGCTGGTAATGCTTTAGTATTTTGATACTTTTAAAATCAAAATTATTCTTCAAATTGTAGTCGGTGGAAGACAGCTCCAATGCTTTGTCCAGTAATTTGGCTAGACTCTGCTGGGATGATTGCGCATCATTTTGTCGCGAAAAATTTAACATATTATCGACGATCACAGCGACCCGATTTCCGGATTCTATAATACTGCTGATCATTCGAAGAATACCTCTGTTTTGCATGTACTGTTGAACATCTTGCATACTGATGCCAACCTCTGTTGCCGCTTGCAAATTGGCTGGAATATTTTCTGCAGTTAACCTATTGAGCATCACATCTGCAGTTTGCATCATACCCGCTAGAGGATTATTTATTTCATGGGCCATTCCGGCAGCCAGGCCACCCACAGAAAGCATCTTCTCTGACTGAATCATCATCTCTGACAACAGTACTTGTTCAGTGACGTTATCCAACCTGATCACCGCTCCCGATTCACCGCTGGTGATCAGTGGATAGATAGTGATATCTTCATAACACACTTCTCCAGCCTTGAGGTAAAGCCTTTTCAGATGACTGGATTCCTGACGGTTATTGATGGCTGCTACTACGCTGGCCAACTGAGCCTGCAAACGGGGAAAGACTTCCACCAGGTCGCGTTGATAGGCGCTGTCTAAGCTTAAGGAGGTCTCCTGTTGCGCGGCAAAGTTCCATTGGGTTATTCGACACTGTTGGTCTACCCCAATCAAAATAGATGACATTGAATCAATGATATTAGCCAGATAATTTCGCAATCTGTGTATTTCTTGTCCGGCCTTAGTACTTTCAGAGATGTCGGTAGCGATAATTATCACCCCGCCATCATCAAGTAGCTGTTCAAATATTTTTAAATAGCGATGTTCTCCCAGAGGCAGGACAAAATCATCCACAGGATTACGATGCATCGCTAACCTTTTATCATACCAATGTTGTGTATCAAAACCGTATTCCTGGGCATAATATTCACAGCATGCAAGCCACATATCCTCAAAGCGCATGCCCAAAACAATATTGGGGTTATCTTTATTGATTGCTTCACCAAATTGTCGATTAAAAAAGATTAATTTATCTTGATCATCAAAAATTGTTACAAATAGACTCAGACTGTTAATTGCTGCAATCAGACGTTTGTCCAGCTCCTCAACTAAGGTGCGTTCAGTCACATCGCGACCCGCACCAATATAGCCGCTAAAATCTCCTTGCTGATCGTACCTTGGTTCTCCAGAGAGGCTGACGGTTACCTGGCGACCTCCCGCTCCCTGGGTTTTTATCTGATAATCATTAAAAGCTTCTCGGTTGCTCATCTGCTCTAGCTCACTTTGCTCTGAGCCAGGATGAGGCCTGAAATCATCTGTATATGCCTGAGCTCTGGTTTTACCAATGTAGTGCTCAGGAGGGAGACCTGACGTTTTTTCGACACTGCCCGCCACAAAAGTAAATTTTAATTCAGCGTCCATTTCCCAGTACCAGTCAGCACCTATTAATGCAAAGTCACGAAAGCGACTCTCACTCATCGCCAGAGCCTGCTGTGTCTGTTTTAATGTTGAAATATCCGAACCGATAGTAATGACGCTACCATCTTCTAATCTGTTCATATTGAATATAAACTGCTGGCCTGTAAGCTGCTGAATCTCATGAGAATCATCGGAGTTTCGTAATCCTAACAGCCAGTTTTCAATCCATTGTTGTTTTTCTGTGCTCGTTAAAGTGTTGTCCGACTCTTCCATCACCGCTTTTAAGTAAATTTCAAAGGGAGCACCCAAGGCAATACTATCTAGCACCGCAGAATTTATTTGTTTAAAGCTTTCATTAAAAAATATAAAACAATTTTTGGCATCCAGAAAAAACACCAGCTCTTTGGATTGATCAAATGCTGAAATCAGCTGCTGCGAGCGCTGCTCGGATTTTTTACGTACTTCGGCTTCGAATAACAACGACTGATTTGATTGGGAAAGCTCTTTGGTTCTGGCTTTAACGCGCCGCTCAAAAATTAAATTTTGACTGGTTAGCTCTCTACCTTTTTTCAGAAATAAAGCGATGAGTACAAGACCACCAATAAACAAACTTAGTAATGTAACTTGCAGATGAAAGTAGAGTTGATCTATGGTTGAGTGTTGGTCAGCCCGAATAGCGCTGCGATGGTGAATTGCGTTAATCGAAAGTGCATACAAGTCTTGCAGATGTTCAGTCATCAACAGGTTGATAGAGTTATAGGTATCGCTATTAGCTGGGGTCAATTTTTGAACTAGAGGATCAAGTTGTGACAGGACATGACGGGTCTGCTCTAAGAACTGTACACCGGAATCAATAGAAGACAGTTTGCGGGTAATTCTGCCCATGAGCTGGGCATCGTAACGGCTCCAAAAAATATCAAATTTAATCATCACTTGTTGCTTACTGGCTTCTTTCTGGCCCATATATAAGTAACTGGCATGCTGAAGAAAATTTCTCGCCTCTCGATCAGCCTGGTTCAAAAACCACACCAAACTCAACTGAGCATCAGCCTTTTGAATATCTTGCAAGCTCCTGATTTTACTTAAATCAGTAACCAATGTGATACTCAAAATAGGGATTATCAGTGCAGCTGTCAGATAAATTAATGTAATTCTTTTAAACATCTTATCTACTCTAAAAGATATTCAAACTTTTAAGCTGCCAGATGGAGCGTGTGTAATATTTGTGATTTCGCGACAACTGCATATCGGACCAAGGGTAAATAACCCAACTGGGTCCTCGGCGCCTGACGCTGAGGACTTCACCATTATGCTGTAGCGCTAAAATGACTGAATGCTGTTTTACATCCTGCATAGGAATAGTAACTTTATAGCCATTTAAAGCAGTGGCTTCAATAAATTCGCCTTCTGCGGCGAGTAATTTGAGCAAATCTTGAATTTTTGGTCCAGTAAAGTCGTTGATACCCTCAGTCCAGGGCGTTTCGGTTTTGATGGTTGACTGGGGTATAGATTGCAACATAGCCAAATCAAATTCTGCGGTTTGTTCACTGTTAGTGTGGGTAATATTTCCACTGACTGTTAATATAACTTCTCCTTCAGCCTTGGGTAAACCAGAGGCGTATATCCCCAGGCTAAATATAGTTAAAGTAAGAAGTATAATAGCCTTAATCATATTCTAAAGCCCCTACTGATAATCATTTTTATTATTGTGAACCAGATAAACTATACCGTATTATTCTTTTTATTATTATCGCTATGTTGCAAATAACATATAAAATTGACTATAGTTTTAAGCGTTAGCCTACCAGAAAAATATTGGACTATTTCCCATCAATAATCCCGCTCAAGTTATTGAGCATTCACAACACAATCAACAGAGCCTTAAACTCTATCAGGGACAGCTTTGCAACTAAATTTCTCTACTCAGGGACGAGAATATTTTTAGTTGAGGTATTCAAAGCAAACAACACCCGTTAAATTAGCAATCAGCAGCCTTTGCAAGCTGCTCGACCACTGAGTTAAACAGTAAGTGCAGCCACTTTACTGCTGCTAACCATCGCCATGAGCCCGATAGAGAAGAGAAATACTGCAAGCTCGTAATAGCCGCAATTTTTCAGGATACCTGATGTATAACTCTTGGGTTGGCACTCCAATCTACATGGAATTTTTTTTCGGGATCGCAGTCAGTCCTTGCAAATGTATGAGCACCAAAAAAATCTCGTTGCGCCTGTAATAGATTGGCGGGCAAAATCTTACATCGATAAGAATCGTAGTAAGCCAAGGCCGAGGACATGGCCGGATGCGGGATACCCATTAAAGTTGCGCTGGCGATGGACTTTCTCCAGCTGAGTTGAAACTTGGTGATCTGATGACTGAAGTAGGGGTCAAGTAATAAATTTTGTAACTTTGCATCACTGCTATAAGCCCGGCTGATATCCTGCAAAAAAACCGCTCGAATAATACAGCCGGCACGCCAAATTTTAGCTATGGCTGCAAAATCCAAATTCCAGGATTTTTCCTTGGAGGCAATTGACATCAATTGGAAGCCTTGAGCATAGGCGCATATTTTTGAGCAATATAAAGCGTCATGTAACTCGGCAATTATTTGTGTTCTCTGTTGCGCGCTGTATTGCTGTATCTGCGGTCCGCTAAGTAATTCACTGGCAGCAATTCGCTCATCTTTCAAACTGGAGATACTTCTGGCAAACACCGCTTGCGTGATACTTTGTGCTGGGCTGCCCATTTGCAGTGCTGATACAGCCGTCCATAAGCCTGTGCCTTTTTGTCCCGCTGTATCTAAAATCACATCGACTAATGGTGCTGAGGTGATGGGGTCAACTTGACGCAGAACCTCAATACTTATCTCCATTAGATAACTATCCAGCAAGCCAGAATTCCACTGCTCGAAAATGTCTGCTATTTCAAATGGGCTTAACTTCAATCCAGAGCGCAAGATATGGTAGCTTTCACAGATCAACTGCATGTCCGCGTACTCGATACCATTATGCACCATTTTCACATAGTGTCCCGCACCGCTGGCACCTATATATGCGGCGCATGGCTCTCCTTCTAATACCGGATTGCCCGGTTCAAACCTCTCTATTGGCCTACCACTATCCGGGTCAACTTTTGCTGCTATAGCCTGCAGCACTGGGGCGACCCTGGTCCAGGCATAGGGATCTCCCGAGGGCATTAATGAAGGGCCAAACCTAGCTCCAACCTCACCCCCTGAAACCGCTGTAGAAAAGAAGATAAAGTGCGGCTTGTACTTTTGCTCTCTCGCTACAGTATCTGTCCACAGGCTATTGCCAGTGTCTATTACGATATCATCCGCTTTGATACCCGCTGCGATTAAATGTTCACACACATGATCTACTGCATCCCCTGCAGGGACTGATACCATTAATAAATTAGGCTTAGAGAGTGAATCCAATAGTTGCGTAAATGAGCTACAACCAAAAATTCGCTGCTCACGCTCCCCTCGCTGTTCCCGATCCATTTGCTCAAGCTGCTCAATCTTTTGATTGTGCAAATCAAAACAGGCCACCTTATACCCATTATCTGCCAGATTGAGTGCCAGGTTATTACCCATGACGCCCAAACCAATAAAGCCTATATCACATAACATTTTGTTGTTCATACCGAGTACCTGGGTTTTAAGTCTAGATAAATAATCCGCTAATGAGAGTGCCGCGATGATTAACTTCAATTTTAAGCAATAGAATAGTCACTATCAATAACAATAGTTTATGAATGAAATCTAGACAAAAAAAAACCATCTAAAAGATGGCTTTTTATACGGAAAACAGATCTAAACCTTAGTGTAAGATCTGGCTCAAGAACAGCTGCGTTCTCTCATTTTGCGGATTGTCGAAGAATTCAGCTGGCGTGTTTTCTTCTACAATTTGCCCCGCATCCATAAAGATAACTCTATCAGCTACTTTACGGGCAAAGCCCATCTCATGAGTTACACAAATCATAGTCATGCCTTCTTCGGCAAGCTCAACCATTACATCTAGTACTTCCTTGATCATCTCAGGGTCAAGTGCTGATGTTGGCTCATCAAACAGGATAGTTCTTGGTTTCATACACAGTGAACGAGCAATGGCTACACGCTGTTGTTGTCCACCAGACAATTGACCTGGATACTTCATAGCTTGATCTGGAATTTTAACTTTCTCCAGAAAGTGCATAGCGAGTTCTTCAGCTTCTTTTTTCGGAGTACCACGCACCCATATTGGTGCTAGAGTACAGTTTTCCAAAATAGTAAGGTGCGGGAATAAGTTAAAGTGTTGGAAACACATACCTACTTCACGACGTACTTCATCAATTTTTTTGATATCGTTTGTCAGCTCGATGCCATCGACAATAATTTGTCCTTGCTGATGCTCTTCCAAACGGTTGATGCAACGTATCATTGTAGATTTACCTGAACCTGAGGGTCCACAGACTACAATTCGCTCGCCTTTTTTTACTTCTAAGTTAATATCACGCAGTACATGAAAGTCGCCGTACCATTTGTGCATACCTGCTATTACGATAGCGGGCTTATCATTATTATTCGCCATTGGTGGCTCCTAGTTATTATGTCCAGTGTGCAACTTCTTCTCTAAATGCATGCTATAGCGTGACATGCCAAAGCAGAATATGAAGAAGAACAAACCGATAAATACGTATAATTCAGTACTTAACCCAGCCCATTCGGTGGTTGAAATTGCCGCCATGCCGATGCCTAATGGATCCAGCAGACCGATAATTACCACTAAAGTAGTATCTTTAAACAGACCAATGAAACTACCTACGATACCGGGAATTGAAATTTTTAGTGCCTGCGGCAAGATAATCAGACGCATACTCTGCCAGTAAGACAAACCAAGCGCATCTGCAGCTTCGTATTGACCCGTTGGTATCGCTGCCAGACCACCACGTATCACCTCGGCGATATAAGCCGCTGAGAAGATAGTTACCATGATCAGTACCCGCAGTAACAAATCGAAATTTGATCCAGGTGGTAAGAAATACGATAGTAATGTAGAGGCGATAAATAACAGAGTGATCAACGGCACACCGCGGATAAACTCAATAAATATGGTGGCCATAATCGAAAAGATCGGTAATTTTGAAATCCGACTCAATGCCAGCATGATACTGATAGGCAACGAGACAAATATTCCTGACAAACCTACAATTAAGGTCAGCAAGATACCGCCCATTTTGTTGGTAGGCACATCAACCAAACCGAAGCTTCCACCAACAATCAGGAAGTAACTTGCTACGGGTAACAACACACCAGCAATTAAAATCTGTTTGTTAGCACGCAACTTTTCAATCAATACTACCGCAATAGTAATAGCTGTTAAAATGAAAGCAACATTCACTCTCCAGCGCTCTTCCATTGGATAGAAACCGTAAACGAACTGACCCCACCGGCGATAGACAAACGACCAGCAAGCGCCTCTATCCTCACCCATAATTGCCAGACATTCTTTTCTGCTCTCTGCACCTAAAACCACAGAGTCAATGAAAGCCCATTGGACAAATGGCGGCAAGATCAAATACACCAGATACACCCCTAACAAAGTCAGAAAAGTATTACTGGCTGAGGAAAAAAGATTATCTCTCATCCACCTGACAGGACCTACTGAGTTAGCCGGTGGTGGCAGAGCGGGATGCAT
This sequence comes from 'Osedax' symbiont bacterium Rs2_46_30_T18, assembly GCA_002163025.1. Classification (GTDB taxonomy): domain Bacteria; phylum Pseudomonadota; class Gammaproteobacteria; order Pseudomonadales; family Balneatricaceae; genus Rs1. The sequence continues at coordinate 8,561 of MABF01000365.1, forward strand.
CCCAGGCTCATAGTTTTTTGTTTCTGTAGACATATTATTACCTCGACACCAGTGCAACACGTTTATTGTAGAGATTCATCAGCGCTGATATAAATAGAGATATAAACAGATAGATACCAAGTACTATCCCCATACTCTCCAGTGCCCGACCTGTCTGATTGAGCGAGATACCGCCAATAGTCGCTACTAAATCCATATAGCCAATGGCAATTGCCAGTGAAGAGTTTTTAGTTAAGTTCAAGTATTGGCTGATCAACGGTGGAATGATAACCCGCATAGCTTGAGGAATCACCACTAAGCGCATGGTGAAGTTTGGTCTGATACCCAGAGCGTGTGCCGCTTCAGTTTGTCCATGACTCACCGATTGAATGCCCGCGCGTACTATCTCTGCAATAAAGGCACCAGTGTACAATGACAGTGCAAACCATAGAGCCATAAACTCAGGCTTGATCACAAAGCCACCCTTAAAGTTAAATCCTTTAAGTGCTGGATAGCTCATTTCAACAGGAGCACCTAGTAACATGAAAACAATCAACGGTAAACCGACAATAGCAGCTGCGCCAATCCAGATAGCCGGAATCAACTTACCGGTTTCGACTTGTACTTTATTTGCGTATCTCTTGAACAATACCGCAAAGACGATGGCAACTAGCAGCGCAATCCATACCCAACCAAAACCTTCCTGAGGAATAGGCTGCGGTAAAAACACACCGCGGTTGGTTGCAAAGACCACATCCATTATTGCCTCAGCTTTCTTCGGCACAGGTAACGAGTGAATAATAATGCCGTGCCAGAGAAGAATTTGCAGTAGTACTGGAACGTTACGGGTAATTTCCACATACACTTGCATTAGTCGATTTAATACAAAGTTATGGGATAAACGTAAAACACCCGCTGTGAAACCTAAAATAGTTGCGACTACAATACCGCACGCAGCCACTAATAAAGTATTTAGTAAGCCGACTAATCCCGCTCGAAAGTGCGAATCTGAACTGTCATATTCAATTAAGGTTTGGTTAATATCGTAATTGGCTGGCTCTGTCAAAAAGTCGAATCCAACTTTAACCCCTAAACGGTCTAAGTTTTCAACGGTATTTGAAACGATGTTTCCGAGAAATAACAATATCCCTATCACTGCTATGATTTGCATGATAACGCCGCGGGATTTTTTATCTCTCCATAACGAGCCTAGTGTCACGGTCTTTTTTTCTTGAACTTGCATGCCGCTCATATAGACAACCTGAATAGATTTGAAAAAAAACGAGCCCCTTTTCTAGCAACCGGTTAAATTGGCTGTTTAAAAAGGAGCTCGCTGCTAGATTACTACTTGTTTATTACTTCAATGGTGGAGCGTACTGGATGCCACCGTTAGTCCAAAGTGCGTTTAGACCACGTTCAAGCTTAAGTGCAGTAGACTTACCAACGTTGCGTTCGAAAGACTCGCTGTAGTTACCAACTTGCTTGATGATGTTGTATGCCCACTTCTTATCAAGACCAAGCATAGCGCCCAGCTTAGCTTCGTTAGAACCTAGTAGTCCCTGTGCAGCAGGATCTTTAGCGTTTGCAGCACGCTCATCTAAGTTCTTAGAGTTGATGTTTAGCTCTTCAGCGTTCAACATCGCGTTGTGGCTCCACTTAACAATATCTAACCACTGGTCGTCGCCGTGACGAACTACTGGTCCTAGTGGCTCTTTAGAAATGATTTCAGGTAGAACAACGTGTGCAGTTGGATCTTCGAAAACTGAACGCTGTGCAGCTAGTGCAGATGCGTCAGTTGTGTAAACATCACAGCGACCGGCGATGTAGTTTTGACGACCTTCAGCAGAAGTTTCAACAGGTACTGGCTCGTAAGTCATACCGTTCAACTTGAAGTACTCAGCAGCGTTTAGCTCTGTAGTAGTACCCGTCTGGATACAGATAGAAGCGCCGTCTAGGCCTTTAGCAGAAGTAACACCTAGAGCTGCAGGAACCATGAAGCCCTGTCCGTCGTAATAGTTAACGCCAGCGAAGTTTAAACCTAAGCTCGCATCACGCGTAAATGTCCAAGTTGTTACACGAGACAATACATCGATTTCACCAGACTTTAAAACTTCGAAACGAACCTTAGAAGTAAGGGGAACATATTCAACTTTTTCTGAATCACCTAATACAGCTGCTGCAACAGCACGGCAAAGGTCAACGTCAAGACCTTCCCACTGTCCGCTATCATTTGGAGCAGCAAAACCAGCTAAACCTGTAGACACACCACATTTTAATACGCCACGTGACTGTACATCTTCCAAAGTTGAAGCAGATACATTCATCGCAGTCAATGCTGCAAGACTAACAGCAATAGGTAATAGTTTTTTCATTGTAAGGTTTCCTAATTATTATTTGATTCGCCTCGCCTCTCTTCCTCGAAGCGCACTCCAATGTAAGAGTAGTACAGAGCATAAAAGCCTACATATAAAAAGTCCATGCTTTAACCCTGCGATTCGTCAACTTTATGCCTTTTTTTTACAACAATTGCACAATTCGCCGTAATAAAACTGAGAAACAGAGTGTTTTTTAGGCATTTTGTTTTTCTGCCTTTTTTACTCAGGGCTTTTAATATTATTCTGATGCGACAAGAATTATTTCATTACGGCCATGTAATCAGTTTTTTTTACTCTCAAGCTTAATCCTGCCTGAGCAAACTATTGAATTTTTTTTGATTTTCGCCACTCAATAACTCACAACCAACACATTACTGCAGACATAATCCAGTATTTTTGTATCACTTTCCACCTAGATGGCATTGCCAGTGCCGAAATATTTAATTCATTAGCCATCCAACAGTGACTTTTTTGCTACTGCGAAGGATTAAACATTAACTATTTGTTCAATGCCTATCGCTTAAAAAAAACCATCCACAGCTTAAATAAACCACAGAAAAAGATGTATTCGAAGCCCTTTAATAGAACGTTGTATGTCTAATATAGGCAAAAAAAAGACTGCAAATGCAGCCTTTTATTATTTATCACTATTGCCTGACAATAGTCCTGCTGTTTTAACCAACAAACTTAATCATAACGCCTGCGGCAACCGCCGAGCCGATAACGCCTGCTACGTTTGGTCCCATTGCATGCATTAATAAGAAGTTTTGCGGATTTGCTTCCAGCCCCAATTTGTTGGATACACGAGCCGCCATCGGCACTGCAGAAACGCCTGCAGACCCAATCAGTGGATTAATTGAATTACCACCTTCGAGCTTATTCATCAGCTTGGCCATCAACACCCCCATAGCAGTACCAATACAGAATGCTACGATGCCTAGTACTAAAATCCCTAAAGTGGTCAGATCCAAAAACTTGTCCGCAGAAAGTTTCGAGCCTACGGATAACCCCAGGAAGATAGTAACTATGTTAATCAGCGCGTTTTGCGCCGTGTCACTGAGACGATCAACCACACCACACTCGCGCAACAAATTACCAAAACAGAACATTCCCAACAGTGGGGCGGCATCTGGAAGCAGCATGGCTACTAACAACAGCAGCACTACTGGAAATAAAATCTTCTCGATTTTACTTACCTGGCGTAGCTGCACCATAGTAATCTTGCGCTCAGCCTCAGTAGTCAGAGCCCGCATTATAGGCGGTTGTATCAGTGGTACTAGCGCCATATACGAGTATGCAGCTACCGCGATTGCTCCCAGCAGATGAGGGGACAGCAAACTTGCAACATAAATTGCCGTTGGGCCATCGGCACCACCGATAATGCCAATTGCAGCCGCATCTTGTATTGAGAAGTCCATCACACCCAAAGCTGTCAGACCCACCGCTCCCAATACAGTGGCAAAGATACCAAACTGTGCCGCTGCTCCTAAGAACAACGTTTTAGGGTTAGCTAACAAAGGCCCGAAATCGGTCATGGCACCAACGCCCATGAAGATGATCAAAGGCGCTGCACCAGAAGCGATTGCAACGTTGTAGAAGTTGTACAACATTCCGTTGTTGTAGCCGCCATCTTGCGCCGCCAATACAACAGCTTGATGGGTAGATGCATTAGAGGAGTGATATGCCTCACTAATCGCATGCGGGTCAGTACTGCTTATACCCAGTGCCGACGCTAAGTTAGCCATTATTTCCGGCTCGGCAAAATGCAGCGCATTTTCTACTGCGGAAAAAGCTAATCCAGCCTCCGGTATATTTGCAAGGATACCACCAAAACCAATTGGAACTAAAAGCAGTGGTTCAAATTTCTTATTAATGGCGAGATAGAGCAATAGCAGCCCTACTACCAGCATAATAAGTTGACCGCCCTGCAGGTTATAAATACCAGAGGCCAGCCAAAGATCGAGAAGCTTGTCCATGATCTAACGCCTTATGCTAAAGTTATTAGTGAATCGCCAACATGCACAGCATCACCTTCTTTAACATCGACGCTTACCACTGTACCCGAACGCGCCGCGCGTACTTCAGTTTCCATTTTCATAGCTTCCAAAATAACAATCACATCGCCTTCTTCTATGGCATCCCCAGCAGACACTTGTACTTTCCAGATATTACCCGCCAGCGGAGCCGTTACTTCTTCACCACCAGTTACCGGCGCAGCAGCAGGTGTAGCGGCAGCAGCCACAGTAGGTACAATCGCGGATAGATCGCCACCTTCTTTCACTTGAACAACATAATCCTGACCATTGACCGAGATTGTGTAAACTTGTGGGCCTGTATTCTTTGTTGTTGCCATGGTCATTGCATCCTCGATTGTCGGTACGGGTTCAAAAGCATCTGGGTTATTACGGTTTTCTAGGTATTTCAAGCCAACTTGCGGGAACAGAGCGTAAATTAATACGTCGTCAACTCTGCATTCATCTGCGGCCAGCTCCAGGCCTTTTTCAGAGGCCAACTGCTCTAATTCAACAGTTAAACTGTCCATTTCAGATTTTAACAAATCAGCGGGACGGCAAGTTATTGCCTGCCCACCATCGAGCACTTTCAATTGCAGCTCTTCATTAAAAGCAGCAGGCGCAGCGCCGTACTCGCCTTTTAAAATGCCTTGTACTTCTTTGGAGATAGTTTTGTAGCGCTCACCTACTAATACATTGATGACCGCCTGAGTACCTACTATTTGTGAGGTCGGAGTGACCAGTGGAATTAATCCTAAGTCTTCACGTACCCGAGGAATTTCCTGTAGCACTTCATCAAACTTGTCCGATGCATTTTGCTCTTTTAACTGCGCTTCCATGTTGGTCAACATGCCGCCTGGCACTTGGGCGATAAGAATGCGTGAGTCTGTACCGCGCAACGAGCCCTCAAACTTGGCGTATTTTTTGCGGACTTCCCGAAAATAAGCCGCGATGTCTGACAGCGCATTGAGATCCAGACCTGTATCTCTGTCTGTTCCCGCGAGCGCAGCCACAATTGATTCTGTCGATGTATGGCCGTAAGTCATCGCCATCGAAGAGATGGATGTATCTACCCGGTCAACCCCTGCTTCGATTGCTTTGAGTATCGACATATCCGAGAGCCCAGAAGTTGCATGGGCATGCAGTTGCACTTCAAGATCCGTCTGCGCTTTAAGACGTGAGACAAGCTCATAGGCGTCGTAGGGAACTAAAATACCGGACATATCTTTAATACAGATAGAATCCACCCCTAAATCTTCTAGGGATTTAGCGTAGTCTACCCACATTTCAATAGTGTGAACTTTACTTTTAGTATAAGAAATAGTGCCTTGAGCATGTTTTCCGGTTGCTTTAACCGCCTTAATCGCACGTTCTAAGTTTCTCGGATCATTCATTGCATCGAAGATTCGGAACACGTCGATACCGTTAACAGCTGCGCGTTCAACAAATTTATCAACCACATCATCAGCGTAATGGCGATAACCTAATAAATTTTGCCCTCGTAGTAACATTTGCTGCTTAGTATTTGGCATGGCAGCTTTTAATGAGCGCAGACGGTCCCATGGGTTTTCGCCAATATAGCGAATACAGGAATCAAACGTTGCTCCGCCCCAAGTTTCCAGGGACCAAAAGCCAATGCTGTCTAATTTTTCTGCAATAGGTAGCATATCGTCGATACGCATACGGGTAGCAAATAGAGACTGGTGTGCATCACGTAGTACTACATCCGTGATACCTAACGGTTTCTTAGCATCTGACATGTTTACAAGGCCTTTTTTTATGACACGGTTTATTTTAATTCTTAGAAATCTTTAACTATTTTTCACACTAAGATCTGTATTTGTGCACAGCGGCAGTTATAACTGCCACTAACTCATCGTCTTTGGCAGCTACTGCTGGAGCAACATTTCTACGCGACTTTTTTGGCGGCACAACAGCAACAGGTTCAAATTTCACAACCAGTTTGGACATTAGCATTGTCACTCCCACTAACAGAGTGAGGAACACAAAAACAAAGCCCATGCCAAAAACCATCAATGACAATCCCTGTGAAATAAGACTTTCTTCCATCGCTAGCTTCTCCTAAAAATGATTTTTTGTTCGAACTGTGCAAAACATCAGCAAAGCATTCTGTCGAGTATTGCTGATATTTTCTATAAAACGCCGCCAATTAAACCCGAAAATGACAAATTTGGCAACCACTTATAGGCAGTTGATTATTCTAAATTGAATATTGTCGACAATTATTATTACTCTGATATGCCTTATTATCGATCAATATCCCCTTGACAGATCCTTCCTTATTCCGGGCGAAATACTTTAACATTAAGCAGGCCTTTTTCCTGCAGGCTCTGCGCATGCAACTGGCTCATAATCCCCTTTTCGCAGTATAGAAGGTATTCGTATTCATCACTCCAATGCTGTATCTGTGTATCCAACTCATAAAAAGGCGTCAACAGTATTTCACAGCCGGGCATATTCAACGGCTTCTTTTCCTGTTCATGAGGTGCGCGGATATCCACTATTTTTTGCATACTGGAAACTTTGCTCAGCGTTTCAATCTGCTGCTGCGCCTGCAAGTTCTTAACAATGTCATCGATTTTCGAGGTCCGGGTCTGTTCCAGTGCTCGATCTATGATAGACATATCTAAATTTAACTCTTCAGCTTCAACTTTTTCCAGTTTTGCCCTGGTAGTCGGGCGATCGGAAATAACTCCGCAGTACTCAGGGATAGATGCCACCAAATCAAAACAGCCCAGAGCCTTAGTCTGATCGACTATTTCTTGCTTATCAGTGGTGATAAGCGGACGGATCACTACCTTAGTCGTTGCTCTGTCTATCACCGCCAAATTGGGGATGGTCTGACTGGACACTTGGGCAATACTTTCACCGGTCACTAGCGCATCGATCTTCATAAAATCAGCGACCTTTTCAGCGGCACGCATCATTTGGCGTTTCAACACTACTCCCATATAAGAGTGATGCACATTTTGTAATATATCACCGATCACTTCGTCGAAAGGCACACTGATGAATTTAACCCGGGCGCAGGATCCGTACTCTTGCCATAAATGCAACGCCACTTGCTCCACTCCCATCTGATGTGCTTTACCGCCCAAATTAAAAAACAGAAAATGGGTTTTAGCGCCACGACGCATGGTCATGTAAGATGAAACGACCGAGTCGAAGCCTCCGGAAATAAGTGACAGCACCGGCTCCTGTGTCCCCAGAGGATAACCTCCTAGACCCTTGTGAATCTTATTAAAGACAAACAGCTTCTGATCGCGCACTTCCAGATCTACGTACAACTGCGGATTTCTGACATCCACACCATTGGTATCTGCGTGCTCTAACAGTCCACCACCTATATAGCGCTCCAAATCAATAGATTTAAATTCGTGTTTGCCGGAGCGCTTCACTCGCACTTTGAAAGTCTGACCCACCAGACGCTCTCTATAGGCTTGCAGAGTGTGCTCAAAAGCTTCGTGAAAAGTCCCTAGCGGATACTCCTCCACTTCGATAAAAGTCTGAATACCGGGAGCTTGTGCCATTACTTTACAAACTGCAGCTCTGTGTTCAAGCTTTTCTTCGGGCAATACAACTTCCAGTTTGTCCCAAAACAGACTGACCCGAATGTCGTCATCCAAGCGCCTCATCACTATTTGTAAATTATTCTGCAGACGCTGGATAAAGCGCTTGCGAACGGGGCGACTTTTAATGGTAATTTCAGGAAAGAGTTTTACGATAAATTTCATAGTAGCTTCACGATTTAGATAAATTTTAGGCAGACATTTTAAAAGTTTGCCCACACAATTAGTAGTATTTAATTATTTTAGCTGCAAGATTTTCATATATCAAAAATAGCAGAGTATCAGCGGCTTATTAGCTGAGTTAAATATAGCTATGAGAAAACCCTACCGATCGCGGGCATTATGTCGATAGTCGGTGCCTCACACATCACCGTACCTTTTATTAAGCACTGCGTTAGAGATATACCCGAGACTATAGACGCTGTGAATTATTAGACATCAATGCTGTTTAAAGACAGCCATGTTGTGAGGAAAATTAGAGCATAGAAATATCGGGCGCAGAATTAGACACCTCCATAACAGCCCGGATGTATAAGGACAACGATTTTTCTCACATCAATAATCATAAGCCTTGTACTAGGAGCTTCTCCATACATGCCGGTACTTAGGTATATTGGGAACAAAACCCTGCTCACTCTC
>MABF01000212.1 GCA_002163025.1 'Osedax' symbiont bacterium Rs2_46_30_T18
CATAAATACACACGTAAAGTAACTCCAAAAGCTGCGCTTTAACTACAGAGTAAAAGAATAGGGAAAGCATAAATACACACGTAAAGTAACTCCAAAAGCTGCGCTTTAACTACGGAGTTACTTTACCCCCTTGGATTGTCGCCGGAGCTATTTGCTAAATTGGCGAAGCGGAGCGACAGGATGTCGCGGAGAGTGAATGAGACAGGGATGTCTCTATGAACGGCCGTCAATTTTGCAAATAGCGGAGGAGTCTTTCGGCAATCTTGGGCGTGCTTTTTTGGTTACTTTTTTTGCACGAGCAAAAAAGTAACTCGTTGAAAACGAAATTTCTATAAAACCAATAAAATATCAGCTATCAAAAGTTTTAATACAATCCGCCGTTAAAGAACAACCTTAAAAGAAAAATCAGTTAAAAGTGGGTTTATCATTACAAGTGTAAGAAACACCTTCAAAAACTGCACTTTTCAACACAGTTACCTTACTTTGATCATCGCTCCAGCGCTCAAACAGAATAATCACAACACAGATTGCACTTCAATCTGATACCCCTCCGGGTCGTTAAACACAAAAGCCCTGATACCCAGCTGACTGTTACTCTTAGGCACAGTTAACCCCTGCACCTCACAGCTGACGATCCATGCATGCCAGGCATCTACATCTGCCACTCTGATGCATAACTGCACAGGTTTAACAGCGTTTGCTCGATGCATGCCTACAGCCTGATCGACTAAACCGACATGCGCACAGGCTGATATTTTATAAATTTTTGACCAGCCCTGATCAATTGCCAGCTCCAGCCCTAACACATCTTCATAAAACGCCATGGCCCGCGCCAAGTCGTTAAAATAGATAAAAGTGATGGCTAACTCAATTTTATTTGGCGGGCGCTGCGCTGCGGCATCTCTCTGACGAGCTGCTGCGGTTGGATTATTTTCTGACATTTACCCCTCCTTTAATGCTCCACTGCACTGTTCGATAAATTATTGGTATAGCGCTCTCCCGGCGCTTCAAGCCTGCTGATACAGCAATTCCAAGGCGGCCACAAGTCTTGCCATCAGCCTAAAAATAACGTTTAATTACAATATGTTATTTATACAAAAGCAGCCGAAACCGCAACTAAACTTAACTCAATTTTCGTTATTTTTTGACGACAGTAAACTGGTAGATATTATAAAACGACGCGTATCCAACTCACTGCTTTAAGGAGTTTTAATGACTACAGAAAAGCTAGCTCAGTATATCCCTCAAGACATCGGTTTACCTATTGCGCAGGCCCCTTTTAATTTTAACGGCGCCAAACTTTCAGTGTTTGTATTGGAGTGTGATGTTGCCAGCAGTCAAAGGCAACTCGACAAATATATAAACAGCGTTGACGGATCTAAAAATTACCGCGCTATCTCAGTGCCGGGATCAGAGCTGAGCTACATTTTTTTAGTCATGGCAGATATGCAATTTACCGCCAGCAACCAACAGGGGCAAACATTCGGCAAAATTAAATACCCTGAATGTTCTTTTTGGATTCCCGCAGTTGATATAAATTCTCTGCAAGTAGCGATGTTTCTGCCACTGCTGCTGCTGGATAACGCTACCGCTATTGCCTCTGGCAGAGAAGTTTACGGTTTCGAGAAACAACAAGCGCAATTTGATTTTTACGATGCTGCAGCTGCGTCTACTGCACAGCTGAACGTCAAAAAACCCAACTTTCAAGTCAACCCATACTCTTTTACCACGCTCTCGCCCGACACCATTGGCCAATATAACCCGCTGTTAAAAGTGGCTCCTCTCGCCACAAGCGCCGATAAAACTGAACAGCACTTTGATGAACTTGCCGCTGAGGCAGAGTCTTTACTGCAAGCCGTTTCGACCCATTTGTTCCCAGAGGAATTTGCCGTGCACGACAGTGATCATAGAGTATCACTGACTGACTTCGTGAAATCTGGCATTCCTCTACCCGGTGTTTTTCTCAAGCAATTCCCCTCTGTATCTGACACTGATCAGAGCTGTTTTCAGCAGTTGGCGAAAGCAAATTTTCGTTTAACCGCCATTCACGGGGGGGCTCCCTACTGGTCACTTTTTCCTCTGGGCTTGACTAAACATCGAATCACCGTCTTCCCCATCGCCAGCCACCCACTGGTGGAACAATTTGGCTTAAAGGCCAAACAGCAAGATGATGGCAGTTTTACAATGCAGGCAAAAGGTCTCTGGTTAGACGTCGACTTCTCATTAGAGCTAGGTAACTAATTATGAATAATAATAAAAAGAAAATAGCCGTGCTCGGCGGCGGATTAGGTTCCCTATCAAGCGTATTTGCAATCACCAGTAACCCCAATTGGCAAAGTGAGTACGAAATCACTGTCTATCAAGAGGGCTGGCGAATGGGCGGAAAATGCGCCAGCAGCCGCGACCCACAGATGGCGGATCGCATTGAAGAACACGGCTTACATATCTTTTTTGGCTTTTATGACAATGCTATCAAGATGATGCGCGAGGCCTACCAGGAGATAGACCGTCCAGCTCAAGCCCCGTTGGCAACTTTTGAAACAGCTTTTAAACCGCACAGCTTTATCGCCGTACAGGAGCACATAAATGACCGTTGGGTCGACTGGCCAATATTTTTTCCACCCAATGATAAAGTGCCCGGGGTAGCTGCTAACTATGAACAAGACTCGTACGACAGCCCGCTCGGAATGCTGTACTGGCTACTTAAAAACTTAAAACAGCAATTGCGCAGCAACGCGCACTTACAAAGCTACACCGGGGCTAAAGACCACAGCGTACT
>MABF01000295.1 GCA_002163025.1 'Osedax' symbiont bacterium Rs2_46_30_T18
GTTTGTCTGGAGAGATAGAAACTTGCGTTGATGTGACATTAAAATTGATATAGCCGCGATCTAAATAAAAGGAGCGCAAACTTTCAATGTCCGCTGAGAGACGCTCTCGAGAGTACCTGTCACTCTTGCTAATCCAGGACCACCAAGTGGGTAATTGTGATTTGAATAACTCTTTTAGCTGTTCATCATCAAACACGCTATTACCGATGATATTGATATGGTTAATCAAGGCTATGCGGCCTTCCACTATGGTAATGTTAACCGCTATTCTATTGCCGATTGTCGGTTCGATTTTAGCTTCAATTTGAGCATTGTAGCGCCCTTGCGATGCATAGGCGTCTTTTAATTGAGTCTTGATCTTGTCTAGAGCAGAGCGCTTGAAGACGACCCCCTCTTTCAAACCGGCTTGCTCTAACCCTTCTAGCAACTGTTCCGATTTTAGTACCTTATTGCCTTTAAGACGAATTTTACTAATAGCCGGACGCTCGACAATCTTCAGAATAAGCACATCGCCTTCGCGCTCCACTTGAATGTCTTGAAAGTATCCCGATTGGTAGAGTCTTTTAACCGCTGCGCTTAAGCCCTGCTGTAAGACAACGTCTCCAGTACTTATAGGAAAATTTCGAAAAACCACACCTGGCTCTACCCGCTGAATACCTTCAATGCGAATATCTTGCACTTTAAATGCGTCAAACGCAGCAAAGGCAATGTTAGTCCAGAACAAAAATCCAAGTAGCAACCCTAACTGTCTTTTCATGCAATCCTTCTTCTCTATTAAATACAATGGTTATGCTATTAAAACTACAATACCGGGAGCTCAATACAATGGGCACCCGGATAATATTACAAACGCATTACATCATTAAACATTGCTATTGCCATCATACTAAAAAGCAATGCCATGCCGATTCTTAAACCAAGCCCTTGTATGCGCTCTGACACTGGTTTTCCTTTTATTACTTCAATAAAGTAATAAAGCAAGTGTCCGCCATCTAACATAGGAATAGGCAACAAATTCAAAACACCCAAACTAATACTCAAATACGCAAGAAAACTTATATAAGCTTCAAAACCAGATTGAGCAGTCGCGCTGGCTACTTTAGCAATGGTGATCGGTCCACTCAAGTTTTTAACCGATATAATCCCTTCAATCATCTTTTTAATTGACGACAGAGTAAGACTTGTCATTTGCCAGGTTTTATCACTCGCCGCTAGCAGCCCATCAATCAGACCTAGTTGCCGGTTGCGAATCATATCTTCTGGCCAGGCAGCCGATCCTGGCCCAACACCTATATAGCCAACCACAGCACCAGATTGGGTAGTCTTTTGCCCGGGAGTAACGCTTATCTCAAGTCGTTCAGTTGCTCGCTGAACCGTGAAACCCAGAGGCATTTCCGGCGCTGCTTGCACTGTTTCAACCAATTCTTGCCAAGTTTTGATGTTGTGCCCGGAAATGGCCAGAATTTCATCTTCTAGACGCAGACCGGCAAGTTTCGCCCGACCACCTTCTACCAAATGAGCCACCACTAAATTCGCTTCGGGTCGGTAGCGTACAATACCTAGCGCATCTATCGGGCCCTGCTTTTCCAAATCAACGGACCAGTCATCCAACTGCAACTGATATTGACTGAGGCTATAATTTCCCTTGCCAGCTCCGCCTTGCACTTCGATGTCCATGTTACCGGACTCACCGATACGACGTGCAAGTGCCAAATTCACATCTTGCCATGAGCCGATCTGCCGCCCATCGATAGCGACAATTTCAGCCCCTATTGGCAAACTGACCTGCTCGGCAATCGATCCTTTAACCACTGAGCCAATTACCGGCGCCACCGTATTGACACCGCTGACAAACAACACCCAGTAAGCCAGCACCGCAAACAGCAAATTGATAACCGGCCCCGCAGCTACAATAGCGATGCGTTGCCAGACGCTTTTTGTGTTAAAAGCTTGTTGCCTTTGCGCATCGGGCACATCACCTTCACGCTCATCCAACATTTTTACATAGCCGCCCAATGGAATGGCCGCCAGGGCAAATTCTGTGCCCTGCTTATCTACTTTTGAGTAGAGTACTTTTCCAAAGCCCACCGAGAACCTTAGCACTTTAACACCACAGAGCCTGGCGACAATAAAATGCCCCCATTCATGGATTGTAACTAAAACCCCTAAGGTAACAACAAAAGCCAATACTGTCTGAATAAATTCCAATTAAGCCACCGGTAGCCATTGTAAGCCGATTAAAAATAACGGAGCTGCTGCAAGCAAGCTATCGATACGATCTAAAACCCCACCGTGACCAGGCAACAACCCGCCGCTATCTTTAAGCCCTGCATTTCGTTTTAACATACTTTCCAACAAATCACCTAACACTGAGACTACTGAGATGATCGCTCCTAATAACAGCAAATAGACACTTTGGTTTAAAGGCATTTCCTGTACCACACTAAAGATCAATGCAGTGACACAAGCCGCTACCATACCGCCGATAAAACCTTCAACGGTTTTTCCCGGGCTCACATTTGGAGCCAGCTTGTTCTTACCAAAGTTTTTACCGGCAATGTAGGCGCCTATATCAGCAGCCCAAACTAACAGCAGAATCAACAGCAACCAACTGTGTTCAGCCTGCTGTATTTTTAACTGCAGTAAACTCCACCATGTAGTAGTCAGTAATATAATACACAGCGCCACCCCTATGCCTGGATTTGTCCAGAGGCCGTTCTTGGGATATTTCCTCACCCAGTAATAGGCAGCTACCCATACCAGCAACACTACCGGCATAAACAAGACCATAGCTTGGGTAAAAAAATAGACCCAGATAAGCGTCATTATCGCCCCGGTGCTAATCACCAGCGCAATCCGACTATAGATAGATTTCAGGCCAATAAAGGGTCCCCACTCCCAGGCACCAATTAACAAAACCACACCGACAAACAATGCCACGCCGGATAAAGGCAATAAAAATATCCCAATGATTACTATTGGGGCTAAAATACAGGCGGTTATTATTCTTTGTTTAAGCACCCTACTTTTCCTCTAACTGCTCACTCGTTTTACCAAAACGCCTCTCCCTGCCGGTAAAATCCTTTATCGCTTCAACTAAGTGCTGTTTATTAAAATCAGGCCAGAAACAATCGACGAAATGATACTCTGTATAAGCCATCTGCCAGACCAGAAAGTTACTCATGCGGCTTTCACCACCCGTGCGTATGCACAGATCGGGCTTTGCCTGATCCGCTAAGCTCACATAGGCATTGAACATGGATTCATTTAATTGCGCAGGGGTAGTTTTCCCACTCAGGCAATCCTCGGCAAAAGCTTTAGCAGCCTCTACTATATCCCACTGCCCACCGTAATTTGCGGCAATATTAAGGGTCAACCCATCATTATCTTGGGTCAGCTGCTCTGCCTTTTCAATGCGCTGCTGCAGTGACTGACTGAAGCGAGACTTATCACCTATGACGATCAATCGAATGTTGTTCTTATGCAATTTTTTGGTTTCGCGATCCAATGCAATACCAAACAACTCCATCAAACCTTTGACTTCAAAAGCTGGTCGCTTCCAGTTCTCTGTACTAAAAGCAAACAAACTGAGAGATTCCACCCCCAGTTCAACACAGCCTTCAATCACACTGCGAACACTTTTAACACCCGCTTTATGCCCTGCCAAACTTGGCAGAAAGCGCTTCTTGGCCCAGCGGTTATTACCGTCCATGATAACCGCTATATGGCGGGGTATTTGTACGTCCGCCGGGAGATTTAGCTCTGTTTTTATTTTCATAGCAAACTGCTACGCGCCACTTTAAAACACTATTTAAAGCAGCTAACGCAACTTAAATTTCCATCAAGTCCGTTTCTTTCTTCTCAAGCAACTGGTCAATTTCAGCGACGAATTTATTCGTTAACTGTTGTACTTTGTCTTGAGACTTACGATCTTCATCTTCAGAGATTTCCTTCTCTTTTAGAAGATCTTTTATATGGCTATTGGCATCGCGACGAGCGTTGCGCACTGAAACTTTACCGTTCTCCGCCTCAGCTCTCGCCTGACGAATAAAACCTTTACGTGTCTCTTCAGTCAATGCTGGCATTGGCACTCTGATCCGCTCTCCGGAGGTAGCAGGATTCAAGCCCAGTGCAGATTTCATAATAGCTTTCTCTATCTCGGGAACCATTGGCTTTTCCCACGGGACGATCGCTAAGGTACGAGCATCTTCAACTGATATATTAGCAACTTGTGACAGCGGCACCATAGCACCGTAATAATCCACCATGACTGTATCTAAGATACTCGGGTGCGCCCGGCCAGTACGGATTTTTTTAAAATTCTCTACTAATGCCGTCGTACTCTTTTGCATACGAGCTTCAGCATCTTGCATAATCTCATTCAGCATATTTTTCTCCAGTATATTCTTCACTGCTTACCAATGTACCTTCCGTGCCACCCATGACCAAATTCACTAATGCACCCGGTCGATTCATATTAAAAACACGAATTGGCATATTGTGATCACGCGTTAAACAGATAGCGGTCAAATCCATCACTTCTAGCTGCTTCTCTATAAGCTCATCATAACCTAAGTGCAAGTAACGCTTTGCCGATGCATCCTTCATAGGATCGGAAGTATAGACACCGTCAACCTTGGTCGCTTTTAAAACCACATCAGCATCTACTTCGATACCTCTTAAACAAGCCGCTGTGTCTGTGGTGAAAAATGGATTACCTGTACCCGCAGAGAAGATTACCACATCTCCCTGGCTCAAGTAACGCATTGCATGACGCCGGTCATAGTGATCAACCACGCCGCTCATTGGGATAGAGGACATGACTCTGGTGGTGATATTAGCCCGCTCCAGAGCGTCACGAAGCGCCAGCGAGTTCATCACTGTTGCAAGCATCCCCATATGATCACCGGTAACCCTGTCTAAACCGTTGGCACTGAGTGCAGCGCCGCGAAACAAGTTGCCACCACCAATAACAATACCTACCTGCACCCCGATACCAATCAACTGGCCAATTTCCAGCGAAAGACGGTCAAGTACTTTAGGGTCTATGCCAAAGCTCTCTTCACCGGTAAGCGCTTCACCACTAAGTTTTAATAGTATTCTCTTATACTGAGAAAGTTTCTTATTAGACGCAGTAGGCATTTAAAATTCTCCAATTACAATTTAGCAACAAATCCCGTAAGCCAAGGCATTTGCTTAGGTTGCAGATATAAAAAAGCGCATACTGCCATCTTAGCCGCATGCGCTTGAAACTACAGCATATATTAGCTTTTTAGCTGTGCTGCCACTTCGTCTGCGAAGTCGACAACTTCAACTTCAATACCGTCGCCTACTTCTAAGCGCACAAAGCTGACAACTTCGCCGCCAGCGGCTTTAACCATTGCGCCAACTTTTTGCTCAGGGTTTTTAACAAACGCCTGTTCAACTAAGCTATTTTCAGCCAAGAACTTACCGATACGTCCGATAACCATTTTCTCTGCAATTTCAATAGGCTTACTAGCCATATCAGGCTGAGCCATGATGATATCTTTTTCTTTCTGCACTTCATCAGCCGGCATGTCGTCTTTGTTGACAACACGTGGGCTGGTAGCTGTAACGTGCATAGCAACATCTTTAGCCACATCACCATTCGCGCCTTTTAGCTCAACAAGTGCGGCGATACGATTGTTTGAGTGTACATATGCAGCAACGCATTCGCCTTCAACCAAAGAAATACGACGCAAGCTAATATTCTCACCGATTTTCTGTACCAGCGCATCGCGGGTAACAACCATCTCTTCAGTCATAATTGCAGCTACATCTGTAGTCTTAGCAGCAAAAGCAGCCTCTGTGATTTTCTTAGCAAAGCTTAAGAAATTCTCTTCACGAGCAGCAAAATCAGTTTCAGAGTTAACTTCAACGATAACACCGTAAGATCCGTCTTCTGCAACTTTCGCCAGAACCACACCATCTGCAGCAGTACGGCCAGCTTTTTTGGCCGCTTTCATACCTGAAGACTTACGTAACTCTTCAATTGCTTTTTCTACATCACCGTCCACAGCACGCAGTGCTTTTTTGCACTCCATCATGCCCAAACCAGTACGGTCACGTAATTCTTTTACTAACTTAGCCGAAACAGCCATTTTCTCGCCCCTTTGATTGTCATCAATCAACATTCAAAAAAAGGGGAGCGAGGCTCCCCTTTTTAGATCTAATATCTTAACTCGTTTAATTCAACAAACAGCTAGCTGCTTATTTAACTTCAACAAATTCGCTTTTATCGCCAGCTGCTACTTCTGAACCTTCAGTACAAGCATCGGCCATTGAACCAACGTAGATCTGAATAGCACGAAGTGCATCGTCGTTACCAGGGATAACGTAGTCGATGCCGTCTGGATTGCTGTTAGTATCAACAACGCCGATCACCGGGATTCCAAGTTTATTTGCTTCGTTGATAGCAATACGCTCGTGATCAACATCGATTACGAACAACGCATCAGGAAGACCGCCCATTTCCTTGATACCACCGATTGAACGCTCAAGCTTTTCCATTTCACGTTGACGCATCAACGCTTCTTTCTTAGTTAGCTGTGTGAACGTTCCATCATCAAACTGTGCTTCAAGCTCACGTAGACGACGAATTGACTGACGGATAGTTTTGTAGTTAGTCAACATTCCGCCTAACCAGCGATGGTTAACGTAAGGCATACCAGCGCGGCGCGCTTCTTCTTTGATGATTTTGCTCGCAGCACGCTTAGTACCAACGAACAAGATCTTGTTTTTGTTGCCAGCCATATTCTTAACGATACTTAGAGAATCGTTTAACGCAGGTAGCGTGTGCTCTAAGTTAATGATATGAATTTTGTTACGTGCGCCGAAGATGTATTGATTCATCTTAGGGTTCCAGTAACGAGTTTGGTGACCAAAATGTACGCCTGCTTTAAGCAGCTCACGCATTGTAACTTGTGCCATTGTAAACTTTCCTTTAGTGTTTGGGTTTGACGTCCACACATCCCATATACTAACCTTTGAGCAATTTCGCAGGCACCCAGTAGACGTGACGATGTGTGTGTGATTTTTTTCACCGAGTAACAGCGTATCTATTCTCGGGCGCATTTTATAACATAAAACTCGCCTTAACTGAAGGAAAACCTCCTCTGTTCGGTAGAATTTCGCTACAATACAGAAAAACTTTTAGGCGCGCTAAACACAAGGTACTACTAGCCATTTAGCCTGCCAGCCCACACAACTTTTAGGCCATACACAAAACATGACTATACTCGTTAAAACTGCTGATGAAATTGCAAAAATGCGCATCGCCGGAAAACTGGCAGCAGATGTTCTGGAAATGATCGAACCTCATGTTGTTGCTGGTATAACCACCAACCAATTGAATCAAATTTGTCATGATTACATTGTTGACGAACAGCAGGCTATACCTGCTCCGCTGGATTACCACGGCTTCCCTAAGTCCATCTGTACTTCAGTCAACCAAGTAGTCTGTCACGGTATCCCCAACGACAAAGCACTCAAGTCCGGCGACATCATTAATATCGATATCACCGTCATCAAAGACGGTTACCACGGCGATACCAGCAAAATGTTTTTTGTCGGTAAAGTACTGCCCCACGCCAAGCGCTTAGTCGAAATCACCCAAGAGTGCCTGTACAAAGCGATGGAACTGGTCAAACCTGGTGCCCATCTGGGAGATTTTGGCCAGATCATCCAGCAATACGCCGAGAAGAACCACTACTCTGTGGTTCGCGAGTACTGCGGACACGGTATTGGCGCCCAGTTCCACGAAGACCCGCAAGTACTACATTATGGTCGTGCAGGCACTGGTGAGATGTTAATGGAAGGTAATATTTTCACTATCGAGCCTATGATCAACGCCGGTAAGCGCCAGGTAAAACTCAATAAAAAAGACGGCTGGACAGTGGAAACCACCGATCGCCGCCTGTCCGCGCAATGGGAGCACACTATTCTAGTGACGGCCGATGGCTATGAAGTACTCACTCAACGCAGTGAAGAGAACTTCTAACTCGCTTAAGCTGCTTGTTTGATTCAAAGATCAAGAGAGCAGCTTAAGTATGTACCTGAGCCAATAACAGAGACAGCGGTAACAGCATGGCCAAGCAGCCCAACCAACAAGTAGACATCAGCGTTTTCTTCGATGTAGCGAACTTCAAACAACAGTTAGCAAGTTGCGACAGCCCTATTACTGTTTTTAAGCAAGCTCTCACTGAGATGCGTGAGAACATGGACAGGGAGTTCCTGGCCAAAATCGACATCGCCAAGCTAATTTACGGTCGCTCGCAACTGCTGGACATATTATTAACCAGCGCCTGGGAGCTATTCAGCTGGCCTGCAGACGAACAAGTATCACTGATTGCAGTCGGGGGCTATGGCAGAGGAGAGCTGCATCCGCACTCCGATATAGACTTATTGCTGCTCTTTGATGGCGCAGAACCAGAGCAGTACCAACAGAGCATCAGCAGTTTTCTAACCTTGCTGTGGGACATAAAGCTAGATGTAGGATCAAGCGTACGCAGCATTCAGGAATGCTACGACCAATCCAAAGATGACATCACTATCGCCACCAACCTAATTGAATCACGCACCATCACCGGCTGCCCCAGTTTACGCCAGCACATGTACGAGCGAGTCATCTCCGAGAAAGCTTGGAGTGCCAAAGGCTTTTTTCAGGGTAAACTGGCCGAGCAAAAGATTCGCCACCAGCACACCAACAACACCGAATACAACTTAGAACCCAACTTGAAGAACTCCCCGGGTGGATTGCGTGATATCCACACCATCGGCTGGGTTGCCAAACGCTATTTTGGCGCCACCTCTATTCACGACTTACAGGAACACGGCTTCATTACCAACTCAGAATTAGCCACACTTAACAAGGGCTGGAATTACCTCTGGGAAATCCGTTACGCACTGCACATGATCAACAACAAACGTGAAGACAGGCTGCTGTTTGATCACCAGCGCAGCTTGGCCGAAATTTTTGGCTTTTGCGACCAGAAAGGGAAAATGGCTGTAGAACAGTTTATGGGCAAGTACTACCGCGTCGCCATGCAAATGGCCGGGTTTAATGATCTACTGCTGCAACACTTCGAAGAGATTATCGACACTGCCGACGCTAAAAAAATACACCCCCTAAACAACCGCTTTCAGCTAAGCGACAACTTCATAGAAGTGACTCATGACAAAGTATTTAAATACCACCCATTTGCACTAATGGAGTTGTTTGTCTTGCTGGCGCAAAACAGAAACATTGCCGGTGTCAGATCCTCCACTATTCGCCTTATTCGAGAGCACTGGTACTTAATTGACGATGATTTTCGCTCTGACATTCGCAACACCTCTCTTTTCATGGAACTATTGAGACAAAAAGAAGGTGTGTCCACTGAATTAAAACGCATGATTCGCTATGGTATCTTAGGACTCTACTTACCCGAGTTCGGACGCATCGTCGGACAAATGCAACACGATTTATTCCACATCTATACTGTAGATGCGCACACTGTAAAAGTAATACGCAAGTGTCGCCAGTTCAGGCACCAGGAGCACCGGGAACAGTTCCCGATCGCTCACAACCTAGTCAACAAACTACCTAAAATTGAACTCTTGTACATAGCGGCGCTGTATCACGATCTGGGCAAAGGAAGAGGGGGAGACCACTCGGAACTTGGCTCTATAGACGTCTTGGAATTCTGTAAAACCCATCGCCTCGGCAAGTGGGACTCGCAGCTTATCGCCTGGCTAGTACGCAACCATTTATTAATGTCTATGACGGCGCAACGCAAAGATATTTCCGACCCGGAAATAATTCAGACCTTTGCCGAGCAAGTCGGAGATATGACACATCTTGACTATCTGTATGTGCTTACTGTGGCTGACATTAACGCCACCAATAACAGCCTTTGGAACAACTGGCGCGCATCTTTGATGCGTCAGCTCTATGGCGAGACCAAACTGGCCCTAAAGCGTGGTTTAGAAAACCCAGTTAACCGCCAGGACTTAATCGAGCAAGTACAACAAGAAGCCCTGGAGATACTCGACAGCGCCAATATTGATGAAAGCAGAGTCGCCGAACTCTGGTCAAGCATCACTGAAGACTACTTCATCCACGAGAGCGCCAAGAGCATTGCCTGGCACACTAAGGCCATCTTAGAGCGCGACAAACGCGACAAAACCTTAGTACTGATCCAAAAAACGTCACTGAGAATGCATGAGGGAGCCTCTGAAGTTTTCATTTACACCAAAGACGCCGACAAATTATTTGCCGTCACAGTCACCACCTTTGACCAGCTATCTTTAAGTATTCAGGACGCCAGAATCTATCAGACCCAAGGCGAGTACAGCTTCACCACTTACACTATTTTGACCCAGGAAAACAAAGCCATAGCCGACAACAGCAAAACACTGCGGGACATTA
Organism: 'Osedax' symbiont bacterium Rs2_46_30_T18; assembly: GCA_002163025.1. Classification (GTDB taxonomy): domain Bacteria; phylum Pseudomonadota; class Gammaproteobacteria; order Pseudomonadales; family Balneatricaceae; genus Rs1. The sequence goes on from MABF01000295.1 coordinate 10,430, forward strand.
AACAGACCCTCAGTAAAAAACTGTCTTCTCCAAAGCGCTACTCTTCGATTATCAGGCGCCGTGTCAGCAGACAAATGAAATTATTTTCCATTCCCAGTAAAGTAACATTTACTACCGACAGCAGCACCCACTACACTCAGGTAGAAGTCATTTCTCCTGACAGACCCGGTCTGCTGGCAGTTATCGGAGAAGTATTTGCCACTCACAACATTGTAGTGTGTAAAGCCAAAATTGGCATTGTCGGTGAACGGGTCGTCGATCAGTTTTTTATCACCGACTGCAGTGGCGCTTTAGTCGAAGATCCAGAGTTCATCCACTTATTGCAAACCGAGATTTGCAGACAACTAGACCAGCACGTCAGTGCTGCACATCACTAATTTTTATATCAAGAGATGCCGATCATGGACCAACAGACCCAAACTGAAATAGAAGCCGCTGCTTTTCGCCGCCTATTGGAACACTTAGATTCACGTAAAGATGCACAGAACATCGACTTAATGAACCTGGCTGGATTTTGTCGCAACTGCCTTTCCAAATGGTATAGAAGTGCAGCACAAGATAGAGGAGTAGAAATGGATTACGACCAGGCCCGGGAGGTTATATACAAGGAGCCCTACACCAGCTGGAAAGATAAATATCAACAACCCGCTAGCGCAGAACAGCGTGCCGCCTTTGAAAAAGCATTCGCTAAAACCAACAAAGAAAAATAGTCTTTTGGCTATCAGCTTGCATAGCAGGTTCTATGCAAGCTATAACAGATATAGACGCAGCCTAATTATTATTTACAATCCACGCCTGCTGTACTTGCCCAGCAGTTACTTCTAGGATAGTTGCATAGACATCATCCTGAACAGGATAAGACTTAATCACCCTGGCACCGCGGACAATCCCGGCGACTGCGGTTTTAAAATTATCATTTATCAGCACCATATCCTCTACTGTACTAGTACTGGAAATGTACTGACCATGCACCATAGCAGCAAGCTCCTGGTAAGCCCTGAGCTTTGAGGCACGGATCGCATTTATTACCTTTTCACCTCTGCTCTTTCCCGGCTGCACACTGATAGGTGCGTACCCTGTAGCTCTATAGGCTGCAGCGCTGTTTTTAGAAGAAAGCGACCCGGAGCTTAAATTACTGAGCTTTTTGGAGGCTGTTTCACAACCCGCCAATGACACTATCAGCGCCAGCAAACTGGTTTTTATAATCAAATTCAACTTAGTAATCTCCTGCTGCGGTTAGCCGCCGTTTTCAATGATATAGCCTTTATTCAGAGCATCTATGGGATCGTAGCCCGGCAAGAAACTCTCCAGACGCGAATAGGCGATGTGACTCTGTCCACTTGCAACTACCTGCCGAGTAATCACATCTAACACTCTGGCATTAAGCACTATGCCATCCCCATGTTTGGCATAAGTGCCTGTTAAAATGTAATATATTTTATACTGCTGCTGTAGATTGGGCAGCGTGCCTTTAGTCACTGCCGACTTTTCGGTAGTGACCAAGCTAACCGCCCGGTAATCCACCATGTTATAACCGCGCTGCTGCATCGGAAAGACGAAACTTTCAGAGATACGGGCACCAAACAAATCATCATCTACGCTGCGCTGCAGTGATTTAAAAGGAAGCACCGCCACCGGTAAGCGCTTTACTCTGTTTTGACGCAATCCCAGCACCATCTGCTCGGCCATTTGCGCTACCGCTTCGCTAACCGGGTCCAAATAATTGGGAGAGATTGGCGTTATCGCCGTTTCTGCAGGCTTGGCAAACTCAGCCAAACTATCTATTTCGATAGCTTTTTGCACAATTTCACGCGCCTTCTCAGTCGACATTTCTCTCGAGAAAACTGAATTAGTACCCTGAGCGGCACAGCCACTTAGGAGTAAAACTAAAATAATGGAAATACTCTTCATGTTTTATAACCTATTCACTAGTCGCAGCTATATTTTTTGGCTATCCGCGTTGCAGTAAAAACATTTAATACACCACACTGCAAATGACCACCACTACTTCATCCATTCATTTTAAAAGGAACTACAATTCTTATACAAAGCAACATCTTGCCAAGTCCTCTGGGCCCTCTTTGATCTGCTTCGGGATTATTGGCAATATTACACTAAATTTCCATACTCTCATATGCACTCTATTCGCTATAGCTGATAAATGTATTATAGTGTCAAAATCCCTGGGCTAGGCGAGCACCAAATAGATACATGCTAGCCACTTAGGTAAATTAATAGTTCACTGGCATCTACGCTGGTGCCGACTTACAACCAATTACATTACCGGTATATGACAAATTATGTTGAGTTCTAACAAATTAAGCGCTCTTATGAGTTTGCCACGCAGCATTTTTATCTCGCTCTGCATCTTTGTCAGTACCCAGTCAGCAGCGGTAACTGTCCAGGCAACCGGCCAGGCGTTGATTGTCAACGGCGATCTGAGCAGCGCCCGAAGTATCGCCATTAATCGTGCTAGGGCGCAGGCCGCATTACAAGCCAACGCCTTCATTAGTACACAGCAACATTTAACGCAGGGAGTGATAACTGAAGATCAATTGTCAATCACCTCTCTGGCTAATGTCGGTCGCGCCAAAGTTATCAGCGAAAAAATTAAAAGTAATGTACTCAGTATATTGATCAGTGTCGACATCATCAGCCACAACCAGTGCAGCAACGGTAAATCGGCCAACAAACACCGCAAGAGAATCGCTATTGCCGCTTTCCCTATGCTCGACCCGAGCCAGTCTAAAATAGGTCGATTGCGTAATATTGAGTCCAGCCTGGCATCCGAACTGGTTAAAAGACTGGCGGATGACGACAACATTGAAGCGTTAAACGCAGGCCACCTGATGCTCCAGTCTGAAGTTTCAATAGCTGCGACCCAGCAGCTGGCCAGGGGTTCACTAACCACAGTGTTACAACAGACTCGACAATTAGAAGTGCAATACATTGTCTCTGGAGTGGTCCGCGATATCTCAATGCTAACCCCCAGCGTCTTCAGGCAAAAAAACTATTTTATCGACAAATACAATAAATACGACTATCTCAGCAGCAAGTATATGCGCGCATTTGAGGTAGAGTTGTTTATTCACGACGGTTTCACCGGCGCTTTAATCAGCCAGAAGAGCTTCAGAACGGCGGGTCTTTGGGGTAACAACGACAGACAAAAGTTCGGTTTTGCCAGCAGCCCATTTTGGCAACTGGATTACGGCAAACAAGTACAGTCAAAACTGGACCAGATGGCCGATGAAATCAGCGCCACCCTAAGATGTAACGACTTTACTGTGGAGATATCCCGTACTGACCAGAACAGCATCTGGCTTAAGGCTGGGCGCACAGCTGGAATTAAAGCCGGTGACCAGTTTGATGTGTACCGCAAATCGACTTTTTACGACAGGCAACAAAACCCGACCATAGAACTAAGCAAAACGACTCTAATGCTAACCATTAAAGAAGTTCAAGCCAATTCAGCCAGAGGATCAGTCAACGGCCTGACAGGTCAAAACAATATCCAATCCGGTGACATTCTGATCTCCAGATAAACGCCTCACTTGAAAGCGCTCGTCATACACTGCCATTTTGCTACAGACTGTCATTGCAACTGCGCCGGGGGAATGACAGCCAGTAACAATCCATAAAAAAAGGCCTGCGCTAGCAGACCTTTTTTAACTCGTTAGTCGTCAGTTTCAGGACTGACCTATACCTTGCACCAGCAACTCTACTCTACGGTTACGACTGCGACCTTCACTGGTTTCATTACTTGCCCTTGGCTGTAATTCACCATCACCTTGAATGCTCAATCTTGTATTGATCACCCCACCTGAAGTCAGGTAGCCTCTGACCGCTTGGGCACGCTGCTCAGACAAGGTCTGATTATAACTCTCTGAGCCTTTTGAATCAGTGTGGCCGACAATAGTAATATTAGAGCTACTGTATTGAGACAACACGTGATTAACTTTATCTAGAGAGGAGTAAAACGAAGGTTTTATCTCTGCAGAATTAAAATCAAAGGAGACATCATCGTTTAATACTAGCTTTAACGTATCATCTTTAATCCGCTGGATTTCAATTGCATTGCGACGGCGCTCATCCTCAAGCTGTGCCCGCATAGCCGCCTCTTGCTGATCCATGTAATTACCAATCGCTCCTCCGGCTGCTGCGCCAGCCAGTGCACCGACAATAATCCCGGTATCACGATTGCCGTCATTATCCATTTGACTACCCAATAAAGCACCGACAAGCGCCCCACCAATAGCTCCGTAGGTCGCTTTACCATTCTCACCTTGGGTCGTAGCACAGCCCGTTAAAACTATTACAGGCAACAATAGCGCCGCTAATTTTTTACTCATTGATGTTTCCCTCACAGTTCCACTTTATCAAGCATAAGATCACTTGTGGAAATCCAATTAATCTTAAAAATACAAATGTAACTGATTTATTAAATTCTAGCTACGAATTTATCTGTGATCACTCCCTGTACTTGCGCTGGGTACAGACATTTAGGCATAGATTAGAACGCGCGAAAATAACACCCTGTGTATTCTGCACTTGTGTGACACAATATTATTGTCTGGTTTAACAATATGCCGTTAAAGATCTGGCAAGCTTTGTTGGCAACCGCTAGAATACTCTGCTAATTCTGTATTCATTAATTTACTAACGACGCCTGTACTTACGCCTTAGCTACTTTGCAAAATTCTCTCTATGCAAAACTTTAAGGGTGCCGGCCTATTATTTATCTCTGTCGAGGAGCGTTAATTGTCACATCTACCTGTTATTGTTGGATTCGGTGGAATCAATCCGGCTGGAAGAAGCTCCTTTCACCATAGTTATCGTCGTTTAATTATCGACAAATTATCTCCTGAAGACAGGGCGGCTACCTTACTATCCCTGGCGACTATAAGTAATTTAGTCACTGCCACAGCGGATAAAGATTGCTACCAGTGCGCCGGCGGGGAATTTACTTCTATTGAAAGTTTGCTACAAAGCATTGGCGATCAAGTACTGGAAAATTCTCTGATACGAAAAATCGGCCTGGAACATTTTGATGTAGATGCCATGGTTTTCAATAAGGCAGCTCAGTTAAAAGCAGCCGAACCTATCAGTTTTAGTCTCAGTAAGCGACAAATGCCCAATGTTGTTCCCGAAAATTGGCAAGTTGTTGAAGCCAGTAATAATAGCTACCAGATCACAGTGACAGGTGAACTCAGTGCCATTTTACCGGACACTAAAGAGGCCTCAGTAAAAACAGCGGGACAACTGCCCACAGGTTTCGAACCCGGCAAGCTATATCAGTCACGTAACCATCCACGTAATTTGCAGATGACCATCTATGCCGCTTCAGATGCAATCGACTCTTGTGGCATCGACTTTTCCGACATCGCTGACGCAGTGTCTCCAGACGACATCGCCGTCTATGCAAGCAATTCCATAGGCCAGTTAGACGACCTGGGATTTGGCGGTCTGACTAAATACCCCAGTATCGGCAAGAGAATTACTTCCAAGCAGATGCCTTTAGGTTATGCGCAGATGCCGGCTGATTTTGTTAACGCTTATGTCATCGGCAATGTCGGCAGTACCGGAGGAGCCCTTGGAGCTTGCGCCACCTTCTTATACAATTTACGTAATGCCGTCCAAGATATACGCCAGGGCCGCAAAAAAGTTGTAATAGTCGGTGGCAGTGATGCACCAATCACTCCTGAAGTCATAGAGGGCTTTCGCACTATGGGTGCGCTGGCTGAAGATAAAGATTTGCTGGCACTGAACGATGTCGAGCAGCTAAACCAGCAACACTATCGTAGCTCCTGTCGCCCCTTTGCCGAAAACTGCGGATTTACTATCGGTGAATCCAGCCAATTCATCGTACTGATGAACGATCAATTGGCTCTGGAGCTAGGTGCACAAATCCACGGCGCCGTCCCGGATGTATTTGTTAACGCAGACGGTCACAAAAAATCAATCTCGGCCCCCGGCATCGGCAACTATATAACGTTGAGTAAATCGGCCGCACTCATCAGTTCGATACTCGGTGAAGAGTCACTGCAACAGCGCTCTTTTGTCCAAGCTCACGGCACCAGCACTCCGCAAAACCGAGTGACTGAGTCCCATGTCATCAATGAAGTTGCCAAAGCGTTCTCGATTAAGCAGTGGCCGGTAGCCGCTGTAAAGTGTTACTTAGGGCACTCTCAGGGGACGGCTGGTGGCGACCAACTCAGCTCTTCGCTTGGCACATGGGTTTACGGTTATATTCCCGGTATCGCCACCAGCAAATCCTTCGCTGATGATGTGCACCAGAGTAATTTGCTGCTATCTACAGAGCACTTACACGTCGGTGCCACAGGTATGGATTCCGTGATCCTGAACTCCAAAGGCTTTGGTGGTAATAACGCCAGCGCCCCAGTGCTAGCACCTCATGTTGTCAAAGACATGCTTAAGCAGAAGTTTGGCGAAGAAAAACTAACGCATTGGCAAGCGTTAAATAAGCAGGTGCTCGCCAAAGCTCAAGCTTATGATCACAGCGCGATGCGCGGCGAGGCCAAACC
>MABF01000149.1 GCA_002163025.1 'Osedax' symbiont bacterium Rs2_46_30_T18
CACCCGCCAGACCGAAGTGATCGAAGATCAATGACATCACCAACTGTCCTAATATCGCAGCTGCCAGCATGTTTGCGATGCCAATGCGCGGCATTAGATACAACATAGCGCTGACAAATACCGCGCCTAAAAAACCACCCAAATACAAATACCAGTCAATGCTGGCCAGTCGCTTGTAATCCGGGATACTTGCCTGTGCCAGCAATAAGACTAGAACACAAGCGATAGTCCCGCCAATATATGAGACCAGTGTCGCCTGCATTGGGTGTATCATAGCGGCACCCAAGCGAGCGTTTAGCGCCCCCTGCATCGGCAACATAGAACCGGCAAAAACTGCCATAAAAATTAGCCACCAATTCATTTTATATCCTTTTATTGTGCCTTACCATTAAGGGCACGGATTGTGACAAGCGTTGTGAATCGCCTCAATTTCAGCCAACACATCCGCATCTAATGTAACCTCTATTGCAGCTATAGCATTGCCCAGTTGAGCGATATCAGTCGCTCCGATGATAGTAGAGCCGACAAATGGGCGGCTGGCAACGAAGGCAATTGCCAGTTGCGCAGGATCCATGTCCAGGCTCTTTGCCAGTTGCACATACTTAGCTGTGGCGACAACGCCATTAGCGGTCTGATAGCGCGAGTAATGTGGAAACAACTGCAACCGGGAATTTTTTGGCAGTGCGCCGTTCAGGTATTTACCGGTCAACACCCCAAACCCCAGCGGGGAGTATGGTAGCAAGTCAATATTTTCCCGATACAATACTTCAGCCAATGCGATTTCTGTGGTTCTGTTTAGCAGTGAATAAGCATTTTGCACGCTGGCAATTCTAGGCAGATTAAACTCTTTGGCTAACTGAAGAAAGCTCATCACTCCCCAGGGGGACTCGTTAGAGACTCCAACATAGCGAACCTTACCTTCATCGACCAATTGTTTGAGTACCCGCAAGGTCTCCAGTAGCGGTGTACCGTCGTTGGATGTATCGTGTTCATAGCCAAGTTGTCCAAAAAAATTGCTTTGCCTATCTGGCCAATGCAGTTGGTAAAGATCAATATAATCGGTATTTAACCTCTTTAAACTACCTTCAACTGCGCTGCGTATATTGTGCTCGTCATGGGCGATATTCGGCCGCAGGTATTCAACCATAGCAGCGGGACCACACACCTTAGTGCCTATAATCAACTTCTCGCGATTACCTCTGGTCCGTATCCAGTTGCCTATGTATTGTTCTGTTAAGCAGCGGGTAGCGGCAGCGGTGGGCACTGGGTATAACTCGGCGGTATCAATAAAGTTCACCCCTTGTGCGAGGGCGAAATCTAACTGTTCAAAAGCTTGTTGCTCAGTATTTTGCCGACCAAAAGTCATAGTGCCCAAGCATATACGGCTGACTTTAAGATCAGTGTTGGATAGGTTTTTGTATTGCATTTGCACCTCAAAATAAACAGCTGGAACTGTGTCTTTTATAATAGTTTGAAGACTCTATGCTCTGTACATAGAACGACTTGCGTCAGCTAATGGCTGCTGATATTTACACAGATGGTGATGGATAGAAATTAGTAGTTTGCGAAGAATACGCTAGCGTCCATTACAATTCAAAGATCTTTACTCATCGCTATCATTGCGCTTACGCCAAGAGGAATTGACAATGTAGCGAGAATAAACCCCCACTAGAAACACTTTTGCTATTTTAGCTTTCTCTAAAACAGAGCCTGAAGGTGTAGCCTCGCCAAACACTTCACGTAACTGATCTAAATCTTCTTCCCTGATAAATAAGTGGTTCCCCCACTGGCAGCCGATAATAGCACCGCACAGCAGACTAAAACCAACGGCTAATTGAGCGAATACAATCAGCAGTGGATCACCCATATTCATCGAGAACAACGCTAAGATCATCAGCAAAAAACTGACACTAATCGCGGTTAAAAAACTCGGAAACAGCGAAAACATGCCTAAATTTTTGCCGCTGAAAAGGCCGATACAAAAACCGGCGAGCATGCCGGCAATCGCGATGGCATCCAACCCCGAGAGGTTGCCAAATAGCTCGTAGATAACCACCCCGCCCAAGAGACTGATAAACGTCAACATCATCGCTTGAACTCTAAAAAGTTTTATCATAATCAATAATTAAACACAGTATCTCAAAAAATGAAGCGACCCGTTATGTTGTTTTTATACAGTGCAAAAATAGCATGATTCAGCGCGGAAATAAAACTATGAATAAGCTGCTAACAGGGGCAGCTACTGCCGCCAAAAGCTCAATCTAAATGCAGGCATCGATACAGGCAACAAAAACCCAGCGAGGGGCAATGTTATCGATTAAAGAGAGTGGCTTTAGCCCTTAGCCGCAATTTTAAGCCGTGCGCGTTTAAGGCGCTCCTGCTTAAGTGCATCCTGGCTAACAGCAGGCGCAGTGGGCACTTTTACTTTAACAGCGGCTGTCGGCTTTTCAACAGGTTTTTTCAAGCTCCAGATTAAGGGTGCTTTATATCCCAGGAATACTGTAAGCACTAACACCCGTGCCAGTGAGCTAATATCATTGTTGATAGCACCCACAAAGAATAATGAAATGACAATACCTACAACAATGCCGATAAACACATTGGCGATATTGGAAAATATAGCGGAAAAGAATCGCTTAAAAATGTTCCCCGTCGGGTTTTGAGTTTTACCGTTGACCAGGGATGCAACCATAACACCAAGAGCCGCGAAGACAGGACAGAGAACTAACAGTGCCACGTCAATGGTATTCACTTCAACACCGGCAATAGTCATAGTAGCATTGACAAAAATACCCGTATCTAAAGTCTCGGAAAACGGGAACGACGACACAGTGCCTTGGTGAGTTGAAGAGATTAATTCAACTTGTGGTAATTGGTGATCCATTAATTGGCCCCTCTAGTACTACAATACATCAACAGTAGTATGCGACTACTCGGCTACTGAGGTTGTTCTATAGGTAGATTTTTATGCGTAACCGCTAAATATTATTATTGGTTGTATAGCGCGATCTAAAAAAACAAAACTACAAATCTGTCGCTATTCTAAGTAAATATCGGCAACTTTGGTATAAATTCCACAGTTATTTTTGTTATTGTTGAAAACCCCTTAAAATCAGGCAAAAAAAATGGCCTTAAGCAGACACGCTTAAAGCCATTTTTAAAATCTGCCTAAGGGCTACTATTATTTAATAGTCGCCAGCGCTTGCGCTAGATCTGCAATGATATCTTCAGGGTTTTCAATACCCACTGAAATACGAATCAAGTTATCGGTAATACCTATCTGAGCTCTTCTATCTTCTGGTACTGATGAGTGAGTCATTGAGGCTGGGTGCTGCACTAAAGTTTCAGTACCGCCCAAACTCACTGCTAGCATCGCCATTTGCATAGAGTCTAAAACTTTAAATGCTTCCAGCTCACCACCTGTAATGGTGAACGAGAAAGTAGAGGCACAGCCAGTACACTGCTTTTTATAAGTGGCATATTGCGGATCACCTTCTTTCAGCAAACCAGGGTAGTAGATTTTTTCAACTAACGGGTGATCAACTAGGAAATCAACTACTTTCGCCGCCCCTGCTGAACTGGCAGTCATACGAATTTTTAAGGTCTCCAGAGAGCGCATAACCAACCAGGCGGTATGCGAGTCCATGTTGGTACCAATGATATTTCTGAATCCGCGAATTTTAGTTATCAGATCTTTGTTACCAGAGCAGCTACCGCCTAAGATATCAGAGTGTCCGCCAACGTATTTAGTTAACGAGTAGATGCATAAATCTGCGCCGTGCTCTAATGGGTGCTGGAAAATAGGGCCGTACATAGTGTTATCAACAACGAGTACCGGCTGTACACCGTCGGGGTTCTGCACTTTTTCCAGCAGATCTTTACAGGCGCGGATATCGATCATTTGGTTGGTAGGGTTATCTGGAGTTTCCATCAATACGACTGAAATAGGCCCCATCTTTTCGGCGGTGGCGATAGCTTCTGCAAGTCCCTGGTGGCCGGCACTGCTATTAAAGCCAACCGACTGCAAGTTGTACTGACACAGCACGCCGTTTAGCAATGTATCTGTGCCGCCATAAATTGGCTCTGCATAAATAACCACATCACCAGGCTTGGACATTGCCAGAATAGTCGTTGAGATAGCCGCCATGCCACTTCCAGTAACCAGACAATCTTCGGCACCATCCCAGAGTGCCATCCGGCCTTCAAGAATTTCTAAAACGGGGTTGTTAAAGCGAGAGTAAATTAAACCCGGCTCGACACCTTCTGGCACATCAACACGACCAGAGGCGTAGTTAAAAAAGTCTTTGCCGTGTTGCGAGCTATCGAAAACAAAAGTAGATGTTTGAAATTGCGGGCACTTGACCGCGCCTTCAGATAACTTTGGATCATAGCCGTGGTGCAGCATCATAGATTCTGGGGACAGAGGGTGATCACCGATATGGGTTTTTTTACTGTTGCTCATAAGATTTCACTCGTGTTTATTTATTGTTGATCGATGTTTTAAAGATTAGCAGAAGATATGCGCAATATGCTGGTGTTTTTTCTTAGAGGGTCTTATCATATTGGCAGAATCCGCTAACTTTGGAGACATATGGACAATATTGATAAGAAAATCATAAAACAGTTACAATTAAACGCCAGAATCTCCAATGAAGAATTAGCTGAAAAAGTTAACTTATCTGCCTCTCCCTGCCTGCGAAGAGTCAGAAAGCTGGAGAGCAGCGGGGTATTAACCGGCTACACTGCCGTGGTTGATCAAGTGCTCTGCGGATTGGGAATGAACGTTTTCCTCAGCGTCCGTCTAGAGAAACCGGATAAAGAAATCATGAAGAACTTTGAACAGGCGGTCTCCGAGCTAGACGAAGTACTAGAGTGCTATTTAATGACCGGCAGCCGCGACTACTTACTTAAAGTAGTTAGTCACGACCTCAAGAGTTACGAAGCTTTTATCCGTGATAAGTTTTCTAATCTACCCGGAATCAGCTCCATCGAATCGAGTTTTGCCTTTGGACATGTTAAACAACAACATTTTATGCCTATTTAGTGCTGAGCATTAAAACTCTTCACTATCACCGAATTACGCCGTTGCTTGGCTTGATAAAGGGCTTTATCAGCAGCTTTATACAGTTGCTGCCAGGACCCTCCCTCACCCTGCAACACGGCGGCACCAAAAGAAATTGTCAACCTGTCACTGACCGTACTTTTTCTGTGTGGAATCTGTAACTGCAGGACTTTCTGACGGATTGATTCCAGAAACAACTCAGTTTTAGCCAGGTTCTGCGCCGAGGTTAATATACCGAACTCCTCCCCGCCTAGGCGGTAGACAAAATCACTGGGGCGCTGCATACACTGGGACAATAAGTCACTTATCTTTCGCAGCGCAACATCCCCTTCAGGGTGTCCGTAGCTATCATTAAAATATTTAAAATAATCTATATCTAATATTGTCAGTGCTAGCGCATGCTCATTACGTACCGCTAAACTAATTTCTCGGGTCAGCACTTCATCAAAACTACGGCGGTTCAACAGCCCGGTTAGCTTGTCAATATTGGCCAGTTTTTTGTTAGTGATATCGTGCAGAATATTGGTATAACCGACAATGTTCGACTCATCATCTAAGCTTGGTCGGATAGACGATTCAACCCAGACTTCCTCACCTTGCCTGCTGGTAAATGATATTTCACCACTCCAATGACCGCCTTGATTGATCTTCGCCAAGATACTTTTTTCCAGCAATCTGGCTTTGTTCCCGGATCCTAAAAAAAAACGTCCTGTGCTGCTGAGTAATTCATCGCTCGTGCAGTCAAAGAGCTGACACAAAGCGCTGCTGACATCTTCCACACGTCCCTCAGTACTCAAGGTGGCAATACATATTTGCTGGTCTATCAACCGCTGCCTGCGGACCCTATGATGCTCTGTCATGGAGATAGAACGCCAGACATTGAAAATTAACCCGCTGACGGACACAATAGAAAATATTGATAGCACAATGGTGATTAATATCACTCGATCTGATATTTGTTCTGATCGTTGCTGATAGCTATCAATGCGATGGTGGGCTAAATGCTCTAGGGCGACTAAATTCTCCTGTAATTCGTCAAGGTATTGTACTGCAGAATTTGCGTGGACTATTTTGGCTTGTTGAAGTTGACCCTGATTTAATAACTTAAATAATTTGTCCCTCAGCGGTCGCCAGTTAATAAACAGCGCCAAACTGCTGTCTATAACCCGCCTCTCTCCCAAAAAGCGTTTGAAGATAATGTCGTACTCTTCATAGATTGCTGTTTCGGCGGCTTCAATGACAGAAATTTTCTGCTGGCGAATGTGACTATTTTCTACCCTTAGTAACACTTGCAAGTTCAATCGCATCCCAGCAAGATGCAACTGAATAGCTTCCGCCGCGTGCGAGACAGCCATCGGATGATAGTGCAGCTGCGCATAACCTTGGGTTACGCGGTGCAACTGATAGCTTGAGTTAACTGAGAAAACGATGATAATCAGCACAATAATAACAAAACAGCCAGTGACTCTGCGCCGGTGCGATATCTTTTTGGCCGAACTACGCGCTACATCCTTGAGCATAGGCAACAAATTCCAGATCCTAAACGGGTTGAATAGATCTGCGCTATTATCTATTGATTGGCTTATAGGTAACAGTGGAATAAGTACTAAGGGGTCTGCTGTAATGCAGAAAAAAATTTGACTGAAAAATTAAAAACAGTCCCTACTGATGCCATTGAGCGGGCCACAGCTAAGCTAAAAAACTAAACATCGCCCACTGCTTGTCCTTTGATTATTTTCTAACTGTGGCTGGCCCCTTAGAAGCAGCAGCTTAACAGTTTCAGTATTCTTAATCAGTGACCTCAATACTGGCTTGTCCACTGTGCTGCACTCTCGCTGCCTCTGAAAAAGAACCGACAAGCTTTATGACCTCGCTTCTAATTACTTACTCCTGTTAACTATAACTAACCACTAAAAAACACACGGCTTCTACACTGTCAGGGTTTTTTATGCTGTGCTCTACATCACCGCGGTAGTGAGCTGAGTCACCCTCACACAATACGCTGCTATCCACCCCGGCAATGATCTCGATACTGCCTTTTTCTACGGTAATGAACTCTCTGGCGCCCTCAAAATGAGCAGCACTTTGCAACTGTGAATGCGGGCTGATCGACAGTTCATAAAACTCAATGTTTTTTTCCATGTTCAGTGGCGACAAAGTGCGTATTTTGCACTGACTGTCGTTGCGGTATAAAAAAGCCGGATCGTCGCGGCGAATTACCTCAATAGCGGAAGCTGTCCAAGGCTCATCCACCAGCTCACCCACTGAGATAGAAAATGCCTTGGCGATTTTACAGGCGACGGCCAATGTCGGGTTCGCCTGACCGCGCTCTATCTGCGATAGCATCGAGCGGCTGACGCCGGATATCTCGGAGAAACTCTCCAAAGTCCAGCCTTTTTCTTTACGCAAGCCTTTGACTTTTTCACATAAAACTTGGGCGACTGGCTCTATTTCTTTTTTACTTTTTTGCGGACTGCTCATCATTGACCTAATAATATTCCAAGATACGAGAAATAATTCTTTTAAAATGGATTTGTTGTCGTTAGTATTGTTTCCATCATACAGGATATTTTTCTACTAAGGTACAATTTGAACCATGGTCTATCTTGTATTTATCATCCACCGAATTCGAGGAGAGCGGTAATGGAAACCATGCAGGCGCTGGTAAAAAGAGAAGCTAAAACTGGGTTATGGCTAGAGAGCGTGCCAGTGCCAGAAATGGGCATCAACGATGTTAAAATCCGCGTGCTAAAAACCGCTATCTGCGGCACTGACTTACATATCTACAACTGGGACGAGTGGGCACAAAAGACCATTCCAGTGCCTATGGTCATTGGCCACGAATTTGTCGGTGAAGTCGTGGATGTCGGAGACAACGTCAACGCCTTTCAACCCGGTGAGATAGTTTCAGGTGAGGGGCATGTGGTTTGTGGCCGCTGTCGTAACTGCATGGCCGGTCGTCGCCACTTGTGCGCCCACACCAGCGGTATTGGCGTCAACCGCTCCGGCGCCTTTGCCGAATATGTGGTACTGCCAATGGCCAATGTCTGGGAGCACCGCCCGGGGATTGATCTGGATGTGGCGGCAATGTTCGACCCTTTTGGCAATGCAGTCCATACCGCGCTGCAATTTGACCTTTTCAGTGAAGATGTATTAATAACTGGCGCTGGCCCGATTGGCTGTATGGCCGCCGCCGTTTGTAAACAGGCCGGTGCCCGACATATTGTGATCACCGATTTAAACCCTAAACGCCTGGCTATGGCGCAAGCACTCGGAGCGACCCGCACTGTAGATGTACGCACAGAGAATTTAACGGATGTACAAAAACAGCTGGGGATGACTGAGGGGTTTGATGTCGGCCTGGAAATGTCCGGCAGCCCTGTGGCCTTTAATGACATGATCAAAAACATGTGTCACGGTGGTAAAATTTCCCTGCTGGGCATACCCAGTGAAGAGAAAGCCACCGACTGGAACACCGTCATCTTTAACATGCTGACCATCAAAGGTATTTATGGTCGCGAGATGTATGAGACCTGGTACAAAATGTCCGCAATGATTGAAAATGGTCTGGATATCAGTTCGATCATCACCCACAGATTACACTTTAGCGAATTTCAGCAGGGCTTTGACGCCATGCTCAGTGGCGATGCGGGAAAAGTAATTCTCGATTGGCACACACTATAATTTCAGGAGAACACTATGTACGGCAAGTTTCAACAACACCTACAGGGCCAGATCGATGAAATCAGCAGCGCCGGTCTGTATAAAAATGAGCGGCAGATCCTCTCGGCGCAAAATACTAACGTCTCGGTTAGCCAGGGAAAAGTATTAAACCTTTGCGCCAACAATTATCTGGGATTGGCACAACATCCCGATGTCTTAGCTGCCGCTCATAAAGGTTTGGATGAATGGGGTTACGGTCTGGCTTCAGTGCGTTTTATCTGTGGTACTCAGCAAATTCACAAACAGCTAGAGCAGCAGCTGACGGATTTTTTGGGCACACAAGATACTATCCTCTACCCCTCGTGCTTTGATGCCAACGGCGGTCTCTATGAAACACTACTCGGCCCTGAAGATGCGGTAATTTCAGATTCACTCAACCACGCCAGTATTATCGATGGTATCCGCCTCTGTAAAGCCAAACGTTACCGTTACCAGAATAACGACATGGCCGATCTCGAGCAGCAGTTGATCGCCGCAGATGCCGCAGGTGCACGGTTTAAACTCATCAGTACCGACGGTGTTTTTTCGATGGACGGATTTATCGCGCAACTGGATAAAATTTGTGACCTGGCAGATAAATACGGCGCTCTGGTACATTTCGATGACAGCCACGCAGTTGGCTTTGTCGGTAAAACAGGCCGCGGTACTCACGAGCACTGTAACTGTATTGACAGAGTAGACATTACCACTGGTACACTCGGCAAGGCGCTGGGCGGTGCCAGCGGCGGCTATACCAGCGGCAAAAAAGAGATTATCGAGTTATTGCGCCAGCGCTCTCGCCCCTACCTGTTCTCCAACACTGTCGCGCCACCAGTAGTGGCAGGCGGTATCGCCGCACTCAACCTACTTAAAGATTCTACGCAGCTGCGCGACAAAGTAGAAGCCAATGGCAAGTACTTCCGCGAGGGCATGCAGGCGATAGGTTACGACCTATTACCGGGCAACCACCCGATTATCCCGATCATGCTTTACGATGCACGCAAAGCCGCAGAACTAGCCGAGCGCATGCTGGCCAAAGGCATCTATGTCACTGCTTTCTCATTCCCGGTTGTTCCCAAAGAGCGAGCGCGGATTCGCACGCAAATTTCAGCAGCACACACAATTGCCGATCTGGACTTTGCTATCGCCTGCTTTAAAGAAGCCAAGGAAGAGATGGGGATATAAAAGACTAGTCGTGAGTAGCTAGTAGGAAGTTGTAAGTTAAAAACAGCTGTGAGCATTGGCGAAAGAGTCGATGTGGGGCGGCTGTTTTGAGCGTCTAAATTGGCGTGAGGCGTGAGGCGCATGAATGGCCGTGAGGCGTGAGGCGCATGAAGGCCGTGAGGCAGGATATTCTCCTTAGCTACTTATACATAGCTAAAGCTCAGCATTCGCAAGATATACTCTGCGGCCAGTAATGACCGCAGTCTAATCTTTTAACTTCCGACTTCCAACTTCCAACTGTGTTTTAAGTCCCCGGCAGTATTCTGCAGGTGATAGATTTTAAGTATTCAGTCTCGGGAATAGCTGCATGGATAGGATGGTCTGCTCCCTGATGTCCCTGCTCTATTACCTGTGCATTGCGATCAAGCTCGCGGGCGTTAGAGCGGATGATGTCTATCAAGCTGCTGCGCTCTAAATGCATTGAACAAGAGGCACTGATTAAAATACCGTTTTTGCTCAGCAGTCGCATCGCCAGGTTGTTGATTCGACCATAGGCGCGCTCGCCGTTGCGGATATCTTTACGACGAGTGATAAACGCCGGCGGATCGACAATAATCACGTCGTATTTTTCCTGCTCTTGAATCAGCGCTTTGCAAGAGTCAAAAGCATCACCTTGCAGGGCAATAAACCTGTCTTCGCCGTTGTTTAGCTTGGCATTTTCTACTGCGACATCTAATGCGTATTCCGAGGAATCAACACAGGTGACTTCGCTGGCGCCAGCCGCCAATGCCTGCACACCCCAACCACCGACATAGCTGAACAGATCCAGCACTCGCTTGTCTTTCACATGACGCTGCATAGTGGCGCGCGCCAGACGATGATCGTAGAACCAGCCTGTTTTTTGGCCGCTTAACACTGGCGCTAACAGTGATACACCGTTCTCTTCCAGTGGCACTAGTTCAGGTATTTCCCCCTGCACTACTTCGACATAACTCTCCAGACCTTCAGTGGAGCGCATTTTTCCATCACAACGCAATACGATGGCGCTGGGCATAAAGACTTTATTGAGTGCCGATACAATATCTCCGACCACCGCTTCCATACCTGCCGTCGAGATTTGCACCACAAAAACATCGTAGAAGCGATCGATAACCAAACCTGACAACCCATCGGAATCACCGTACACCAGACGGTAGCAAGGAGCATCAAAACAAGCTTCACGCAGCGACAGGGCAATATTAATGCGGTGTACTAACAGCGAGCGATCCAGACGGAACTTAGGATCGCGGCCAATGATACGCGCACAGATTAAGGTCTGCGGATTGACGTAGGCAATACCTAATGGCTTACCATTGGCTGCTTCTACTAGCACTTGCTCTCCGGCTGTAAATTCTTTTAAGGGGGTCTTTTTGTTATCTACTTCGTTGGAGTAGATCCAGACATGACCACCGCGCAAGCGACGATCGGCACCGTTATTAAGGGCAAGCGTTCTAAGAGATGACATCTAAGTTCCAGTGTTTCAATGGGTTTCACTCGACTGCACAAATACAGTGTAGTCGTAAATTTGGCTGAGCATTTTACCTGCCCTACCGACAAATTGTTACTAATAGCTGAAGATCTGAGCAAAAATACAATTTTAGCTCAGTTTATGCGGAGCTATTCAGGCATTTTTTGTCGGGCAAGCTGCGGCAACTCACCGCTGAGCCCCATGGCCTGCTGCATGATATGCTGCTTTAGCGGCGCAGCTTTATCTAACAGGTTCATGCCAAAATTTCGAGCGATAGTCAGCGGCGCAGGCTGCGGATCAAACAACCACTTAAAGGCCTGCATAGTCGCTGACATTTTCAGGTTATCGCCGTGACGCGCGCGCTGAAATTGCTTGAGTAGCGCTTCACTGTCAATGCTCTGCCCGCGCTGACGCCCTCTGTTTAAGGTCTCTGCCAGAACCGCTGCATCCAACAGTCCCAAATTAACCCCCTGCCCGGCCAGGGGATGTATCGTGTGGCAGGCATCGCCAATCAGAGCTAACCCCTGCTGCACATAGTGCTTGGCATGGCGCTGGCGCAGCGGGAATACCGCCCGCTGACATACCTTAGTGACAGCGCCCAGGCGCTGTTCAAATTCACGACCCAATGCCGCAGAAAATTGCTGATCATCCATGGCCATTAAACGACTGGCGTGCGCCGGTGAGGTAGACCAGACAATACTGGATAGGTGAGAATTAGCTAAGGGCAGAAAAGCCAGCGGCCCGTCGCTAGTAAAGCGCTGCCAGGCGGTGCTCTGATTTTCTCGCTCAGTAGCGACTGTGGCGACAATAGCGTGATGACCGTAGTCCCATTGCCACAGAGGGATAGCAGCCAGTTGGCGAATTTTTGACATGGCGCCATCGGCACCGACAATCAGCTTGGCACTAAAGCTGCGTTCTTCAGGCTCCCCGCTGTTAACGCTGAGCTGGCAAGTCAGCTGCCTGCGACCGGTCTGGGGCTCAGACATAGCGACAACTTTGGCGCCGCCCAGTACAGGTAACGAGCACTCTTCAGCGGTGGCTAACAACGCCGCCAGCGCCACCTTATTTTCAACAATATGGCCCAAGTGCTGCTGTTGTATCTGTGCGCCAGAGAAATGCACACTGCCACTGCCCTCGCCATCCCAGACTTGCATATGTCGGTAGGGGCTGTGGCGCAGTGCCGCTATTTTCGACCAGACATGCAGATTATCCAAAATATTCTCTGAAGCGCAGGTCAGGGCACTGACCCTGTTATCGTAGCTATCAATATTCTCGAAGTCGCTGCAACTTTCTGCCATTCTATCTGCCTGCGCTAAAAAATCGTCTTCACGACCATCTATCACTAATACTTTAAAGCCATAGCGCTGCACAGCCAGAGCCGCCGTCAGCCCCACCATGCCGGCACCGACCACTATCAGGTCTAAATCTGTGAATTGTTGCTCGCTGTGCATCTTCGCTTCCTTTAGTGCAAATCAGCCATAGGACTGGCCAGTCCCATGGCACTGCGAGAAAACAAGGTTTTCGCCGCGGGGCATATATCTAACAGCTGTAGTCCGGCGTCTCTGCCCAACGCCAATAGCGGGTTATTGATGGCAAACAGACGCATGCTTTTATCGCTAAAATTAATCGTCGCACGCTGATCGGCCAATCGTGATTGCTGGTATTGGTACAAAACCTCATAATCACCTAAGCTCTGACCATTGCGTGCAGCTGCCAGCAAATGTTCGGCCAGTGCGGCCACCCCCCGCAGTGCCAGGTTAAACCCCTGCCCTGCTATAGGGTGCAAAGTATGAGCGGCGTTTCCCAGTATGGCTACTCCTGCACGCACTTGCTCTTGAGCACGCTGCAGTTTCAGTGGGTAGCAAAAACGCTCTCCGACATGATTGAATCGTCCGGCTCGAAAGCCAAAGCGTTGCTGCAGTGCAGTGCAAAACTGTCGTTCTGTCATCGCTAACAAATCGTCAGCTTGCTGCTCGGGCACTGTCCAGACCAGGCCACAGCGGTGCTGTTTATTTTGCTTAAGTAGTGGCAACAGCGCCATAGGTCCAGTGTCGGTGAAGCGCTCGTAGGCGATATTATTATGCGGCCGATCTATGCCAACATTACACACCAAAGCCTGCTGCTGATAAATTTCTTCTGTGTAACTGATACCCATTTTATCGCGCAGTGAGGAGCGCCCACCATCGGCCATCACCAGCAGGTCGGTACTCAGAATCAGGGGCTGCTGCTGCGTTTCTAGCTGCAGTTGCATTTTGCCATCAACCCGCAGGGCTTCTGTCACTGTAGCAGGACTGTAAAAATCCAATAAATCGGCGTTAGCATGCTCTTGTAAATGCTGGTTTAACACTTGCCCTAGCCATTTATTTTCAACCACATAACCCAGCGCCGGTACTTTCTCCTGCTCAGCGTGCAGCCTGGCTGCACCAAAATGGCCACGATCGGAAACGTGTATATGTTCTATTGCCTGCACTTGCTCCCTAAGCTTATCCCAGAGTTGCAGCTGTTGGAAAATTTGTGCCGAGCCGTACGCCAGTGCGGTAACCCTGCCATCAAAACTGGGCTGATAGCTGTCGGGTTCCGCTTGTACATGCAGGGGGTTGGGTTCAATCAGCGCAATACTCAAATTCAAACTTTTAGCGTGCTGCAGTAGCGCTGCCGCCAAGCTCGCACCGACCATGCCGGCACCCATAATGACTATATCGTAGTGTTGTTTCATCAACCCGTTTCTCGTTTAACCCGCCATTAACGCTTCGATTTGAGCAATCTCTTTGGGTACTTCCCAGGTCATCACTTCACAGCCAGTTGCAGTCACCAGCACATCGTCTTCAATACGTATGCCGATACCGCGCCAGCGCTCTTCTACCTGAGTATTGTCAGGGGAGACATAAATACCCGGTTCCACAGTCATCGCCATTCCCGGAACTAACTCACGCCACTGACCATCTACTTTATAATTACCGACATCGTGCACATCCATGCCCAACCAGTGGCCGAGCTTGTGCATAAAGAACTCGCGATAAGCCTCGGCCCCGATCAGCTCATCGACGTCTCCCTGTAACAGTCCCAGCTCCACTAAACCTGAAGTAATAACCAACACCGCCCGGTCATGAATCTCGTTCCAGCCGGTTCCCGGTGCAATCATCTCTATGCACTGGGTATTGGCTTTTAAGACCACTTCATAGAGTGCTCGCTGCTCGGGGCTGTATTTACCATTAACCGGAAAAGTGCGGGTGATATCACCGGCGTAATATTGATATTCAGCACCGGAATCAATCAGGACTAACTGCTCATCTTGCAGCGCTTGTGAATTATCGATGTAGTGCAAAATACAGGCGTTTTTACCGCCGCCGACAATGCTTGGGTAAGCTGCCTGAGGACAGGCGTTGATGGCAAAATGGTGTTGGATGTGCGCATCCAGTTGGTATTCCATCACCCCCACTTTGGTTTCTTGCATCGCCTTAACTTGTGCCTGTGCCGAGATACTGGAGGCACGGCGCATCATCTGCTGTTCTGCGGCAGATTTAATCAGGCGCATTTCATTGCTCAATTCATCCAGCTGCTGTAACTGCACCGGCGCTATCACTCCCTGACGACTACGCTTGCGCATACTGCCCAGCCACAACTGCACCTGCTGAGTAAGGCGCTCTCGGGCAAAACTGTAATAGAGTTTAGCCGTGCCGTTGAGCAGCTGCGGCATTTGCTCATCTATGATTTCGCTGCTATAGGCGAAATCTGCCTGATAATTATCTAAGACCCCCTGCTCACCGCTGCGGTAGCCAAACCATATTTCCATCTCTTTATTACGCGGCTGACAGAACAAGTGATATTCCACTTTGCCGGCAATTTTCTTTAATACTAACAGCGCATCTGGCTCATTGAAGCCGGTAAAATAAAAGAAAGTACTGTCCTGACGGAACAGATAATCCACATCACTATTGCGCTTTTGCATAGTCGCTGATTGAATCACTACGGCACTGTTATCGTCCAGTTGTTGCATCAAAGTGTCGCGGCGTTGGGAAAACTCTTGAGCAGTGATTTTGTCGAGCATGGATAGTCCTTTAAATTTGTTGTTATTAATCGGCGATACAAGACTGCCAGGTTAGATCCGTACGGCAGAGCTTTAAAGCAGATCTTAATGCAGCGTAGGCTTTTCTGCTTGCTCAGGTACTGCTGCGGGTTTATTACACTCGGTAAAAATATACACAGCCCCCATACGCACGTATTCGCTCAACTCGAAAAAATTATTTTCGCTGTCTTCATCTTCTTCCAGATCAACACTGCCAACTTGGGCTATTTGCCCCAGATCATTGAGCATTTCTCTGGCGTCTTCACTGAGCTTTTTATCAGCCTGACGTCCTTGAGTACCAAAGCCAGCCAAAAACCCCTGCACCCACAACCCCAGGGATTCGACCCGCTGGCTAAGCTCGTAATCATCGTCGTCCGGGAGCAGTAAATCTAAACTCATATCCAGGCTTTCAAACTGCGACAAACTTTGCTGATACAGCCCCACTAAGCCGACTTTACTTTGCTCGTGGGCAAATTGTTCAATATCCAAAAAGTCATTGGCCATCTGCAGCCACAGATCATTGGTCAGCCGCGAGCCGCCCGCCATTTGTCCACAGACCAAACCATGCAATTCGCCAGGGGACACCATAGTGATTTTTTCACTCACTAATAAATCGGCTATATCGTCAAAACTTAGGATTTGCAGGTTGGTTTCGTTTTTGTTTGTCATAGGTTTCCATCGAGCTAAAGTAATAAACAGCGGCAGCACTTAACCTACCGACGCCTAACATTATACTTATTTTATAACTGAAAACATCACAGATGACAGTGAAGTTCTTTAAGCAACCTCTGAATAAATTTTACAAGCCCCTGGTGCACAGCGAATTTACTGATACAGGCAGCGATTATAGGCAGACTGGTAGCCTGTTGAAAATCGATGAACACGTGATCACAACGCCCTACAGGCCCTTATCAGCTGCGCCTATATTAGCTAAGCTTTAGATTGCATTTGCCAGGGTTTGCTGCGAGCTATCCGATTCGCCTATATGGCGATGGACCCAGCCCAACTATTATATTTCTTTTAACTTCTTTATAATTATCCCAACAAATTTAGTGATATACATGTAATAATTAGCCCAATAAAATACCGATAACAAATGAGCCCCGCTCCAAACTCAAGGTTTCTTTGGATTAACAGATGACTGAAACATACTTAGCGCAACTAGAAGTACAAATAGAGAGACTTTTAGCTCATTGCGATACTTTAGAAGAAAAGAATCTGCAGTTACAAAACAAGACCCTTATCGCCAATCAAGCTGAGCAGGATCGCCGCACTGAATACCAGCAACTGATGTCCCGCTACGATGAGCTGGACAAGAGTTTGCAGGAGCTTACAGCCAAAGAACAGCGCGCCAGAGTCTCAGAGCAACAGGCACTTCAAGAAAA
>MABF01000272.1 GCA_002163025.1 'Osedax' symbiont bacterium Rs2_46_30_T18
ACTTCAAGCATATCCCCGACCACTTCATCCCTTATCTGGAAAAAGCGATAACGTCCCTGTTTTTTGACTTTGATTAAATCAACTTTCATCAGTACTTGTAAATGTGTTGTAGCTGTATTGGCCTGAACATCGGCGAGTATCGCCAGATCAGTCGCTGATCGGGCGACACCGTCGGCTAAAAATTCCAACATCTTTAGTCGGGCTGGCGAAGCCATGGCTGCTGCCATTTTTGCCATATGTTGTATTGCAGTCATACTTCGATAAAGTCCGAATTGATAATCTACTTTCAAGTGTACAGTGCTCTGCAACAAAGACAAAACACAACATATGACGGAGATTAATTATGCAAACTAACCCTTTAATCGATAATATGCGCGATGCCTGTACAGATATTAATAAACGGCTACACAGTTGCTCACTGATAGCCATTTGGTTTGTTCGGGTAGAGTTAGCTCAAAGAGATGATGAGCGGGTTCGTGAGAGTGTCGCAAATGCAGTGGCTCTGGAGTACGGATCCTATAATAGAGTCGCTTTTGAATCTTCTGCAGGGGTACAATATTTTTGCCCTCAACAGCACTCAAAGTCCGGGGATATACAACGCACAGTTGAAATGCCTACGCGTATCCTGACGTTCTCCATAGTCAAAGATACAGACAAACTGGCGAAGGCCATAGAAGCGATTCGCGAGAGCCATAGCTACGAGGAACCCGTTATCTACATTAGTGAAGGCATGGCGTCTCGTGCAGACTACAGTACAGACAGGGATAACCCCAACCGTTGGTGGAATCGAGGCTTTGATATCTAGCTAAAACAGCAAAAGATGATTACTGCTTTAGATGTCGACTGAGTAACCCCAGGAAAAATCGCCATACAAGAGCTAAATGATCCGATGAGAGGCTTGCTAAATGAACAGCTCTTATATGGTACTGACCAAAGCTCAGTGTATATAATAGTTGCAGGTATAAGATTTTAATAACTAAGGTGGCTGTATTGGATAGCATAAATAAAAAAATTGTCCGTCTCTTATCTGAGAACTCACGTATCACTGTCTCTGAATTATCTAAACTAGTGCACTTGTCCGCCCCGGCAGTAAAAGAGCGCATTGATAAATTGGAACAGCAGCAGGCCATTTTAGCTTACAGCCTTAAAACTGATCCCGAAGCATTAGGCTACGCTATTTCTGGCTTTGTTCAGGCCAGTGTTATTCCAGGTAAAGAAGCACAGTTCAAAAAAATGCTTAGCACTAGCCTATGTATCACTGAGTGTTACAACGTGACCGGTGAGAAAGCCTTTGTATTTCGGGTTTGCGTCAGAACGATGTCTGAGCTGGACGAACTGTTGGAATCACTTTCCAGTTTATGTAAAACCGAAACATCGTTGATTTTGTCGGAAACCATTAGCCCGCGATTACCGCTGAGTTTTAGCTAGCAAGCTGCAGCATAAACACTGGCAGCCGTTTTCAATCGCTTAAACTTGTCGCTAATTGCCTCATCTTAATGCCACTTTACTTTCTAAGTAATCAGTGGCTATTTCCCTCAGTTTCTACTTTTTTGCTGTTTTTTCCCTTAGTTTCTCCCTGCGTCTGTGGCTTACATCCCTCTATAATGAACTCAATTGAATAGCAGGCTGAACTGCGTTGTAGCAATACAGTGATTAGCGTGCACATAATTACAGAATTAGAGGGAAATATTTTGACCGCTATCATCGAGCTTAAAGAAATACAGTCCAGCCTTGGAAAAATCGATATCATCAGCGCGATGCAAGAGGGCTTTGTCCAGTACAGTAATGGTAATACTGTTGTGCCTCCCGTGGGCGAATTACTGTTTGATCAGCCCAAAGGTGAGGCACATATTAAATACGGTTACATAAAAAACACTGACTATTATGTGATTAAAATTGCCTCGGGGTTTTATGACAATGCTCAGTATGGCATCCAATCGAGTCAGGGGCTGATGCTACTCTTCGCACAGAAAACCGGAGTACCAGAGGCGGTGTTACTGGATCAGGGGTATCTAACCGATATACGCACTGCAGCTGCCGGGGCGCTGGTGGCGAAGTATTTTGCACCACAGCAGGTACAGGCCATAGGGATTATTGGTACAGGCATCCAGGCCAAGCTGCAGCTATTAGCGTTGCAACAGCATAACCCTTGCCAAACTGTCTGGGTATGGGGAAGAAATCAGAAAAACTGCGAAGAGTTTGCCCTTAATTTGGGAGCTGATTTTACCGTACATATCGCCTCCAGCCCCGCACAAGTGGCAGCCAATGCCAATTTGATTGTGACTACTACTCCTAGTGAAAAGGCATTGCTTCATGCAGAAGATATTCAACCTGGCACCCATATCACTGCGGTGGGGGCTGACACTGCGAATAAGCAGGAACTGTGCAGTGAGATACTGAAGATGGCAGATAGAGTGATTGTCGATAGTATTCCACAGAGCCGCAGCCGAGGTGAAGTTTACCGGGCAATCAGTGATGGGGCTATTTCTGAGCAGCAAGTGATAGAGCTGGGAGCGGCAATACAATCAACGGATCTGCAGCGCAGTAACGACAGGCAAATAACTGTTGCCGACCTGACCGGTGTTGCCGTACAGGACATCATGATTGCCAGCGCGGTCTACAAACAGCACTTGCTAAATAATCACTGAGTTTATAACCCAAGAGACACAGAACAATGCTTAAATATATCAGTAACAGAGGTGGTGTCGCGCCGGTCGACTTTGAAACCGCTATTTTAGATGGATTCGCTGCAGATGGTGGCCTTTACGTTCCGCAGGTACTACCCAGTGTCAGCGCTGAACAATTACAGCAATGGAAAGATTTAACCTATCTGGAGTTAGCATTCGAAATTCTCTCACTGTTTATTGACAGATCGATTGTTTCGGCAGATGAGTTAAAAGAGCTATTAACCAGCGCTTATGCCCCTTTTGAGAAACAGGGGATTATCCCACTGCAGCAATTAAAGAGCAGAAAAGATACCTATATAATGGAGCTGTTCCATGGCCCGACAATTTCATTTAAAGACATAGGCTTGGCTTTTCTGGTTAATTTGGTTAATTTCTTTTTGCAGCGCAAAGGCCAGCACTTGTCTCTCATTGTAGCCACTACCGGAGATACAGGCCCGGCAACCGCTTACTTTAGCGCCGGCAAATCAAATATAGATGCCTGGGTGCTCTACCCCAAAGAGATGATTACACCAGAGCAAGAACGGCAAATGACCAGTTTGCAGCACGCTAACATTCACCCCTTTGCCGTCTCCAATTGCCCTGATGGTGGTGATGATTTAGATGCCGTGATTAGTAAATTGTATGACAATCAGGACTTCAAAGAAAAATTGCAGCTCTCCAGTGTTAATTCGATCAACTGGGGCAGGGTGATGATGCAAACAGTGCATTATTTTTATGCCTACTTACAGGTAACCGATCAGGTTGGCGAAAAAATTAATCTATCAGTGCCCTCGGGTGGTTTTGGAAACTTGTGTGCTGGCGCTCTGGCCCGTGAGATGGGTTTGCCAATTAAAAACCTGCTAGCGGCTAATAATAAAAATGCCTGCCTGCAGCGTATTTTCTCCACGGGGACATTTAGTAAAGAAGCACTGATCAATACTGAATCATCGGCGATAGACATTCTTATCCCGTTTAATTTCTGGCGTTATCTGTATTTCAAAGTTAATGGTGACAGCCAGAAAATTAAAGACTGGATGGATGAATTCAAGGCCAGCGGCACGCTGCAGTTCGATCCACAGGTCTTTGCCTGTTATTCACAGGGCTTTTTAGCCAGCAGTGTCACAGATGAGCAGACTCTAGCACTGATTAATGAAATTTATTCTGAGGAAGGTTATTTGCTTGACCCTCATGCGGCGGTTGGCTTAGGGGCTAGCGATATACTTACAGATCAGCTTGGCGATGAGAAATTAGTGGTTCTGGCGACGGCCCATCCAGCTAAATTCCCAGAGACCATTCGCAGGGCACTTAATAGCGCTGAGTTACCCCCAGAGGCTACCCACCACAGTATAGAGAGTGCTAAAAAGCTTAGTCAGAAAGTACATTTGTGTGAATACCAAGTATTAGAGTCAGCTTTGATCCACGCCATGCAAAGCAACTGGGAGTTAACAAAAGGACTATGACTTCCTACACAAAATTAAATGCAGCACAGATAGCTGCGGTATTAGCGCCGTATGGGATAGCTGATATTGATGATTACCAACTTTTAAGCGGCGGATCGGAAAACAGTAATTACCAGGTAAAAACCCAGTCTGGGGATTACGTACTGACGGTTTGCGAGCAAAAATCACTGCGCAAAAGCCAGGAGTTAGTGTCTTTATTAGATTATTTACAAGCCAATAATTTTGCCAGCTCTAAGGCTTTAAAAACCAGCGATGGCCAGGCGATCAGTTTATGGGACAATAAGGCGGTTATCCTCAAGGTGTTTATTGAAGGAGACATTCTAGAGGACTTCCCCGATCCGCTGTTACGTTATCTGGGGGTAGAGTTGGCAAAATTGCACTCACTTTCAGCGCCGGATTATCTGCCTAAAGAACTCAGTTATGGGATGCAGAGGTTTGACGAAGTTAAGGTATATGCCCCCGATTCAGTTTTTTATGCCTGGTTGCAGCAGACCCGCCATCACATTCAGAAACATGTCACTGCTGACTTGCCTAAAGCATTGATCCACAGCGATATCTTTACTAACAATATCATTGTCAGTAAAGATGCGCAGCGTGCCACTATCATGGATTTTGAGGAGGCCAGCTACTATTATCGGGTCTTTGATATTGGCATGATGCTGGTGGGCTGTTGCTGTGTAGACGGGCGTTTATCTCTGGGCAAAGCCGCTAGTTTATTAGAGGGCTATCGAGGGCATATAGACCTGCAGGACTGCGAAGTAAAAGCGCTACAAGCATTTAGCGCTTATGGCGCTGCGGCGACGGCTTTCTGGAGGCATCAAAATTTTAACTATCTGAACCCGGATCCAGTGATGCAAGATCACTATCTGGCAATGAAAGATTTAGCCGATCAAGTGATGGCGATCCCCGCTGGAAGATTTATAGAATCCCTGGG
>MABF01000287.1:0-16721 GCA_002163025.1 'Osedax' symbiont bacterium Rs2_46_30_T18
ACGGCTGCGGTAAATCAACCTTATTAAAAACCTTGGCTCGAGTATTAGCCCCCAACTCTGGCACTGTGACTTTGGATGGCAAGGACATTCACAACAGTAATACTCGCCAAGTCGCCAAAAAACTCGGTTTGCTACCACAGGGGCCTATTACCCCCGAGGGGCTGACAGTAAGAGAATTAGTCAGCCAGGGACGCTTCCCGCATCAATCACTGCTGCGACAGTGGACCTTCGAAGACGAGAGCGCAGTAGCACAGGCGATGGAAATTGCTGACATACTGCATTTTTCGCACTGCCAAGTGGATGATTTATCTGGCGGGCAGCGTCAGCGCTGCTGGATCGCTATGGTGCTTGCGCAGCAGACAGATTTGATTTTACTGGATGAGCCCACCACTTTTTTAGATTTAAAAGTGCAAGTTGATTTGATGAATTTGTTGGCCAAACTGGTTCACGACAGCGGTCGTACTTTGTTGATAGTTTTGCACGACCTTAATCTGGCTGCAGCCTATGCAGATAACTTGATCATGATGAAAAACGGCAAGATAGTTCACCACGCCAGTGTCGCGCAAGTTTTTAACAGTGCCAATTTGAAACAAGTATTTGATCTGGATGTGGACATTTTGACTGACCCCGGCTCTGGCCGACCCATTTGTGTGCCTCGATATTTAAGCGCCAGAAACAACTTTAAAGTGGGCGCTGTCAGCGTATGAACAGCTCAATAGAGAGCGTAAACCAACCCTATACATTGAGCTATTCACTCGCAGCGATAGTGTCTGTCAGTATTTGCAGCATGCTGTTCATGTTGCATTTATCAGTGGGCGCTAAGCCTTTGAGTTACGCTGTGTTATACCAGGCGCTGAGCAGCTTTGATAACAGTAACTTTGATCACATGATCATCCACAACATCAGGTTACCTCGGGCACTGATAGCGATTGCAGTCGGTGCCAGCCTCTCCGTCGCCGGGGCAATTATGCAGGGGGTGACCCGCAACCCACTGGCATCCCCGAGCGTTCTGGGGCTACTTGCAGGAGCCTCTTTTGCGGTAGTGATTGGTCTTGGGTTATTCGATATTACATCACCACTTTACACCCCCTGGATTGCCGCTCTGGGTGCCGGCACTGCGGCGACACTGGTGATTGTGATTGCCACTGCCGCCCCCGGCGGAGCGACAACCTTGAATTTAACCTTATCAGGCGCGGCAGTCAGTGCCTTGTTAGCAGCCCTAATCGCGGTGATGCAACTGGCCAATGAAGACGATTTTGACGACCTGCGCGAGTGGTTGACTGGCTCGCTTGCCGGTAACAGCCTGCAGAGTTTTTACTACATAGCACCTGTCATGCTGGTGGCGCTGGTAACGGCTCTGTTAGTGTCGCGAAAAATTACTGTTTTGAGCATGGGCGATGAAATTGCCAAAGGTTTAGGGGTTAAAACCCTCGGGCTAAAAATTCAACTGATGCTGGCGGTCATTGTGCTCACCGCATGCTCAGTTGCAATGGCAGGCCCTGTAGGCTTTGTCGGCTTAGTAGTCCCTCATGCGGTACGCTTTTTTGTCGGCGCCGACTATCGTTGGGTCATTCCCTTTTCAGCCATTATTGGCGCCGGATTCCTTCTAGCTGTTGATATTGTCGCCCGTACTGTTATCAATCCACAGGAGATATCGACCGGCATTATCACCGCTATCGTTGGTGCACCGTTATTTATCTATTTAGTTAAAGTGAAATTACGCTGATGCCCACCCCCTATATCAAGCTGCGCCTGTTTAATCAGTCTATCGCCCTGCTGCTGTCAAGAAATGTACTCTGGTTGTTATTAGCGCTGAGTTTATCGATTCTATGTCTGATTGTATTGAGCATAAATACCGGTAGTTATCAGCTGAGCACACTGCAGGTATTCAATATCTTATTTAATCAGCGCAGCGATCTTACCAGTGACAATATTGTCTGGTTATTTAGATTCCCCCGCACTCTGTGCGCCGCTTTGGTGGGTGCGATGATGGCGCTCTCAGGCGCTGCGCTGCAAAACGTCACCCGCAATTCTCTGGCCGACCCCTCTCTGATCGGCATTAGCCAGGGAGCGGCTCTGGCAGTGGTCTCATCGATGATGCTGTTCCCTGATTTAGATCAATCCTGGCGCTCAATGCTAGCTTTTTGTGGTTCGATACTAGTAGCCCTGCTGATACTGGTACT
This sequence comes from 'Osedax' symbiont bacterium Rs2_46_30_T18, assembly GCA_002163025.1. Classification (GTDB taxonomy): domain Bacteria; phylum Pseudomonadota; class Gammaproteobacteria; order Pseudomonadales; family Balneatricaceae; genus Rs1. The sequence goes on from MABF01000287.1 coordinate 2,184, forward strand.
TAGCCACAGTAATAAGTCCAGCAAACCTATTCGCTTTATCTTATTGGGCATAGGCATCTCAGCCTTTTTAAGTGCGATCACAACAGCCTTTTTGACTTACGGTGAAATCTACCGCGCCAGTGCCGCCCTGGCTTGGTTGGCAGGCAGTATAGATGCAGCCAGCTGGCAAGATGTCAGGATCCTGTCGGGCAGCGCTGTCGTGTTATTACCACTGCTAATATTGGGCAGTCGCGCTATGGCGGCGCTGCGCTTTGGCGAGCAAAGTGCCATTTGCTTAGGGACGCGCATTGATAGCACAAAATATTTACTGATTAGCTGCTCTGTGGCACTGGCGGCAATCGCCACTTCAATAGTAGGCCCTATAGGCTTTATCGGGCTGATTGCCCCACACGCGGCAAGACGTCTATGTCGCAGCTCAGTGGCGGCACATCTAATGCTCAGCGCGCTGCTTGGTGCACTGCTGGTTCTGGCTGCTGATTTGGCCGGGCGCAGCCTGATCGCCCCCAGCCAAATCCCCGCTGGAATTTTAACCCAAATCATTGGTGTTCCCACCTTCCTGTATTTGCTGCTCAAACAAAAAGCGCGCTCAGCAATGTAACAGCAAAAATTTATTCAAAGATGAAAATATGGAGATGAAATGAAAAAGACTATCTTACGCACACTATTAATTGCCAGTGTGGCTGCAGCATCTGCTCTGGTAACAGTACAGGTCAGCGCAAAAACCTTTATCGATGATGCCGGGCGCAGTGTACAAATACCGGATTCGGCGCAGCGCATTGCCACTTTGCACGACTCAGTACTGACTATCCCGCTGCTGGAGCTGGGTATTTTCCCGGTGGCCAGTCACGGTAGGGTGAGCGCCTCTGGAGTACCTTTTATTCGCGGCAGCAAAGGCTTAACCGGTTATGATTTTGATAACAGTGCAATTATCTTTGTCGGTAGCTCACCGATCGATATCGAGAAACTGGCCAGCGTAAAACCTGATTTGATCATCACTACCCCCTGGCAGAAAGCCACCCTGGCACAATTAGAGACGCTGGCGCCAACAGTGGTACTTGATTATAACAAGCGCAGCCGCTCAGAAATGTTTGCAGCAATAGCAGAAATTACCGGCAGCCAGGCTAAATTAGCTATTCTAAAAGGCCGCTACCAACAGCAGATTTCCCGCATCAAACGAATTGTTGATACTAAGAAAATCAAAGTTAATGTGTTGCAGGCAAGCAAGGGCAAACTGATCGTCTGGAACAGCTACTTTAATTTAGGCAAAGTACTGCGCGATTCCGGTTTTGAATTCCCTGAGTTAGTCAACAATATTGAATCTGGTGAGCGGGTCAGCTTTAGTGCAGAAAACCTGCAGGAGCTGGATGCCGATTACTTGTTTGTCACTTACAGAACCGACAAAAAGCACACTCCAGATGACGCTATAGAGGCCCTGGAAGCGGTGGTACCGAACTTTTGTAATTTCCTCAGCGCCTGTAAAGAGGGACGTATGATGGTAATGCCACGCGAAGAAGCATCCAGTAATTCATTTACCGCACTCAGCATTATTGCCTACAATGTGCTGACTCATATCAGTGGTAAACCTTACTTAAAAAATAACTAAGTCCCCGGGGAACATGCGATTAAGTCCAGTATCTTCTCTGCGGGCTTGATCGCATGCTCTCAAGCTGCAAACCCACCGCAGTATTTCTTATAGGTAAAGGGTTGGCGGCAACTAAGCAAGGTATTTGCCAAGATGAATTGTGCTATTAGTGTTTTGCAAATATTCAAGGTCAGAGTCTCTGCAAAACAGTGCCTATCCAAATCGTTTGTACGCCTTACTTTTAGCAGTGAGCGAGTTAAAGAAATGGCGCTGTACGGCCCGGATCAATGGATAAAGCTGTTGTTTGACAATCTCACCGGCGAGCGTTTTGCCGTTCCTGAAAAGATCGATGGCTACCGCTATTATCAGTCTCTGAGCAAAACCAATCGACCGCGATTACGCTCTTATACTCTCCGTGAGTTTCGACCACTGCAAGATGAGTTTGATGTAGATTTTGTATTGCACAGCGGTTCAAACTGCGCCTCTTTGTGGGCACTTGAGGCAGCAGTTGGTGATCAAATATACATCCGTTGTCACTGTGCGGGTAGTAACCGGGCCAGAGCCGGTTTTGTTTGGAGTCCTCCCAAACAAGTGAAGCAGTTGTTATTAGTCGCCGATGAAACAGCACTGCCCGCTGCTTTGAGTATTATCGACAGCCTATCAAAACAAAGCGAAAAGCCACTGATCAATGCTTACTTCTGTGTGCCCAACGCATCCGATTGCCTGCTGAGCACAACTTGGCCGCAGCTGCATATTCACTGGCTAGTGAGGGACGACAAGAACACGACAGAGCTTAATACACAAATGCTGGCTGCTCTGGATAGCTTAGTCCTGCCCATATCTGCTCTTAAGCAACACTCCCAACAGAGCCTGGACACAACAGATAAACTCTGGCAGCTGGCAAATTCTGATACAGAAGATATCTTTTACGCCTGGGTTGCGGGGGAGCGAGCGATGGTCGAAGGGCTCAGACGCCTGTTATTAACGACTAAGCAAATAGATAAAAAACTGATAAGTTTCATGGCTTACTGGCGCAGAGGCAGGGCGGCACAGTAATCGCTTATAATAAAGATCAGATAATTCAGCCTATCGCTATTCTCAGCCCGACAGATGTAATACTATGCGGTGCGGGGACTTGCAAACAGTCGGAATGGCCTGCTTGTAGAAACCGGATTTTGTACCAACTAATAAGCTCTCAGCGCTAAGGTGCAATGTGGTTAATGCAACTACAACTGGATTTATCTCAAAACAAAAATAATTTATCCCTGGTTACAGCCTTTTTTCTGCTTCGCTCTTTGCGCATTGATACTATTGCCCGTAACAACACCAGCAGTTGTTATGAATGACTTTTTAACACAACTATATATTTGCTTTTGACACTATGAACTTATTACAGCGCATTTCTGAAAAATCTAACCGTATTCCTATGGGCACAGTAGAGTTTATTACCCTATTTGCCTTGATAACCTCACTGACTGCTCTGTCTATCGATGCGATGCTGCCGGCCTTTCCGGCGATTGCCCAGAGCTTTAGCTTAGTCGACAGCAATGATACACAACTGGTTATCAGCGCTTTAGTTTTCGGCATGGTCTTTGGCGAATTACTGTTTGGGCCGCTCTCGGATACTAAAGGGAGAAAATACGCCATTTTGTTAGGCATGCTGATTTTCTGCCTGGGGAGTATTATCTCAATGACAGCCCAGTCATTCGAGTGGATGCTGATCGGTCGATTAATCCAGGGGTTCGGTGTCTCCGGTCCGAAAATAGCTTCCAGAGCACTGATCCGCGATCAGTATACGGGCGCCTCTATGGCGAGAATAATGTCATTTATTATGATGTTCTTTATTTTAGTACCGATGCTGGCCCCGGCACTGGGACAACTGATCATTAGCTTTGCCAGCTGGCGGGCGATTTTTGTGGTGTTCCTGGTGATGACTATTATCGTCGGTGTCTGGTTTGCCTTGCGTCAACCTGAAACGCTAAGCAAAGATCGGCGTATCCCCTTTTCCCTGAGAGCGGTGACCAAAGCTGCAAAAAGTATCTTATTGAAGCCTGTTGTTATGGCCTATGCGGTCACTGCTGGAATACTGTTTGGCGCGCTGCTGTTATACATAGGCATGGCGCAGGCGATCTTCCAAGATGTATTTCAGATCACCGATCAGTTCCCACTGTACTTTGCCATCCTCGCCTCCGGTGTCGGTGTCTCTTCTTTCCTCAATGGCAAACTAGTGATGAAATACGGGATGTATAAATTATCGATCAGTGCGCTTATCTCCCTGGCGGTTTTTAGCGCCCTGCTGCTGTTGGTCGGGCTGATCTATCAGGGACACCCGCCGCTATTCTGGTTTATGTTGATCAGTTTTTTATGCTTCTGCTGTATTGGTATTTTGTTTGGTAATTTAACCGCCATGGCGATGGAAACTCTGGGAAACATAGCCGGCCTGGGCGCTTCTATCATCGCCTCTTCATCCAGTTTAGTGGCAGTAATATTCTCCGCCAGTTGCGGACGTTTTTACAATCAGACCACTATTCCACTGGCAATTGGCTTTATTTGCGCCGCGCTGCTGGGGTTGTTGTTAGTCGCCTGGGCAGAGAAACTTAAGCAGAGCGCATAAATAGCTATAATCGCCGCTTTAATTACTGTCTCTGACGTACTACAATTACTCAGTTGCTAGTCCTATATGCAACTAACAACATGAGTTTACACCAGAAAACTGAAGAGACTGTTATCGCCTATGTCTGTAATCGACCAAGCCTTTGGCTACTTAGTTGACCTCGCCGAGTACCTGGAAGGTGACAAACGTATCAATATTACCTGCGCTGACGACCACTACCATTTTGGCGTTAAAGCTGATGGTACTTTACTGCGCTACTTAGATGATCAGGAAAAAGTAGGGTTACAAACAGATATTGGCCTGATTAAAATGGCGCTGTATGAAGGCATGAAAGGTAGCGGTGCTATTGTGGTACGCCAGTACAACGCCTCGCAAATTAAGATTGGCGATTTCACTATAGTGATAGATTATGTCTGCGGCGGCAGACTCGCTAAAAACGGTATCCGTCCGTTAACTGCGCAAGAAATGGAAACTGCCTACAAGAGCGTTCCTGAAGCGACTCAATTTATCGACATGCCAACCAATCATCTATTGAAACAGCACTTCGCCAAGCTCGACGCAATCGCAGCGCAACAGCGTAAAGACGCTGATAAAAACAATTCTGAAGAAGATAATAGCCAACAGTAGTTTTTAGCGCTTTACTTAAAACAATTCCATCGATTGCGTCATAATGTCGGTGCCTGCAGTGCAAGCTTCTAACTGCAGAAGTTTTTTCTTCACATCTAAGCCTCCCGCGTAGCCCACCAGCTTGCCATCGCTGCCGATAATACGATGACAGGGAACGATGATGGAGATAGCGTTGGCGCCATTAGCAGTGGCTACCGCCCTTATAGCTTTAACATTACCCAATGCTTCAGACAACTCTAAATAGCTCGAGGTAATCCCATAGGGAACCTTCACCAACTGCTGCCACACCCGCTGCTGAAACTCTGTGCCTGCAAACAGCAGAGGTAAATCAAATTCTTGCCTTTGGCCGGAAAAATACTGCTCTAGCTGGTTGATAGTCAGAGCTATGACAGGATCATTGCGCAGCTGGTAACGGGCATCCAATAGCTCAGTGATACGTTTATCTATGGCGCTGCGCATTTTACGGTAGCGCCAATCGCAGAGACATAATTTACCTTGGTAGGCACCTAAGACCAGCTCTCCATACGCGGTTTTAAAATATTGAATACTTATTTGTCGATCTTGCACAAAAACCTCTTAGTCAGGTACTGCCTCTAGAACAGCCAAATATTACTTAGTATACGGGTGACAAACGTGTTTGGATGCACTTTTTTGCCGTTATCAATACCTCCATCCTGTCGGGCTAATCCAAAATCCTAATTAGTAAATCGGTGATTGCGCTGCGCTAAATGCAGCGCGTATATTTGACCTTAGAACTTGGGAAATACACCGAGGAAAATTGTGGTATGGAAGCCAAACTGACTAAATTTATCTTCAAATACAGTGGTAGGGAACAAATAAAAGTATTGTTATTGACCTTAGTCATTTTCCCACTGTTGTATTTTTCACTCGAACTACCTAAAACCATCATCAACGATGCTATTTCAGCGCAGCGCAATAGCCGCGTCTTGGGTATGGAGTTCGATCCGATCAGCTGCCTGTTAATTCTCTGCGCCATGCTACTGGCCACTGTGCTGATTAACGGTGCTTTTAAAATGCGCATTAACACCTACAAAGGTGTCATTGGCGAGCGTATGGTGCGGCGCTTGCGGTATCAGCTCGTGTCTCGAGTAATGATTTTCCCCTCCTCGCAGTTTCAGCGGACTTCTCAAGGTGAAATTATTTCTATCATCACCGCAGAAACAGAGCCTTTGGCGGGCTTCATCGGTGACAGCTTAGCCCAACCGCTATTTCAGGGCGGTACAATGCTGACTATCTTAATTTTTATGTTTATGCAGGATCCGTTGTTGGGGCTAGTCTCTATTTCCATGATTCCACTGCAAGCTTATATCATTCCTAAAATGCAGCGAAAATTAAACAGTTTAAAAAAGCACCGGGTTAAAGTCATCCGCCGCTTTTCCGGGCAAATTGGCGAAGTAGTTGATGGTCAGCGAGACGTTAAGCTAAACGGCACTCATAGATTTCATCTGGCCCAGTTTTCCCACACTCTAGGCCGTTTGTTTAAAGTACGTTTGGATATTTTCAAACAAAAATTTCTGATGAAATTTATTAACAATTTCTTAAATCAACTACCGCCGATTATGTTCTACGCGCTCGGCGGTATTTTAGTCATTAGGGGTGAACTGAGTATTGGCGCCCTGGTAGCGGCCCTGGCGGCCTATAAAGATCTGGTCTCACCCTGGAAAGAATTACTGATCTACTACCAGCAGTTTCAAGATTGTAAAGTGCGCTATGAATACATTCAGGAGCAATTTGCGCCTACAGGTCTGATCGCACCCAACCCCATAACAGCACATAATCGCGCCGACTTTAGTGCCGGGTTACATTTAAACAGCCTCTTTTTGAAAAACGAGAGAGGGGATTTTATCAGCCAGAACATAAGCTTAAGCGTCCCTCCTGGCAGCCAGATCAACATCTGTAGTGACAGTGAACTGATGTTGCGCAGGTTGGTAATGAATATAGTGGGCTTAGAACCGATTGCCGCTGGGGAGATAACCGTTGGCCAGCAGAGCATTGCGCAAACAGCAGGCGAAGACATTAGCAAAAAAATTGCCTACATAGGGCCTGATCCATTTTTTGTCGAGGGCACTATATTACAAAATATCAACTACGGCTTGCGACTGTTACCGCCTAAATATAATTATGCGACTTTGAGCCCCGGCCAGCTACTGGCAATCGAAGAATCGCGAGCCTCAGGCAACAGCACCGATGGCATCCACGAAGTTTGGACTGACTTTTCCCTGGCCGGGGTCGATGACTGGAAAAGCTTATCGCTATGGCTTCAGGATATTATGTCCGCCATTGGCTCCAGGCGCATGGTGTTTGAATTTGGTCTTAAAGATTACATAAACCCTCTGGCAATTGAGCCCACTATTGCGGATAAGTTCTCTCTGACCAAAGAAAACTTATTCACGAGCCTGCGCGGCATTGAAGCCAGTGAACTGATAGAGAGGTTTGATATCAATGCCTATAACGATCACCTCAGCGTGATCGAAAACATCACTTTTGCAATGATGGACAGCCCTAACGAGCACAGTAGCTTGCAAACCATTTGCAACGACCAGCAATTCACAGCCTTTTTACAGCGGGTCAATGTATACAAAGCACTGCGTGATATAGGTGAAAAGCTTGCCTATACCATTATCCACCATATCGAAGAGAGTGACCCCACCGACCAATTGGAGAATAAATACCGTTTTTACGATGTAGATGCAGTGCGTATGCAGCTTTCCAATTGTATTGGCCGCCCTGAACATTTACCTAGCTGCGAGTTTCTACTGGCAATGGCGCTGGGACTGAGAGTCAGCGTCCAAGGTAGTGACTGGATTGACGCAGAGTTAAAACAGCAACTGTTAAACGCTCGCAAGCAGTTAATAGCCAAACCGGTCAGCATTTTAGCTTCGCACTTTGAATATCTCAGCAAAGAGAGCATGAACAGACGACTCAGCGTTATGGAAAACTTACTCTGGGGTTTTGAAATATCACCGCACGACCACCATAAACATCAGAAGCTGGTCGATATTGTTGAGCGTGCTTTGATAAAAAACGAGGCGGAAGCACTGGTATTAATTGTGATCTCTCTCTCCCAGGTTGGCATCAGAGGAGAGCGGCTGCCACAGCAGGCAAAGCATAATATCCAATTAGTAAGGGCACTGATGAAAAGACCAAAAGTGTTGTTAATGCATAATGCGCTGCCCGACAAATCTGACGCCGAGCTGCAGAGTTTATTGCTGGGGATAAAAAAAATATTGCCTGACACTAGTGTCATTATGTTTTCCAATAAGAAAATTGTCACCGCAGATCGAGTACGATATTACCAATTAGACATTGATGGTTTGCATCCTCTGGCCGAAACCCTGCCATTGCATGCTTGAGCCTGTAACCACAGGCGAACTGGAGGTTCTCAGGTTTGTTAGTTCAAAGCTTTCTCTATACAATGGCCGACATTCTTACATTGAGGAAGATGCGATAAGTTTCGACTGCTCTGTGCAGGCCATCAAGCGCTGCTAAGTACGAAAGCTTGCGCGGCACAATGACGAGTCTACTCCCTTTAATCAGAGCAGATGTCTCGTCCTGCTATCGCTGCTTAGCAACATCCAGTAGATAGCTGCTGTAGAGCTCTCGTGCAAGACACCGCAAACTTGCTCACATTATCCCTAAACTTACAGGCAATCGATATGCGAATTTGTGGCGTTGAATTAAAAGGGGCAGAAGCTATTATCTGCCTGCTGGATTATGAAAGAGGTGCATTTAGTGTCGCGGATTGTCGCCAGCGACAACTCTCTGTCTCACAACCTTCTGAGACTGAAGCTATCCGCGGTTTTCAGTTTACTTTTAGCAAGCTGGTTGACGATTATAAAATTGAGCAGATTGTAATTATTGAGCGTATGCAAAAAGGTAAATTTGCCGGCAGCGCCGCCAGCTTCAAATTTGAGGCTGCTCTGCAGCTACTTGACTTGCCAGTCTCACTGCTAAACCCGACGACTATTAAAGAGCTGATTAAACGTAATCCGCTGGATGTCAGCATTGAAGAATTAGGGCTAAAGAAATTTCAACAGGGTGCTTTTAGCGTCGCTTACGCAGAACAAAATCGTATTATTTATCAAAGCGATAGCACAGAATAAAAACACCACCCCGGCTGCTGTTAAGCCTTCGGGGTAATTTAAAACTATTTATTATCTACAGTTTCTTTTATCACTTTCAATTGAATTATGTAATTGTATACCCATAATAAACTCAGTAAAAAACTGCACTACTCCACAATAATAAACTCACCCTGTCACGGCTCAATTGGTAGGTATTAATGACGCACGCAACTTTCTGATACTTTTCTAAAAAGATCTGCAGCTGCTTTTGTGATCCGGGGATACCGGATAAGAAATACGCGAGTAGCACTTAATTGCTTTCGACGCCACAGCGCGTATATTTACTGTTAGGGAACATGCGAACAAGCCCGGCCGGTCAATGATTTACATAGTATTTTGAACTCAAAGCTTCGTTACAGGCGGGTTAATTACCGGTCCAAAGCCGACAGCAAGCAGATCGAGTAGCCTGTAAGCATTAGCCGAATAGTCAGGTTTATTCATATGTTCCTTTAGTTTCAACATTTATCGATATAACTGCGTGCGGGTATCTAGTTCCATGGAATCAAAACTAAAGAGTTTTATCTACCGCTACAGCGGCAGAGAGCAAATCAAAGTGCTGCTGTTGACGCTATTTATTTTTCCAATGCTATATTTGGCTCTGGAGCTGCCGAAGATAATCATTAATGAAGCGATATCCGGTGAAGGTGAGCGCTCACTGTTCGGTATGTCGTTCAATCCAGTGGACTTTCTGCTAGTACTCTGTGCGATGTTGCTGGTTATCGTATTGGTCAACGGTGCCTTCAAGATGCGCATCAATACCTTCAAAGGTATTATCGGTGAGCGCATGGTACGCAGGTTACGCTACCAGTTAATCAATCAAGTGATGCGCTTTCCACCGGCACAATTCCAGCGCACCTCCCAGGGAGAAATAATCTCTACTATCACCTCTGAGACAGAACCGCTGGCCGGATTCATCGGTGATAGCTTAGCCCAGCCGTTATTTCAGGGCGGTACTATGCTGACCATCCTGACCTTTATGTTTGTACAAGATCCGGTATTAGGTTTAGTCTCAATATCGATGATTCCGCTGCAAGCTTACATCATCCCTAAGATGCAGAAGAAGCTCAATGAACTAAAGAAACAGCGAGTGACAGTGGTCAGGCACTTCGCAGGTCAAATCGGTGAAGTTGTAGACGGACATCGAGATATCAAATTGCACGGTACTCAGAGGTACCATCTGGCTCAGTTCTCCAACACTTTGGGCCGTTTGTTTAAAATCCGCTTTGATATTTTTAAACAAAAATTCTTCATGAAATTCATCAATAATTTCCTGAATCAGCTACCACCGATTTTATTTTATGCAGTTGGCGGAATCCTGGTGATCAAAGGACAGTTGAGTATTGGCGCTTTAGTCGCAGCACTCGCTGCTTATAAAGACCTGGTCTCCCCCTGGAAAGAACTGCTGACTTACTACCAGCAATACCAAGATTCCAAGGTTCGCTATGAGTACATTCAAGAGCACTTTAACCCCAGTGGACTATTTAATATAGTTGCCAGAGATGGTGATAATATCCCAGACTTTTCTGCTGGATTACGTTTCAAGAGCCTCTACATCAAAAACGAGCGCGGTGACTATGTCAGCCAAAATATAAACTTGAAAATCGCACCAGGCAGTCATGTGAACATCTGCAGTGACAGCGAATTACTGCTGCGCAAGATGGCAATGAACGTGTTAAACATAGAACCTATCGCAGCCGGAGATATATACATTGGCCTGAAAAAGATCACCCAGTTAGCCAGTGAAGACTTGAGCAAAAAGATCGCCTATATAGGCCCTGAACCTTTCATGGTGGAAGGTACTATTTTACAGAACATTAATTACGGTTTACGGCGCTTGCCGCCACAGCGAAATTTATCGCTGCTGAACGCTGAACAGCTTTTAGCTATTGATGAGTCAGATGCATCCGGCAATAGCATTGAAAGTATCGAAGATGTCTGGACCGACTTCGGTATGGCCGGGGTCGAAAACTGGACGGGATTATCTCTGTGGCTACAAGATTTGATGTCCGCCATCGGCGCAAGGCGTATGGTGTTTGAGTTTGGTCTTAAAGACTACATAGATCCACTGGCGATTGCCCCCATTATGCACGACAAATTTTCTTTAACTAAAGAAAATTTATTTACCAACTTAAGGGGATTAGAAGCCAGCGAGCTAATCGAGAGGTTTGATATTTCAGGCTACAGCGATCGCCTGAGTATCATCGAGAATATCGCCTTTGGACTGGTCGACAGCAAACAAGAGCAACAGGTCATTCAGAATATCAGCGTTAATCCGCAATTTGTTAAATTGCTACAAGAGGCAAACCTCTACAAAACACTGCGCGATATCGGAGAAAAACTGGCCTTTCACATTGTCCATCAACTAGAAGAATTAGGGCCGAACGATCAACTGAAAAATAACTACCGCTTTTATGATGTTGACTGTATTCGCAGCCAGCTCACCTTGTGCATTGGCCGGCCTGAGCACTTGCCCAGTTGTGAGTTTTTACTGGCGATGGCGCTGGGACTCAAAGTCAGCATGCTCGGGGACGACTGGATAGATGAAGATTTAAAGTCACAGTTGTTAGCGCTTCGAACACAATTGATATCGTCGCCGATCAGCATGTTCTCGGAATACTTCGAGCCGCTGCGCAAAGGTCGCATGAATCATCGACTCAACTTGATGGAAAACTTGTTGTGGGGTTTTGAGGTCGATCCTAACAACTATGACAAGCACCAAAAATTAGTTGATATTGTCGAGCAGGCACTGATAGAAAACCAAGCCGAGGCACTCGTGTTAATTGTTATAGGCCTCTCGCAGGTGGGGATTCGCGGAGAGAGAATGCCGCTCGGAGGAAAGCAAAATATTCAGTTGTTGCGCTCACTGATTAAACGCCCGGACATTATCATCATGCACAACGCCCTCTCCAACAGGAGTGTTGCTGAAATCAAGAGCTTACTCGCAGGAGTTAAAAAGCTGTTACCCGACACTACCATCATTATTCTGTCGGCTAACAAACGGGTGCATGCCGACTATGTTGACTACTATGAAATAGACATTGATGGCATTCGAAAAATGCCGCAGTTAACGACCAGTAATCAATGACCGAATTGCCGATAACGGCCGTAATCCCCGAGCTCATAAGCGCCCTGGCGGCAACAGATGCAGTAGTTTTACTTGCCCCTCCCGGTGCCGGTAAAACCACCGCAGTACCCTTGGCGCTGCTGGATCAACCTTGGTTGCAAGGACAGAAGATCCTGATGCTGGAACCCAGGCGCATAGCAGCCAAATCCGCAGCATTGCGCCTGAGTCATAACATCGGCCAAAACATAGGTCAGCGCATCGGTTTTCGAATGCGTATGCAAAGCAAAGTCAGTGCTGACACACAGTTAGAGGTCATTACTGAGGGTATATTAACCCGCATGTTGCAAAAGGATCCTAGCCTTGAGGGTGTGGGGTTAATTATCTTCGATGAATTCCATGAGCGCAGCTTAAATAACGACCTGAATTTAGCCTTGGTCCTTGAGGGCCGGGCCCTTTTCAGAGATGAACAGCCTCTGAAATTACTCTTGATGTCTGCGACACTCAATGGCGATGCCAGTGCCAAGCTATTGAATAACGCTCCTATCATCAAGAGCGAAGGCCGATCTTTCCCTGTCGACATACTCTATAGTCACTTGACTACCCGGCCCAACCAGCGCCAACTGCAACTTGAAAACAGGATCGTTCAGCTGATCATCCAGGCACTGCAAGAGCAAAGTGGTAGCTTGTTAGTTTTCCTGCCCGGGCAGAGAGAGATACATAAAGTCAGAGAGCTACTGCAGCAATCAGTGGATCTCAATCAGCAAGGCATAGATATAACCCCACTGTATGGAAACTTGGGGATAAAAGAGCAACAACTTGCGATTGAGCCCGTTGCTAAAGACCGACGTAAAATAGTATTAGCCACCAACATAGCCGAGACCAGTATCACTATTGATGGTATCACTACAGTGATCGACAGTGGTTTGTGTAAAAGGGCGCACTTTGACGGTAAAACCGGCACTAGCCACTTGAGTACGCAAAAAATATCCCAGGCCTCTAGCGTACAGCGAGCGGGTCGAGCCGGTCGAACTGCCCCCGGGGTCTGTTACCGTCTGTGGACGAAAGAGCAACAACAGAGCCTGGCTCCCTTTGAAACCCCGGAGATTCTCAGTGCTGACCTCTGCCACCTGCTGCTAAACCTGTTGCTCTGGGGCAATGATAATGTCGAAGACTTACAGTGGTTAAACCCACCCCGTCAAGGACAAATCCAGCAGGCCACCGACTTGTTACTTAAGCTGGGGGCTATAACAATCAGCGATAAGCTGGCACTTACCCCGCTGGGTGAAAAGATTTGCCTGCTGCCGATGCCGCCGAGATTGGCACACTTATGCCTGAACGCACAGCGTTGGGGAATGACCGAGCTAGGCTGCAACTTAGCCGCGTTACTGGGGGAGAACGATCCACTGCAGACACGCCAGGCAGATATCAGCCTGCGACTGCAGGCTTTAAGAGCCCCCGGCAAACACAACAATTACCAGTGGCAACATATCCGTCAGCTCAGTAGGCAGTACCAGAAGTTACTGAGCAATAGCCAGAGCTCAACTAAAGCCTACCTCGATCAAAGAGAGCTCAGTGAACAAGATAAAATTGCACTGCTGGTCGCGACTGCCTGGCCCGAACGCATAGCCCAGCGCCGCAATATCAATGCCAGTGAATATAAACTGGCCAATGGTCGAGCCGCCAAACTCAGCACTGCTGATCACCTGCAATCGCAAGCCTATTTAGCCATCGCCCACTGCGGTGGCAGGGAGGGAATGCAAACTGATCAGATACAACTGGCCACCGCTCTGGATCCTAAGTTGTTTGGGCAGGCGTTAAAAAGCTTAAGCAAAATACAGCAATCATTGAGCTGGGATGATAAAACCGAGCGCATTCGCGCTGAGCAACAATGCTGCGTGGGTGAATTGATACTGGAGCGCAGCAAAAGTAACGCAGTTAACCTCAATAAAAAGCGCAGCCTAATACTGCAACTGATCGCCAAACGCGGTTTACAGTTGCTTCCCTGGAACAAGAAGCTAGAGCAGTTTTGTGCCAGAGTGAGTTTTTTACATAGCAGCGCTCAAACTGATACCTGGCCGGATTTGACGCAGCAGCAGTTAACTGCCAGCTTAGAGCAGTGGCTGGGCCCCTTCCTGAGTGACGATTTTGTCAGTAACTTCAGCCAACTGTCGCAACTGAAAAAACTAGAGTTGCAGAATATTCTGCACAATTTACTGCCCTGGCCACTGCCTCAAGAGCTGGAAAGGCAGGCCCCGATCAGTTACAGAGTACCTTCGGGATCTAATATACAGATAGATTACAGCCAATCACCACCTGTATTAGCCGTCAAATTACAAGAGATGTTTGGCTGTACGCAAACCCCAGTGATCGCCCAGCACGGCGCTAATCGAGGCTTTGCTCTACAGTTACACTTGCTATCACCTGCGGGAAAACCCTTGCAGATAACCCAAGATATCGGCAATTTCTGGAACACAAGTTACCAGCAGGTAAAAAAAGAGATGAAAGG
>MABF01000287.1:16736-16803 GCA_002163025.1 'Osedax' symbiont bacterium Rs2_46_30_T18
CCCCTGGCCAGATGATCCGATGAGTTTTGCTCCGACGAAAAAGACCAAGCGCAAGCTGGCTATTGAG
>MABF01000147.1 GCA_002163025.1 'Osedax' symbiont bacterium Rs2_46_30_T18
TATTTCAACTTGGCTATGCTGTAATAACATTGCGATAGTAGCGGCACCAGCACCTTCAAGCACCAGTTTCTCCCGCTTAAGGCTATAGCACATAGCGTCTATGATCTGCTGTTCGGATACCAGTACAATTTCATCGATTAAGCGGCGACAAATATCAAAGGTATAGCGATTGTCAGCTGGGATAGGGCCGGGTAGGGCGTCGGCGACACTGGCTTGCTCGGACACATTGACTATTTTTCCCGCTTTGATGCTCTCGTACATGGCCGCACCGTGATCAACGGACACGCCAATTATTTTAATGTCAGGTCGCAGTGATTTTGCCGCAATTGCGATGCCACTGGCGAGTCCGCCGCCACTTAGCTGGGTAATAATAGTGTCAATTTCTGGCCGCTGCTGCAAGATCTCCAGGGCGATAGTGCCTTGGCCCGCGATCACATAAGGGTCATCAAAAGGAGAAACAAAGCGCATTTGTCGCGCTTGGGCTATCTGCAGCGCTTTTTCGGTGGCCAGATCTTGATTGTCCCCACAAATAACCACCTCTGCCCCCAGTTGCTCAATGGCGGCAATTTTATTGGCGGGCACCAGAGTGCTCATGCAAACGATAGCTTTAATACCCAGGGCATGAGCCACATAAGCGACTGCCCGGCCGTGATTACCGGTGGATGCAGTGACTACACCGCTGGCTTTTTCTGCTGCTGATAAATGCATAATGACATTGGCTGCACCGCGCAACTTGAAAGCGCCGGTGTCTTGCATAGTCTCCATTTTTAGGTAGACATTTTTTTGTAGTCGCTGCGACAAGCTGATAGATTTTTTCAACGGGGTGCGACAGGCTAGCCCTTCAATCGCGCTAGCAGCTTGTTTGATAAAGTTTAAGTCTATATTTTCTACTAACATAAAATGCCCGAGTAATTAATTGTCATTAGCTGAAACAGTAGCGCAAATTTGCGCATACAAACATAAACTAAAGCAGCTATTGAGCGGCTTTAACTTTCAAAAACAAAGAATCTGTCTATTTGTAACTTTTGCTCCCTCTAACGGATAGAGACCAAAAGTAATTTTCACCTATGCGAGTTACAAGCTGCTTAATGTATAATCCAGTTGTTTGAAATATAATCACTTTTTTACAGCGAGTTTCAGCATATGTTCTTGTTCAAAAAAATTATCGCAGCCATTTTATTGCCTGTACCTATGGTGTTGATTATTACTGTCCTGGGGCTATTTTTGCTGTGGTTCAGCAAAAGGCAGCGCCTTGGTAAATGGATGGCTAGCTTAGGGGTGTTGATGCTGGTTTTGCTAAGCGCTACGCCTATTGCCAACTTGTTGATCTCACCGCTTGAAAACCACTATCCGACTTATGATCTTAGCCAGGGACCGGTAAAGTTTGTGATGGTATTAGGCAGTGGTCATGTGTCTGATCCAAGGTTGCCTGTCACCAGCCAAATAGGTTCCGCCTCTATGGCGCGTTTGCTCGAAGGCATACGCATATATAAGGCCAACCCTGGTGCAAAGCTAATAGTGTCGGGGTGGGGGGGAGCAGACCCGGTTCCTAATGCAGAGGTTGTTGCCCAAGTTGCAATAGCCCTGGGAGTCCTTGAAGTTGATATTGTAAAAGAGCCCAGAGCCAAAGATACTCACCATGAGGCGCAGCTGGTTAAAGCTGTTATTGGCAGGGCTGAATTTGCGTTGGTGACTTCTGCAGCGCATATGCCAAGGGCCGTGGCATTATTTAATAAGCAGGAGATGAGGCCTGTCCCAGCCCCGGCCAATTACTTAGTCAAAAACAGGCCAGGACAGAGTGTTAGTATTCAATTTAGTGCCACAAACTTAGCTAAAAGTGAAAGTGCGATCCATGAATATTTAGGGCTAGCCTGGTCAAAATTACGCGGACAAATTTGAAGACTATTCATTCTTCAATAGCCTCTAACTACATCCCCAAGGAAAGCCAAGCTGGGCAACCAATCTATTGGCGGGAGCTGCTAATAGATTGATCGCTTTGCTGCTGGCATTTAGGCTATTATCAACTGATCACAAAATCTGGATGCTTCCTCTGTCTGCTTTACTCACCCTGGGCGACAGCCTGACTCTCGTTATAAGAAATTCCGGGGTACTTAGGCGGTTTTTCAGCACTGCAACAACTGGGGATACAGTGCATTTTGTAGTCGGAGTTTGCATTAAAAAAGAACGGAATTGAGTATCTGGATACACCACTGCTATTCGTGTTTACGAAATGTTTTACACTGAGAAATCTATCATTAGACCACTGTCTTAATAATTCACCGGTATTGACGATAAAGGCATCTTTTATCATAGGTACATCTAGCCATAGATTTCGCTGTTCACTGAAAATACTTAAGCCGGGTTGATCTTGGATTAAAATCGTACAGAAGCTGGTATCTACGTGGGGGGCTATACCAAATTCATCATTAGAGACTGGTGTGTCGATTGACGGATAATGTGTCATACGCAATCTAAAAAAGGGATCGACAAAAGCCTGCTCAAAAAAGTCTTTAGGCATATCCAGTGCTTTGGCGAATATTGGTAACAGTTGCTTGCCTAAAGTTACCATAGCATCTGCATACACTTGGGATGCCTGGCGAAAACCGGGGATCACAGTGTCATCTAACCACTGATTATCATCCATTGTTAACTGATGATCACACTTGATTAAGAAAGCCTCATTGCGGTTGCCGGTATCACGTGAAGGTAG
>MABF01000254.1 GCA_002163025.1 'Osedax' symbiont bacterium Rs2_46_30_T18
AATGCCGGGTTTTTTCGGGTTTGGGTGGGTGCTATTAAATAGAGCTGAAAGTAGATTAAATGTGCTACAACAGTGTAGGTGGCTTGCACTATCCGGTAGCGTTAAAACCCAGTGGGTAATGGATGATTAGCATCCCCTGCGCCCATTTGTCGTTGTAACCAATCAGAAAACAGCACAAATGCCGGGTTTTTTCGGGTTTGGGTGGGTGCGACAAGGTAGTAGCTGAAAGCTGTTTGCAGGTAGTCATCGCTAAGCTTTTGCAACTTGCCTGCCGCTATCTCCTCGCTGACCATTTTGTGCCAGCCCAAGGCAATGCCCTGGCCGTGAACAGCGGCTGCGACCGCCATAGAGACATGGCTGAACCAAATTTGCTGTAGTTCCGCGGGTTTGTCGACTTCGAACTTTTGCAGCCAGTCTGCCCAGGAAATTCCTCCAGGTTGATCTTCTATGCCCGCCTTGTAGTGGATTAATTGCCGCACTTTCAGCAACTCACTCAAACGGGGGTGAGCTACACCAAGTAGAAAGTCTGGGTGGCAGACCGGGTAAACTCTTTCCCGGCTCAAAAAGACAGCTTCTAGCCCCTGGTAATCCCCAGAGCCGAAGTGTATGTGGGCATCAATTTGCGCTTTGGAAAAATCAGCCAGTTGATCACAGACAATCAGTTCCAATTCAATGTGTGCACACTGCTGACTAAAGTCAGCCAAGCGAGGTATTAACCAGGCTTGACAGAGTGAGGGAATGACGGCGATGACCAGCTTGTCTTTTTTACTGGCAAATTGACTTTGTTGGATACCGTGCTGAATATTTTTCATTCCTGCCATCGCATGCTGTTGCAGGGTTTCACCGGCCAGGGACAGCCTTACCCCTTTTGACAGGCGGCTGAAGAGCTGTACTCCCAACTGCTGTTCTAGTAGCTTTATCCTGTGACTTACAGCACTGGGAGTTATGTGTAACACATCCGCGGCACGGGTAAAACTCAGTTCCTGGGCAACCACTGTAAAAGTTTCGATGGCGGAAATAGAAAAGTGTTTTTTCATAGTGATGTGAGTTTTTTTCAACAAGGGGTGAAATATTATCGCTACCGATGATCTCGATGGCAAGTGATAATGGCTTTGGATTAGTTCAGATCCGTGAAGTGGAGATCAAATGTCAGAATACAATGTACAAGTGGTTTGGAATAAAGGTGTTGATGAGCAATACAGCGACAGTAAATATTCGCGTGGGCATCAATGGCACTTTGACGGTGGTATCACTGTTGCGGCATCATCATCACCCCAAGTCGTGCCGCTACCTTACTCAGTCGAAGCTAATGTTGATCCTGAAGAGGCTTTTGTGGCGTCGCTCTCAAGTTGTCATATGTTGTTTTTTTTGGAAGTGGCGGCCAAGAAACGTTATGTCATTGAGCGTTATGTTGATGATGCAGTAGGACTGATGCAAGTAGATAGCAGTGGCAATATCAGCATGACAAAAGTCACCTTAAAAGTGGCGGTTACTTTTGCAGGCAGTAAACAGCCTAGTTTGGTGCAGCTGCAGAAAATGCATCATTTATCCCATCGGCAATGTTTTATTGCCAACTCGGTTAAAACAGCAGTGGTCACCGAAATTATAGAGGTTATATAGGCATTGCAGCTTAGGGGCGTACAAGACGCATTAGTATGTCCCCGTAAACTCTCAGTTATCACTGCAGTTTGTTAATCCCGCAATACTGCGTGTGGCACTTATAGCGTTCCGCAGGCCTCGCCGGAGATCCAAGTTTCTACAACTTGGAAATCATCGTCTAACAGTACTAAATCTGCCCGGTAGTTTTCAGCGATTCGTCCCAGCTGGTGGTCTAAGCTTAAAAATTGTGCTGGGTATAAAGAGGCCATACGCAGAGCTTCTTCAATTTCTATACCGAGCATCTGCACGGTGTTTCGTACCGCAGAGGCCATATCTAAATCGGAACCTGCCAATGTGCCATCTGCGGTGGTGACTTTGCCATTTTTTCTAAACACACTCTGGCCGGCCAGATCAAACTCCACGCCTGCAGCTCCGACCGTCTGTACAGCGTCTGATACTAGGATCATTTTACCCTTGGCTTTAGCGCGGATAGCGGTTTTTAAAGTAGCTGGATGCACGTGGTGTCCGTCGACAATAATACCGCACCAGCTGTGTGGATCATCCAGAGCTGCGCCAACGACTCCAGGCTCACGGCTAGTCAGAGGAGACATTGCATTGAATAAGTGTGTAATACCGCTGGCACCATCCTCAACGGCTTGAATGACACAATCGTAACTGGCGTCGCTGTGACCCATGGAAACGACAACGCCAGCCTCGCAGAGGCTTTTAATAAAGCCTTCAGGTACCACTTCAGGGGCGAGTGTCACCATAGATGTACCCAGTTGGGCGACTTGTTTTAGCAATTGTAATGAGTCGCTGTTTGGATTGCGTAGTTTTTCTTCAGGGTGAACGCCCTTTCTGGCAGTGTTTAAAAAAGGTCCTTCAAGGTGCACCCCTAGCACCCCGGGAATTTTATCTGCCAGAGCCTGTTTTGTGGCATCTATTGCCAGTTGCATGGTTTCAAAGTCATCGCTGATCAGGGTCGGCAGGTATCCGGTAGTGCCGAAGGTACGGTGGGCTTCACCTATAGTTTTAATGGCGTTGCTAGTGGGAGAGTTGTTAAATAATACTCCGGCTCCACCATTAACTTGAGTGTCTATAAAGCCGGGTGCCAGCAAGTGGCCGTGTAAATCTATCGCGTTATCATCGGCACTGATGTCGCTCTGCGCCATCAGTTTCACTATTTTGCCATCTTCAATCTGCAGAGCTTGTCCCTGCAAAATAATACTGCCGGTAAAAATGCGACAATTTGTCAGAATTAATGCCATGTTATTTTCCATCAACTATGTTTGCAGCCATGATAAGTGCGCCGTCCATTGCGTCCCCGCGGGGGCGGCTCAAAACGTCGCTAAACTGTTGCTCGAGTAAAGGTTCAATAAATTGACTGAGCCCGCCCATCATGCAAATTTTTGTAGCGCCGAGCCCCTGTAGCCTATTCAGTAAGGCAGCCGCTTCAGATTTACTGTTGTCGACTATCTGTTGTGCCAGTGTATCCCCCTGCTGATAGTGCTCAATCACCAGTGGGACGAATTCCCCGAAGTCACTGGGCTGGCTGCGATCGGCCCAGTGCAATAGCTGGGCGGGACTGTGCTCAAACTGTCCCATTAATGTACTGCTCAAACTAGTTTGCTCTCTCATGCCCTCACAGGCCTCAAGCGCTGACCTGACGAGGTTGAGGCCCATTCTGGCACCGCTGCCATGATCAGAGATCAAAAAACCCCAGCCACCTAGGACGCTAAAGTGGTTGTCGATGTTTAGCATACCGCAGGAGCCAGTGCCCAAAATCAAGATAGCACCGTTTTCACCGCTATGTGCTCCCAGACAGGCCGCTACCGCATCGGAGTCTACTGCGACTTTGGCAAAGGGGTGAGGGTATTGGCTGATTGATTTGTTTAGCACCGTTGAAACGGCTCCAGCCAGACCAAAGCCTGCATAGGTATCTTTTAATATGTCTTTGGGTAGCGCCGCCTGATCTAATGCCTGATATGTGGCACTAAGGATTGCAGCATAAGTATTTTCTACTCCAAGGCGGACATTGGCGCTGCCAGCTCGGCCCTGCGCAATTACTTTGCCCTGAGCATCACATAGCTTAACTCTACAAGAGGTGCCCCCTCCATCAACCCCTAACAGCCAGTGAGGATTTTTAGTCATTGTTGTTCGCCAATTGTTCCGTTTCTAATTTTACTTGTTGGTAGTATTCGCTGTGCTCTAGCTCACTGGCCGCCTCGCGATCAATAATCACCACAGTATTGTTGTGCATCTGTAGGGCGGAGGCTGGGCAACTGGCGGATAGAGGGCCTTCAACCAGATCTCTGACCGCCTTCGCTTTGCTGACACCGGTGGCCAGTAATAATATTTTCCTCGACTCTAAGATAGTCGCTATACCCATGGTAATTGCAAGGCTGGGTTGAAACTCGTCCTCGCTGAAAAAACGTTGGTTGTCGGCAATAGTGCCGGCCGTTAAGGTTTTAATCCGGGTGCGTGATACTAAGCTAGAACTGGGTTCATTGAAACCTATATGACCATTGCGCCCCACCCCTAAAATCTGCAGGTCTATGCCGCCAGACGTTACAATTTGTTCCTCATAATCAACGGCAGAGCGCTTGGGATCAGACATACCGTCGGGGACATAGGTATTGTTTTTATCTATGTCGATATGATCGAACAGATGAAAATTCATGAAATGTCGGTAGCTCTGCGGGTGGCTTGGATCCAAACCAATGTATTCATCTAAGTTAAAACTGCTGCATTGTTTAAAGGATAAAAATTTTCTGGCTTGCAGTTCAATCAGTTCACCATAGAGTGCCACCGGGGTGCTGCCAGTGGCGAGTCCCAATACCGTCTCGGGTTTTGCAGTGATTAATTTGAGGCAGTGGCTGGCCCCTAAAGTAGCAACTTCCTGAGCGCTATTGACGATGACGACTTGCATATTATTCTCCTTATTAAAGCCAAAATGGTTTTCTTTCGAGCTGTTGGCTTGAATAATCGAATTATTATGCGCGCATTAGCTGTAGGAGAATAATGGCATCAAAAGCCATACCTATGCAATACCAATAATTTATTTTTTTTAAAACATTGCGGTAATCTACGGTTAATCTTTGAATTTTCAGTAAGTTTTTTTGGGAATCGAATGGTTTTTTGCTATTGGACTGTAAAATTGCATAACTTTTATCCAGCATTGGTATTGCATTGGTTATTAATTCGGATTAATGTACGGATAAGTTTAGTGGGGGAGTTGGGTAACCAGGTCCCTGGATATTTTAAAAGGAGAATAACAATAATGAGTAATAGTCATATGAAAAAAGCAACCAAGACAATCGCTGCATTAGCCGCTGGCGTCGCTCTGGCGTCTACCAGTTTTGCCGCGATATCTGCAGAAAAGCTGGTCATTGAGAGCTGGCGTAACGATGACTCGAAAATTTGGAGTGATGTGATTATTCCAGAATTCAAAAAGAGTCATCCGGAGATTGAAGTGGTCTTTGCGCCTACGACTCCTGCCGATTACGTCCCTGTGCTTAATGCTAAGCTCAAAGCGGGTACCGCAGGTGACTTAATAACGTGTAAGCCATTTGATGCCTCTCTGTCTCTTTACAATAAGGGCCACCTGGACTCGCTAAATGATCTGGCTGGAATGGAAAATTTCTCCGATGTGGCAAAAAGCGCTTGGATAACAGATGACGGAGCTAATCCGTTCTGTCTGCCAATGGCCTCTGTTATTCACGGTTTTATCTACAACAAAGAAATCTTTGAAGAGCTAAAGCTCTCTGTGCCTAAAACCGAGAGTGAGTTCTTTAAAGTACTGGACACCATTAAGAGCGAGAGTCGTTACACCCCACTGGTAATGGGTACCGCCGATCAGTGGGAAGCTGCAACTATGGGCTTTCAAAATGTAGGACCTAACTACTGGAAAGGTGAAGAGGGGCGTAAAAACCTAATCAGCGGTAAAGATAAGCTATCTGATCCTCAGTACGTGAAAGTTTGGGAGCATATGGCTAAATGGGGTCCGTATATGGGCCGTGGCTATGAAGCGCAAAAGTACTCTGATTCACAGAACTTATTCACATTGGGGCGCGGTGCTATCTATCCTGCAGGATCTTGGGATATCAGTACCTTTAACACACAGGCTGACTTTAAGTTTGGTGCATTCTATCCGCCTACACCCGACGGACAAGATACTTGTTACATCAGTGATCACACTGACATAGCCTTAGGTCTGAACAGTGCCAGTAAAAACAAGAAAGCAGCGAAAACTTTCTTAACTTGGATGGCAGGCAAAGATTTTGCCAGCTTGTACTCTAACCAGCTACCTGGCTTCTTCTCGCTCTCTAACCACAAGATTGAAGTTAAAGATCCTGTTGCTCAGGAATTCTTGAGCTGGCGTGGGCAGTGCAAGCAAACTATCCGTAACTCTTATCAGATCTTGTCTCGTGGAGAGCCAAATCTTGAAAACGAGCTGTGGAATGTGAGCGTTCAAGTACTTAACGGTACGATGAAAGCACAAGCTGCTGGTGATCAGGCTGAGAAGAGCTTAGCTAACTGGTACAAGCCTCATCAGTAAAGGCAATAATAAGTCATGCTGGTCATTAGCATCTACTTAGATAGTGTAAAAAAGTTATAAAAGTACTACCCGAACCGGGGTCTTGAGCTGATCCCGGTTTTATAAAAAATAGAATAATATCCTTCTGGAAAACCTATGACTACGATCCGCGCTAAGAAGGCCTTCCCATGGCACATAATATTTTTTTTAGGCCCAGGGCTGCTTATCTACCTGACAGTTAGTGTCTATCCGCTATTGGATACACTCAGATTGAGTTTATACAATGAAGAAATGAACGGCGACTTGACCTTTACCGGATTGAGTAACTTTTCCAAGCTGTTGTTCGATGTGGTCTGGTCCGACCCTTTTTGGAACGCAACCTGGAACAACTTGAAATTTTTTGTGGTTCATATGTTGATACAAAA
Source organism: 'Osedax' symbiont bacterium Rs2_46_30_T18 (assembly GCA_002163025.1). Taxonomy (GTDB): domain Bacteria; phylum Pseudomonadota; class Gammaproteobacteria; order Pseudomonadales; family Balneatricaceae; genus Rs1. The sequence continues at coordinate 6,562 of MABF01000254.1, forward strand.
CCCCATTGGACTGTTGTTAGCGGTGCTCTTAAGTTCTCCTAAACTGCGCCTGAGAAACTCCTACCGCACCCTTATTTTTCTGCCCACCATGTTGTCTGTTGTTATCATAGGTTTTGTCTGGCAGTTGCTGTTGAGTCCGCTCTGGGGGATAACGGAAAATTTTATGTGGGATATAGGCTTAGGAGACTACTTCGATGCCTGGCTGGGTAAGGAGAGCTCGGCGCTGTTTACTTTGTCGCTGATTTCGGTATGGCAGTTTGTCGGCTTGCCAATGATGCTCATTTACGCTGCACTATTGGGTATTCCCGACGAGTTGATTGATGCCAGTGTTGTCGATGGCTCTAGTGCCTGGCAAACATTTTGGAATTTAAAGTTACCGTTGATTATGCCCACTATCGGTATGGTCTCTATCCTGACCTTTGTGGCAAACTTCAACGCTTTCGAATTGATTTACACGGTGAAAGGCGCTCTGGCGGGGCCAAACTTCGCCACTGATATTATGGGTACGTTGTTTTATCGAACATTCTTTGGTTTTCAGTTACAAGAGGGCAGCTTGACCATGGGAGCAGCAGTGGCCACTTTGATGTTCTTAGTGATATTAGTCGGTGTGGCGCTGTATCTGTTTTTGTTCCAGCGTCGCGTGCAGCGTTTTGCACTATAAGGGGAAATAGCCAATGAACTTTGCATTACCAATGAAGCACAACCGGGGCAAGGCCCTGGTCACCCACGCGGTATTATTGACTTATACCTTAATTGCTCTATTCCCGATTTTTGTCGTTATTGTTAACTCTTTCAAGAGCCGTAAGGCGATTTTTAACGATCCACTGGCGCTGCCAACAACGGAGACATTCAGTCTAGTAGGCTTTGAAGAAGTGTTGTTGCGCTCTGAGTTCGATGTGTTCTTTAGCAATAGTTTGATTGTCTCAGTGAGCTCGATTTTCTTTGTACTGTTGTTTGGGGCAATGATGGCCTGGGCGTTAACGGAGTACAGTTTTAAAGGTAATCTGCTGATCGGGATGCTGGTGGCGATGGGGATTATGATTCCGATCCGTCTGGGAACGGTTAGTATTTTGGAGCTGATGAGTTCTCTGCACTTAGTAAATACTTTATGGGCGCTGATTTTTGTCTATATTGCGCAGGGGCTGCCGCTGGCAGTCTACATATTGTCAGAGTTCATCAAGCAGGTCCCCAAGGAGCTAAAAGAGGCTGCGCGCTGTGATGGGGTCAGTGAGATTAAGATTTTCTTTACTATTATTTTGCCATTAATTCGCCCGGCGATGGCGACAGTGGCGGTGTTTACCATGATCCCCATCTGGAATGATCTGTGGTTCCCATTGATATTGGCGCCGAGCGATGGCAATCAGACAATTACCTTAGGGGTACAACAATTTGTCGGTCAATATGTGACAGATTGGAATTCAGTATTGGCCTCTTTGACACTGGCGATAGTGCCTGTGTTGATTCTGTATATGATATTTTCACGCCAGCTAATCCGTGGTTTGACTTCCGGTGCAGTGAAATAATAGCTATTCACAGTGGTGTTTTGCTCTAGGCACAAAGATCTTAACTGTAGATGTCTCGATCGAAATCATTGATCGGGGTGATAAAAATGGCACTAGGGTGTCTGACAAATTGATAAGTGTGTTGGCAGGTAAAGTTTTAATTGAGCTGGGCCTGCGTCAGCAACAGAATGATAAGCCTGTAAGGGCTGGGAAAAAGGTACAAAATGGCCGACGTAAAACTCAATAATATTAAAAAAAGCTACGGCAACGTCAATATTCTGCACGGAATAGACTTAGATATTAAGCACGGAGAATTTGTGGTGCTGGTGGGTTCTTCAGGCTGCGGTAAATCAACACTGCTGCGCTTAATTGCCGGCCTGGATGAGATAAGTGATGGTCAATTGCAAATTGGCGGCGAGTTGGTCAATGATCTGCCGCCGGCAAAGCGCGGGGTGGCGATGGTGTTTCAGTCCTATGCGCTCTATCCGCATATGAATGTGAAGAAAAATATGTCCTACGGCTTGAAAATTGCCGGGAAGGATCAGGCCTTCATCAGCGAAAAGGTAGAGCAGGCTGCTAAAACTTTGCACATTGACCATTTGTTGCAGCGTTTACCACGAGAGCTTTCAGGTGGTCAGCGTCAGCGAGTTGCGATTGGGCGGGCCATAGTACGAGATCCGAAAGTGTTTTTGTTTGACGAGCCGCTGTCCAATTTAGATGCGGCGCTGCGAGTACAGACCAGAGTCGAGATTGGCAAACTGCATCAAAAGCTGGGGGCGACTATTATTTATGTTACCCATGATCAGACAGAAGCTATGACTTTAGGTGACAAGATAGTTGTAATGAACGAGGGGCGGGTTGAGCAGTGTGGTACGCCGTTAGAGTTGTATCAACATCCCAGGACCCAATTTGTCGGTGGTTTCATCGGCTCGCCGAAAATGAATTTTATTGCTGGGAAAGTGCATAGTATCGAAGCTGACCATTTAGTGCTGCGCTTATCTACAGGCGCTATTACAAAAGCATTTGTTGACGTGGCTGGTTGTAACTTGGATGATGACGTCACTTTTGGCATCAGACCTGAGCATCTCAGTGAAGAGTCCGATAAGGCTGAGCGGCTTTCAGCCAGTGTGTCACTGGTCGAGCAGTTAGGTGAGGCCAGTTATTTGTATCTGTCACTCAGTGATGGTACTGAGATGGTGATGCGTACCTCTGGTGAGAGCACTACGACTATAGGCGAAACGATAGAAGTCTCCTTTGATGCGCAAAATGTGCATGTGTTTAATGCCGATGGCTTGGCGCTGAAAAGGCACAGAGCGGGTAATACCAAGTCGCCGGCGGAGTTGGCGCGGCTCAAGGCGATAGCCTAAATCATAAACAGGAAATAAAAGTTACCTATGGGTACATCAACAAGCTTAATTTACCGGATTTTCGAAGGGCCTGCTGCGATCTCCAGGGAATCGCGGCCACTGTATATGCAGTTGCAAAAGCGTATCCGTGAAGCGGTCGCAGAAGGGGTGCTTAAGTCTGGGGATACTATCCCACCGGAGCGTGAAATCGCAGCCGAGTTGAATGTGTCCAGGGTAACAGTGCGTCGCGCTATTGATGACCTGGTGAAAGAGGGGCTGTTTACTCAGCGCCAGGGTGCCGGTACTTTTGTTACTGACCGTATTCAACAGCCGTTAAACTACTTAAAAAGCTACACTGAAGTCATGGCTGAACGCGGCCAAGTTGCAGGCTCTAAATGGCTGGACAGGTCTTTAGGACTGGCCACAGAGGAAGAGCAAAAAGCGCTAAAGTTGACAGAAATTGACGAAGTAGTACGGCTCTATCGCCTGCGTACCGCTGATGGTCAGCCAATGGCACTAGAGCTTGCATCACTGCCTCGAAAATTCCTGGATAACCCGTTCGCTATCTCTGCCTCACTTTATCAGACACTGGCAGGAAATGGCTTTCGTCCGGTGAAAGCGCTGCAGAAAATACGCGCAACGTCGATAGATGCTAAAAGAGCGGAGCTGTTAAATATCGAGGTCAACAGCGCTGTTTTATACATCGAGCGCTTAGGGCTATTGAAAGATGGCACTCCAATGGAATTCACTCGCTCGTATTTTCCCGGTGACTGCTACGATTTTGTGGCCGAGATACGTAACCCTGGATCAGAGGATGAATAACTTTTGCCACTAGCCACTGGATAGTGGTCTGAATACCCCTTTATTGTCCGAGTTGTTTAATAGCAATGGCGGGCACTCCCGCTGCCATAGTATTGGCGGCTATGTCCCGGTTGACGACTGCCCCCGCTGCAATCACTGAATTCTCTCCTATCGTCACTCCTGCAAGAATCTGTGCTCCCATGCCGATCCAGACATTGTCTGCAATGGTAATTGCCTTTGCAGTGGCAAAACCCTGAGCTCGAAGTTGCCCTGACAGAGGGTGGGTGGAAGTACTTATATTGACCATGGGCCCGAGCATCACATTGTCGCCAATGGTCACAGCTGCTGCGTCGAGAATGGTACAGTGATGATTGGCGTAAAAGTTTTTGCCCAGTTGAATATTGTATCCATAATCACAGTGAAAATTCGCTTCAATAACGGCTTTGCTAGAGTTGCCTAACAGCTTACTTAATATTTGCTGTCTCTTACCTTTTTGGTCAGGATGGCTGTGGTTATACTCATAGCAGAGCGCTTTGGCCCGCTTGCGTTGATTAGAGAGTTCTCTGCACAGTGGCTGGTACAGCTGGCCACTGGACATCTTTTGCTGTTGCTCATGCACGTTGTTGGTCCTGTCATTTGTTTTGAGTTTCAAGCACTGAGCTATTCTAAAGCTTTTTTATGCAGATGCTGCATCGCTTTAGGGTAATTTGCAATATTACTTATCGGCGGATTCAGGCATGCTTAATACTTGCTAATATGTGCTGGCACTGACTTGGGCCATTAAAGGTTGTGTTTAGTGACAGAAGCTATAAAGTGAGTTCGCACACAGTTTCGTTGGCCGAGAGTAACTGCTAGAGTGGTATATGTATGTGCTGCAGTGCGCCTAAACAGATAGCTAAGTTTACATTTTAATACAAAGGTTTTTGAATGACGATTTGGGTGGACGCAGATGCATGTCCAAGTGTAATTAAAGAAATCTTAATTCGCAGCGCGCAACGCAGTAAAATCTCTTTATGTTTTGTGGCAAATCAATACATAAATGTGCCAAATGCGGATAATATAAAGTCAATTCGGGTCTCGGCGGGTTTTGATGTGGCCGATGATGAGATTGTTAGACGCTGTGTTGAAAAAGATCTGGTGATCACCAGTGATATACCTCTGGCAGCAGAAGTAATTGAAAAAGGTGCGCTGGTATTGAGTTCTCGTGGTGAAGTACTGGACAGTGACAACATCAAGGCCAGGCTCAATATGCGCGATTTTTTAGAGACGCTGCGCAGCAGTGGTATTCAATCGGGCGGTCCGGCAAAAATGTCGCAGCAAGATCGTCAGCAATTCGCCAATAAATTAGATAAATATTTAAGCGATTGGGCCAAAGCTAAGGCCAGCCAGTAACAGCTCTGCACAATGCCGGTATGGCCCGGGTTGTGGTTAAGTAAAAAGTGAAGGTAAAAATGTCGGATACAAAGTTGGTAGACCAGTTTGGGCGCACTATAACTTACGTGCGTATGTCGGTAACTGATCGATGTGATTTTCGCTGTGTCTATTGTATGGATGAAAAAATGACATTTTTGCCTCGCGAGCAAGTCATGTCGCTGGAGGAAATTCAGTTGATAGCCCGCGCTTTCACTGAGTTGGGCGTTGACAAGATTCGTCTGACCGGAGGTGAACCACTGGTACGGCGCGATGTTTTATCTCTGTTTGATGGTATTGGTGCACTGCCTGGGTTGAAGAATTTTTGTCTGACGACTAACGGCTCTCAGTTGACAAAATATGCTGCGGATTTAAAGAAATCCGGAGTCAATCGCATTAACGTGTCACTGGACAGTTTAGACCCAGTGTTGTTTAAAGAGATGACCCGCATCGGGAAAATTGAGCAAGTTTTCGCGGGCATTGACGCGGCGATTGCGGCTGGTATCGAGAATATCAAGCTTAATGCGGTGGTGATGAAAGGGCGTAATGATCAAGAGGTATTAGACTTAGTCGATTACGTCAGAGAAAAGGGCATTGATATCTCATTTATTGAAGAGATGCCACTGGGGGCAATTAGCTCCCATGATCGCGCAGAAACGTATCACTCCAGTGACGATATCTTAGAAAGCATACAGGCGCAGTATCCACTAATACGCTCGACCTTAAATACCGGCGGCCCGTCTGTGTATTGGACAATGGCAGACAGCCCCAGCAAAATTGGTTTTATCTCCCCGCACAGCCATAATTTTTGTGGCGATTGTAATCGCGTGAGGGTGACAGTAGAAGGTAAGTTGCTGCTTTGTTTGGGTAACGAGAATGCTGTCGATCTTAAACAGATAGTGCGTGATAATGATGGCGATATCGACATTCTTAAGCAGCACTTAATCGCAGCTATGGGCAACAAACCTAAGGAGCACCAATTCACTGTGGGTGGAGAGGTGCAAGTGGTGCGTTTTATGAATATGACAGGTGGCTAACAGTGCAGCGCATGTGGGTATCTATTAATGCCGGTTATTAGAATTGAAGCATTTACTTTTGAGTACAATGAGCTGCAAGACCGTATTCGGCTGACAGGAAATTTGTATGCTGAAGCGCAAGAGATCAGTTTTTGGTTTACTAGAAGATTGGCGTTGCGGTTGTTAGACGCCGCCGTCGAATTGGTAAAAAAAACCTCGCCGAGTATCGTCACTTTGCCTGAAGAGCACCAGTCGGCGATGGCGCTGTTTGAGCATCAAAGTGCACAGTTAGACACCGATAATATTACCGAGTCACCGCTTCAGACTAAAGAAGGTGGTGATCGCAGTAACAGCGACGCTGAACCGAAAATTTTGCGACGCTTAGATATTAGCTGTAAAGATCAGACTTATCAATTGAGCTTTTTTCTCAGCGGATCAGGGGAGGCAGTGGCTGTGAGTAAATTGAGTTATAGTCAGTTACATCAGTTGTTATCACTTATTCATCGGGGGGCGCTAGCCTTGGACTGGGGGGTTGAAAACAGTCTGTTTGCCAGCGCTCGCGAGACACCTATCACACTGCAGTAATTTATCAGTTACTCTTTTGTTTCAAACATAAAAGTTACAGGGCCGTCATTGCTCAAACTCACTTGCATGTCCGCGCCAAACTCCCCGCTGGCAATATGGCTGTGGATGCTTTTGGCTTTGGTAATGAAGTCGTTATAGATTAGCTCTCCATGCTCTGGGCTAGCACCAGAAGAAAAGCCGGGCCGAGACCCTTTATTAGTTTGCGCCACTAAAGTGAATTGCGAGACGATTAATAAGCCGCCACCTGTGTCAATGAGGCTTAAATTCATTTTTCCAGCAGTGTCTGAAAATATCCGATAATTTAGTATCTTCTTCAACATTTTATCCACACCCGCTGGAGTGTCGGTTTTTTCTACCCCCAACAGTAATAGGATGCCGTTATCGATGGCGCCGATACAGTCGCCCGCTACTTCCACTTTTGCTTCGGTGACTCTTTGAATTAATGCTTTCATCTGATGATTGTTCGCTTGTGGTTTTGATTTGAGCGGCAATCATAGCGAATTCGCTCGGGCTTAAACAAGCTGTGCACAGTGAAAAATGCAAGGTTTTTCCAGCCAATGTTAAGGAATGATTTAAACCTGGCCCGGCATAGGTTAAAATACGCAGCCTTTTTTCGTGTCAGACACCAGAGATCGTATTGTTGCATAATAGAGCCTTATCTATTAGCCAGTAATAGCAGCGTAAAAGGGCAAGCAGTTTCCTTTTTTAAATGAGTCTAGTAAAGAGCCTATAATGGAAGTTAATCCAATAATCTTGAATTTGAAAGATATCGAAGCGCGCACTAAGTTGCTGTATCGGTATTTAGATTATGCAGAAAAGAAAGATCGCCTTGAAGAAGTGACGCGCGAATTAGAATCTGCAGAAGTGTGGAACGATCCGGAAAATGCCCAAAAGCTAGGTAAAGAGCGCTCATCGCTGGAAAATACAGTCACTACTTTAGAGCAGCTGATGGCAGGTGTGGAAGATGGTCGTGAGCTGCTGGAAATGGCAGTTGAGGAAGATGATCAGGATTCAGTGGATGAAGTTGAAACTGAAATTGTCGCGCTGTTAAAAAGATTGGAAGCACTGGAGTTTCGGCGCATGTTTTCAGGCTCGGCAGACGCCAACAATGCCTTTTTAGACATTCAGTCTGGTTCCGGTGGTACAGAAGCGCAAGATTGGGCGGAGATGGTGTTGCGGATGTTTCTGCGCTGGGGCGAGAGTAAAGGCTTTAAAGTCGAATTGTTAGAAGTATCTCCAGGAGATGTCGCCGGGATTAAAAGTGCCTCGATACGCTACGAAGGTGAATACGCTTTTGGTTGGCTGCGCACTGAGACGGGTGTGCATCGTCTGGTTCGCAAGTCGCCATTTGACTCCAGCGGTCGCAGGCATACGTCGTTTTGCTCAGTGTTTGTCTCTCCAGAAATTGATGACAATATTGAAATAGATATTAACCCTGCCGATCTGCGCGTCGATGTCTATAGAGCATCGGGTGCTGGTGGACAGCACGTTAACACGACTGAATCTGCTGTGCGTATTACCCACGGTCCCTCCGGGATAGTAGTGCAAAGCCAGGCGCAGCGCTCACAGCACCAAAATAAAGATACTTGTATGAAGCAGCTAAGAGCTAAATTGTACGAGATGGAAATGCTCAAAAGATCTTCTGCGGCACAAGATGTTGAAGATACTAAGGCAGATATTGGCTGGGGAAGTCAGATCCGCTCTTATGTATTAGACGATCAGCGGATTAAAGATTTACGTACCAACACTCAGACGTCCAACTGCGACAAAGTGTTGGATGGCGATTTAGATCAATTTATCGTGGCCAGCTTAAAAGCTGGGCTATAAAAACTACAGGCTTAAAAAATGTCAGATATTAATGAACAGCAGGATGAAAACCGTTTAATCGCAGAGCGTCGGGCAAAGTTAGATGTACTTAAGGCCAATGGTGGAGCTTACCCGAATAAATTCAGACGTGATAGTTACGCGCAAGACTTGTTCGAAGAGCACGGTGATAAAACCAAGGAAGAGCTCGAGCAGTTAGCGCTTACTGTCAGTATCGGTGGTCGTGTGATGCTTAATCGCGGTGCCTTTGGTGTTATTCAGGACATGACAGGTCGTATTCAGTTTTATGTTAATAAAGCGGCGCGTCCTTTTGCTAAATCCTTAGATTTAGGCGATATCATCGGTGTAACGGGCATTTTACATAAGTCGGGTAAAGGTGATCTTTACGTGGACTTGGGTGAGTACCAGCTACTGACCAAGAGCTTGCGTCCGCTGCCAGACAAGCATAAAGGCTTACAAGATACTGAAATGCGTTACCGTCAACGCTATGTTGACCTGATTACTAACGAAGAGTCTCGTAGGGTATTTACTATTCGCTCTAAAATGGTAGCGGGAATTCGTGACTTTTTGGTTGAGCGTCGTTTTGTAGAAGTGGAGACGCCAATGCTACAAGTAATTCCAGGTGGTGCGACAGCAAGACCTTTTATTACCCATCACAACGCATTGGGGCGCGACATGTTTCTGCGTATTGCACCTGAGCTGTATTTAAAGCGCTTAGTCGTCGGTGGAATAGAACGTGTCTTCGAAATTAACCGCAGCTACCGCAATGAAGGTCTTTCGACGCGTCATAATCCTGAATTTACAATGCTAGAATTCTACCAGGCGTACGCTGATTACAATGACTTGATGGATCTGACTGAAGAGTTGATGCGCAAGTTGGCGACGGACGTATTAGGTAGTACCACTATTAGTTACCAGGGTGGCGAATACGACTTATCTAAGCCGTTTACTCGCATCAGTGTGTTCGACTCAATCCTTGCATACAACCCTGACCTAACGGCTGCGGATATCGATAACGAAGAGTCGGCAAGAGCGGTGGCAAAAGCGTTACACATTCCACTTAAGGATGGTTACGGTCTAGGTAAAGTACAGATCGAAATATTTGAAAAGACGGTTGAAGATAAGCTTGATAGTCCAACATTTATTACCCAATATCCGGCTGAAGTTTCTCCACTAGCACGTCGTAACGATGACAATCCATTCATCACTGATAGATTCGAGTTCTTTGTTGGTGGTCGTGAAGTGGCTAACGGTTTCTCTGAGCTTAACGACTCAGAAGATCAAGCGCAGCGCTTTAAAGATCAAGTTGCGGAGATGGAAGCGGGTGATGATGAAGCTATGCATTACGATGAAGATTACATTAATGCCCTGGAATACGGTATGCCGCCAACAGCGGGCCAAGGGATCGGTATCGATAGATTGGTAATGTTCTTTGCTGATTGTGATTCTATCCGCGATGTTATTTTATTCCCAGCGATGCGTCCTAAAATTTGAGCTTAGAATAGCGTCAATAGTTCTTTTAAAAGCGGTTTTACACAAACAGTGTAAAGCCGCTTTTTTTTGTCCTACAAAGTATCTGAATAAAATCATCATTTTTCTAAGTCAGCGGTCTGTAGCTGCCTGCTTTTCAGTCTGCGCATGCCGTGCTTTTATTAATCAAAGTGTTAGCAAAAAAACATTAATATTTTTACCTTTTGGTCTAATTTTGCTTTCTCTAAGGATCGCATATTGTCGCTCAAAAGCAGCAACTTAGGTGCTATTAGCATAGACAGAAGCAGCTGTATGCTATAGAATGCCGCCGTTTGCCTCAGCTCTGGCAGCAATACAAAATACAGTAATAAAAAAGCGAGAATGTTTTTTCTAAAACACTCGCTTTTTTTGCACATACGCCATCAAAAATTAGTTTTTATCGCACATTAAGTGGGGAGGTTGCTTTGACAAGACCAGCCATATTGGCTCTTGAAGACGGGAGTGTTTTCAATGGGATCGCTATTGGTGCGAATGGGACATCTACCGGTGAAGTTGTTTTTAACACATCGATGACTGGGTACCAGGAGATCTTGACGGATCCATCTTATAGCCGTCAAATAGTGACGCTAACTTATCCGCACATTGGTAATGTTGGAACTAACGATGAAGATCGAGAGTCCGACAGCACTTCAGTGGCCGGGCTAGTGATTCGAGACTTGCCACTGACGGCGAGTAGTTTTCGCAATGAAAAACCACTCGATGAATATTTGTTGGAAAACAACGTAGTCGCTATTGCGGACATAGATACCCGCAAACTCACACGTATCCTGCGAGAAAAGGGGTCTTTAAGTGGGTGTGTCATCGCCGCCGATAGCTCAGAGCAGATAGATGCAGAGGCAGCAGTTGCTCAGGCAAAAGCATTTGCTGGTCTTAAAGGTTTAGATTTAGCTAAAGAAGTCACTACTGATAAAATATACCAGTGGCGATCTTCAACTTGGCAGTTGGGTCAGGGGGCGCTGGAGCGTCCAGATTCAGAGCTCGTACATCACGTAGTCGCTTACGATTTTGGCGCCAAGCACAATATATTGCGCATGTTAGTAGAGCGCGGCTGTAAACTGACAGTTGTCCCGGCGACTACTCCCGCCAGTGAAGTGCTGGCAATGAACCCAGACGGTGTGTTTTTGTCCAATGGTCCGGGTGATCCGGAGCCGTGCGATTATGCAATCGCGGCAATCCAGGAAATACTGGCGACTAAAACGCCGATCTTTGGTATCTGCCTCGGGCATCAGTTGTTGGCTCTGGCCAGCGGTGCTAAAACTATCAAGATGAAGTTTGGTCATCACGGTGCCAACCATCCGGTTAAAGATCTGGCAAGTGACAAAGTGATGATCACTAGTCAGAATCATGGCTTTGCCGTTGATGAAGCTTCATTACCCGATAACATGCGGGCGACTCATAGATCTCTATTTGATCAGTCGCTGCAAGGGATTGAGCGCACTGATACAGTGGCCTTTAGTTTTCAGGGTCACCCTGAGGCGAGTCCAGGTCCTAGAGACGTAGCACCTTTATTTGATCGCTTTATCCGCGAGATAGAACAGAGTAAAAAATAAAGGTTGAAGACCCCGATGCTAAAGCTCTCAAATTGTTAGAGAGCTTTTCGACAGACAACAGATTTAGCGGTTACTACTATGGCAAAACGTACGGATTTAAAAAGCATACTTATCTTAGGTGCTGGCCCAATTATTATTGGTCAGGCCTGTGAATTTGACTACTCGGGTGCCCAAGCTTGTAAGGCGCTGCGCGAAGAGGGTTATCGGGTTATTTTGGTTAACTCCAACCCTGCGACCATTATGACCGACCCGGGAATGGCTGACTCTACTTACATTGAACCGGTAAAGTGGAAAACAGTCGCTAAAATCATCGAAAATGAACGTCCAGATGCGATCTTGCCTACCATGGGTGGCCAGACGGCTCTCAACTGCGCCTTAGATTTGGAGCGTGAGGGAGTGCTGGAGAAATTCGGTGTTGAGATGATAGGTGCTGATGCCGATGCCATAGATAAAGCTGAAGACCGCAGTCGCTTTGATAAAGCGATGAAAAAGATTGGTCTGGAGTGTCCGCGTGCCGATGTCGCTCACAACATGGAAGAGGCGCTTAAGGTTCTGGATATGGTCGGTTTTCCGGCAATTATCCGCCCGTCATTCACTATGGGTGGCTCCGGCGGCGGTATCGCTTACAACCGTGAAGAGTTTGAGGAGATTTGTCAGCGTGGTCTGGATTTGTCACCGACCACAGAAATTTTAATCGATGAGTCGTTAATCGGTTGGAAAGAATACGAGATGGAAGTGGTTCGCGACAAAAATGATAACTGTATCATTATTTGTGCGATCGAAAACTTCGATGCTATGGGTGTGCACACCGGCGATTCAATCACCGTTGCCCCGGCGCAGACTTTGACTGATAAAGAATACCAGATCATGCGCGACGCCTCTCTGGCAGTGCTGCGTGAAATTGGTGTTGAGACCGGTGGATCAAACGTACAGTTTGGTATTAACCCTAAAGATGGGCGCATGGTTATTATTGAAATGAACCCACGTGTCTCTCGCTCCTCTGCGTTAGCGTCGAAAGCCACCGGTTTTCCGATTGCGAAAATAGCGGCTAAGCTGGCGATTGGCTACACTCTGGATGAGTTGCAAAACGACATTACCGGAGGTCGTACACCGGCGTCTTTTGAGCCCTCTATCGATTATGTAGTGACTAAAATTCCACGCTTTACCTTTGAGAAATTTCCTCAGGCTAATGACCGTTTGACCACTCAGATGAAGTCAGTGGGCGAGGTGATGGCGATAGGTCGCACTTTCCAGGAATCGCTGCAAAAAGCAATGCGCGGTTTGGAAGTGGGGGTGGCAGGGTTTGATACTTTTGTTGACATCGAGCACGAAGATGCGCGCTCTGAAATCGTCAGCGAAATGAAGCAGCCAGGGGCCGATCGTCTCTGGTACTTTGGCGATGCGTTTCGCATGGGTATGTCGGTTGAAGAGCTGTATGCTCTGTCCGGTGTGGATCCATGGTTCCTGGTACAGATCGAAGATTTGATTAAAGACGAGCAGGCGCTGGCCAAAACTGCATTGCACGACTTGAGTGCAGAAAAAATATTCCGCCTCAAGCGCAAAGGTTTTGCCGATGCTCGCCTTGCTAAGCTGTTAGGTGTGCCTGAGAAGACTTTCCGTAAGCAGCGTCAGCGCATGGGTATTCGACCGGTGTATAAGCGCGTAGATACTTGTGCAGCTGAATTTGCCACAGATACCGCCTACATGTATTCCACTTATGAAGAAGAGTGTGAGGCACGACCATCAAGCCGTGACAAGATTATGATATTAGGGGGTGGTCCAAACCGTATCGGTCAGGGAATCGAGTTTGACTACTGTTGTGTGCACGCTGCATTAACAGCGCGTGAGCAAGGATTTGAGACCATTATGGTCAACTGTAATCCCGAGACAGTATCCACCGACTACGATACTTCAGATCGGTTGTTCTTTGAGCCGGTAACTCTGGAAGATGTATTGGAAATCGTGGAAGTAGAGCAGCCTAAAGGGGTGATAGTTCAGTACGGCGGTCAGACGCCGCTAAAATTAGCAGTAGAGCTAGAGCGTGCCGGAGTGCCTATTATAGGTACTGAGCCTGAAGCTATCGATCGCGCTGAAGATAGAGAGCAATTCCAGCAGATGATTCAGCGTTTAGGTCTTAAGCAGCCTGAAAACGCCACTGTGCGCTCTGTTGATGCTGCCGTGACTGAAGCGGCTAAAATTGGCTATCCACTCGTAGTGCGTCCCTCCTACGTATTAGGTGGGCGCGCTATGGAAATCGTCTATAAAGAAGAAGAGTTGCGTCGCTATATGAAAGAGGCGGTGCAGGTCTCCAATGAGGCACCGGTACTGCTGGATTACTTCCTAAACAATGCCATCGAAGTTGATATCGATGCCATCTGTGATGGTGAGCAGGTTGTGATAGGCGCTATCATGCAGCACATAGAGCAGGCCGGGGTTCACTCAGGAGATTCAGCTTGTGCTTTTCCTCCTTATAATTTGCCGCAAGATGTGCAAGATCAAATGCGCGAGCAAGTTAAAAAAATGGCGCTCGAGCTGGGTGTGGTTGGTTTGATGAATACTCAGTTGGCCTACCAGGACGGCGAGATTTACGTGATCGAAGTCAATCCACGTGCCTCACGTACTGTGCCTTTTGTCTCTAAGTGTATTGGCCACTCGCTGGCGAGTATTGCCACTCGTGTGATGTTGGGGCAGTCTCTGCAGCAGATCGGTTTTACTGAGGAGATTGTTCCCGAATTGATGCATGTTAAAGAAGCGGTTTTCCCGTTTAACAAGTTTCAGGGAGTCGATCCAGTACTGTCACCGGAAATGAAATCAACCGGCGAAGTAATGGGTTCGGGCGATAGTTTTGGTGAGGCCTTTATGAAGGCGACGATAGGAGCAGGTGACGTTTTACCTGTCCCTGGTAAAGCTTTTATCTCGGTGCGCAATATGGATAAAACGGGTGTGCTGGATGTCGCTAAATCGTTAGTCGAGAAGGGTTATGTGCTCTGTGCCACTGAAGGGACAGCAAAGGCGTTAGCCGATAGTGGTTTTAGCGTCGAGCGGGTCAACAAGGTGATGGAGGGAAGGCCGAATATTGTTGACATGATTAAGAATGATGAAATAAGCTACGTGGTCAATACTACTGAAGGGCGCCAATCTACGACAGACTCGGCGGAAATTCGCCGCAGTGCGCTGCAGCATAAAGTGCCCTACACTACTACTGTAGCTGGAGCGCAGGCCATTGTAATGGCGCTGACATACGGCGAAGAGCAAGTAGTGCGTCGCTTACAAGATATGCATTAAAAGAGCGTTGAGGCCAGGGCTTTAGTATAAGTCTTGGTTATAATTTTTGTATAACGGTGGGCGTGAGCTCGCCGTTTTTTATTAAGGGAGTTAAAAATGAGTCGTGTGCCAATGACAGTCGCGGGCGAGACACTGCTTCGTGAAGAGTTAGATTATTTAAAATCAGAAAAACGACCGAGAATTATTAAAGATATCGCCACTGCCAGAGAGCACGGTGATCTTAAAGAGAATGCGGAATACCACGCGGCGCGTGAAGAGCAGAGCTTTGCCGAAGGCCGGATTCAAGAGTTAGAGAGTAAGCTGTCAAACGCACAGGTAATAGATGTTACCGAGATTCCTTACAGCGGTAAGGTTATCTTCGGTACTACAGTGCATATGATCAACTGCGACACTGATGAAGAAGTATGTTACAAAATAGTCGGTGATGATGAAGCGGATATTAAGAAGTTGAAAATATCAGTGAACTCACCTATTGCCCGGGGATTAATTGGCAAGCTTGAAGGTGAAGTGGCCAGTATTCAAACGCCCAAGGGCATTGTCGAGTTCGAAGTAGATAAAGTAGAGCATTTATAGCAGATAATTAAATGCAGCTAGTGATCTAGCTGCATTTAATTACAGTGACAGTTGTATAGCGTTGCTAGACAAACTGCTAATTACTGGCCAGTGGCTCGTAAAATGTTTGAGAGCTTAGGGTTTGCTTCAAGAGAGGGGCGGTACATAAGTACAATGTGGCCGACTTCTTGAACAATCTCTGCTTCTACGACATTACACAGCTCGCGAATCAATTGCTTTTTAGTGTCGCGATCGGCAATTGAAAACTTAACTTTGATCAGTTCGTGGTCTTCTAATGCTCTGTCAACTTCAAGCTGTAGGTTTTCAGTCAGGCCCTTGCCCGCCACTGTGACTAAAGGGTTAAGTTTATGCCCTAAAGTGCGAAAGTGCTTTCTTTGCTCTGAGGTGATGCTCATCTTGTAAAAATACCTTGGTTTGCTGTTGCGTGGGCTATAGTGCCCTATAATGAAGATCGAGTATTATTGGAGTAGTGATCAAGGCGCTATTCTAGCATTTTTTTTCCCTTGAGTAAGTGTTAGCTGAAGTTAGGCAACAAAGTAATTGAGAATATATTTTGGCAAAATCAAAAAGTAGTGGCCGCTGGTTACAAGAGCATCTATCCGACCCTTATGTAAAAATGGCAAAGGAGCAGGGTTATAGATCTAGGGCTAGTTTTAAGTTGTTGGAATTGCAGGAAAAAGATAAGATAATTCGTCATGGGATGACAGTGGTTGACTTAGGGGCTGCGCCAGGAGGTTGGTCACAAGTGGCGGCTGATCTGGTCGGTGATCAGGGGCGGGTTGTCTCCTCTGATATATTGCCGATGGATTCGATGGCCGGGGTTGAGTTTGTCCAGGGTGACTTTACTGAAGAAGCTGTGTTGAATGAGATTCTAAATGTAATGGGTGGTGCGGAGGCAGACCTTGTAATTTCAGATATGGCCCCCAATATGAGTGGTAATGGCGCTGTTGATCAACCGGCATCTATGTATTTGGTTGAACTAGCATTAGATATGGCGCGACAAGTTTTGAAACCAAAAGGTGTATTTGTTGCCAAAGTGTTTCAGGGTGAAGGTTTCGATGAATATGTGAAAGAGGTGCGATCGAGTTTTGACAAAGTAATTACTCGTAAGCCCGCTTCATCAAGGCCACGTTCCAGAGAAGTGTATATTTTGGGTCGTGGTTTTAAAGGCTGAAAAACTGATAGAACAGAGAGTTTATCAGTTTAAGTTAGTTGGCATAGGGCGATCAATTGTCCTGAATTTTTAAATGTTATGAATGTATAGGGGTTTTCTCTTGAACGAAATGGCAAAGAATTTGGTTCTTTGGTTAGTTATTGCGGCTGTGCTGTTGACGGTATTTAATAACTTTAACACTGAAACAGAATCCAAAGGTTTAAATTATTCTGAATTTGTCTCCGAGGTCCAAGACGGCCGAGTGGCTCAAGTGCTTATCGATGGTTATACCATTCAGGGAATTCGCAGAAATGGCGAGCGCTTCGAAACGGTGCGTCCGGCTCTACAAGATCCTGATCTGGTCAATGATTTAATCGCCGCAAACGTTGTTATTGAAGGTAAGCGACCAGAGCAGCAAAGTGTCTGGACTCAGCTGTTGGTGGCCTCTTTCCCTATACTTATTATAATCGCCATCTTTATGTTTTTTATGCGTCAAATGCAGGGCGGTGGAGGCAAGGGCGGACCTATGTCCTTTGGTAAGTCTAAAGCGCGGATGATGAGTGAAGATCAAATAAAAACCACCTTTGCCGATGTGGCTGGGGTTGAGGAAGCTAAGGAAGAAGTGGCCGAGCTGGTCGATTATCTGCGTGATCCAGGTAAGTTTCAGAAGCTTGGTGGGCGTATTCCGCGCGGTATTTTGATGTCCGGTGATCCAGGCACAGGTAAAACACTGTTAGCCAAAGCCATCGCCGGAGAAGCAAAGGTGCCTTTCTTTACAATATCCGGTTCAGATTTTGTAGAAATGTTTGTTGGTGTCGGTGCTTCGAGAGTGCGTGATATGTTCGATCAGGCCAAAAAACACGCGCCATGTATTATCTTTATCGATGAGATCGATGCGGTAGGTCGTCACCGTGGGGTAGGTATGGGCGGCGGTAATGATGAGCGTGAACAGACATTGAACGCCCTGTTAGTTGAAATGGATGGCTTTGAAGGCACTGACGGCGTTATCGTCATAGCTGCAACTAACCGTCCAGATGTATTAGATCCAGCGCTACTGCGCCCTGGGCGTTTTGACCGTCAGGTGCATGTAGGGTTGCCTGATGTTCGTGGTCGCGAACAAATATTGAAAGTGCATATGCGCAAAGTGCCTATTGGTGATAATGTGCGCCCCGATCTGATCGCTCGTGGAACTCCAGGTTTTTCCGGTGCAGACTTGGCTAACTTGGTTAATGAAGCCTCACTTTTTGCCGCTAAATCATCTCTGCGTACAGTGAATATGGAGCAGTTCGAAAAAGCCAAAGATAAGATCATGATGGGTGCAGAGCGCAAGTCCATGGTGATGTCTGAAGCAGAGCGATTAAATACCGCCTACCATGAGTCCGGGCATGCGATCGTCGGTCGATTAATGCCGGGTCATGACCCAGTCTATAAAATTTCTATCATTCCTCGTGGGCGAGCACTAGGTGTCACTATGTTTTTGCCAGTGGAAGATAGATACAGCCATTCTAAAGAGATGATTTTGTCGAATATCTGCTCACTCTACGGTGGTCGTATTGCCGAGGAAATGACGCTAGGTAAAGGCGGTGTAACCACTGGTGCTTCAAACGATATTCAGCGTGCTACTAGTATGGCGCGTAATATGGTAAGCAAGTGGGGTTTGTCCGATGCGTTGGGTCCGATTTTGTACGATGATGAAGAAGCCGGGCCATTTGGTGGTGGATACGGTCAAGGTGCCAAGCCGATGGCGCAGAGTACACTGCAGCAGATAGATCAAGAAGTACGCAAAATTATTGACGAATCTTACCAGCGCGCTTATAAGGTCTTAGAAGACAACAGAGATATTCTGGAGTCAATGACTCAGGCGCTAATGAAGTACGAGACCGTTAGCAGTGATCAGATTGATCAGCTGATGGCGCGAGAGCCTGTCAGTGATCCAGATGGTTGGAACATTGAAACGCCTGCTGCGACTAGCTCTGATGATAAAGTAGTACCTATCAATGCAAAAGCAGATCAGGATCAGCAAGATATTGCTGATGATCTGGATCTTTCGGCAAATGCTGGCAGTGATGAGAACATTGACGGGAACTCAGAAAGTAAAGATATTGATCCTGATGATAAGCCTGACTCTGATCAGCCGGATCCAGATGATGCACCTAAAAGCTCTAGCTAGTATCTTTGTTTAGTAACTAGCTTAGCTAATAAAGCCAGCGTTGATTTTTCTCGCTGGCTTTTTTGTTTAAAGTTTTTAAAAGATTAGTAGTGAGTCGGTTTTATCAGACTGGACCGGACTAGTTGGATGCTGTCGGGTTAGATATATAAATAGCGTATGTACTTTGTTTAAGCTTAATAGGTGGGGTAGTGGCAATACTTAAATGTGCAAGTCGAAATTTAGATCTGTCGACGACCCAAGTGATGGGGATTTTGAACGTGACTCCAGACTCGTTTTCCGATGGTGGTAGTCTGTTTGTAAAGGAGCAGTTGTCCACGGATGCGTTACTGAGTGCAGCGACTGAGATGGTGGAGCAGGGGGCGTCAATCCTGGATATAGGGGGGGAGTCTACTAGGCCAAATGCTCAGCTTGTCACCGAGCAGCAAGAGATGGATCGTGTGTTGCCGGCGCTTGAGTTGCTGGTAAAGAATCTCGATGTGGTGGTTTCAATTGATAGTAGTAATGCAGCTTTGATGACAGAGGCTGCAAAGCTTGGCGCAGGTATGCTAAATGATGTCAGAGCTCTGGAGCGCCAAGGGGCTTTAGCTGCTGCAGCAGCTACCGGTCTGCCTGTCTGTCTTATGCACATGCAGGGAACCCCGCAGACAATGCAGCAGGCACCAGCCTATCAAAGTGTGAAAGCTGAAGTGATGGAATATCTGTCTGCCAGGGCGCAGTTGTGTGAGCAGGCGGGGATAGAGGCCGAGAAAATTATATTAGATCCAGGTTTTGGCTTTGGTAAAACGCTTGAACAAAATTTGCAGCTACTACAGCATACCCCGGCATTTGTCGCCAGTGGCTATCCAGTACTGATAGGTACCTCGAGAAAAAGTATGTTTGGGCAGTTGTTGGCTAGAGATGTAGGTGATAGATTAGCGGCTGGATTGGCCAGTGTCGCATATGCGGTAATGCATGGGGCGGCGATTGTCAGAGTACATGACGTAAAAGAAACAGTTGATGTAGTCAGAGTGATTGAAGCGGTAAAGGGACAAGGTGAGTAGATGACTAAGAAGTATTTTGGCACGGATGGAATCAGAGGCCGCGTAGGTCAGTACCCTATTACACCAGATTTCATGTTGAAACTGGGCTGGGCTGCCGGTAAAGTTTTTGCCCGCGAGGGAAGCAGTAAAATTCTGATCGGTAAAGACACGCGTATCTCGGGTTATATGTTCGAATCTGCACTCGAGGCAGGTCTGAGTGCGGCGGGGGTTGATGTGCTGTTGACGGGGCCAATGCCGACTCCGGCAATTGCCTATTTGACTCGTACTTTTCAAGCGGACGCTGGAATCGTTATCTCAGCTTCGCATAATGCCTTTGGCGATAATGGTATTAAGTTTTTCAGTGCACTGGGCACCAAGCTCGATGATAAGATTGAGCATGCCATAGAAGCGCAAATGGATCTGGCCATGACCACTGTAGATTCATCGGCACTGGGTAAGGCGAAAAGAATTGATGACGCTCCAGGGCGCTATATAGAATTTTGTAAGGCTTCAGTACCAGCGGGGTTCAGTCTGCGTGGTATGAAAATCGTATTGGACTGTGCTAACGGTGCCACATATCACGTCTCACCGGGTGTGTTGTCTGAGCTCGGGGCACATGTGATACAGATAGCCTCAGCCCCTGATGGGGTAAACATTAACGAAAAGTGTGGTGCAACTGATACCCGAAGTTTGCAAAAGGTAGTTGTCGCAGAGCAGGCTGATTTGGGGATTGCGCTGGACGGAGATGGTGATCGGGTGATCATGGTTGATCATCAGGGCGAAGTGGTTGATGGTGACGAGATTATGATGATCATCGCTAGCTATCTGCGCGATAAAGATGAGCTTAACGGCGGAATAGTAGGGACGCTGATGACCAATTTTGGTTTGGAGCAAGCCTGTAAGCGGCTTAATATTCCATTCGTCAGGGCAAATGTAGGTGACCGGTATGTAATGGAGCAGTTGGCGGATCGCGACTGGTTGGTAGGTGGTGAGAGCTCAGGGCACGTGATCTGCAAGCACTTGACTAGTACTGGTGATGGTACCATTGCCGCATTGCAAGTCTTAGTGGCGATGGCAGAAACGGGGCAGGCCCTGTCGCAACTAAAGAAAGTCATGCAAAAGCTACCGCAAAAAATGATCAATATTAAGTTGGCAAAAAAAGTCGATTTTTCTAAAAGCGATGAAATACGCGAGGCGGTAGAACACTCTGAAGCATTGTTGGCGGACAAAGGTAGGGTATTATTGCGCGCCTCTGGAACCGAGCCGCTTGTCAGAGTGATGGTCGAAGGGGAAAACCTTGACCAAGTAGAGACTATCTGCGAAGAACTGGCAAAAAATGTAGAAACTGTGCTGGAATCACTTGTTTGTTAAAAGCAAATTAGTTAGTATTTGCGCCTCGTTTTTAAGGATCTGATATGCGTAATCCAATCGTTGCTGGAAACTGGAAAATGAATGGCAGTGCTAGCTTTGCAGCCAAGATGAGTCAGCAGGTAAATGTGTTTGCAGCTGGTCTCAATGTGGAAGTAGTGCTTAGCCCGCCCTCGGTATATCTGTCGCAAGTTCAACAAGCGGCAGAAAGTTACAGCACAGCAGCGCAAAATGTGCATTTTGCAGCATCTGGTGCTTTTACCGGTGAAATGTCTGTATCAATGTTACAAGACCTTGGTTGTGAATATGTCTTAGTCGGACATTCGGAACGGCGTGAAATGTTTGCAGAAAACGAACAGTTTGTCGCTAAGAAAGTTGCCGCGGTAGTAGGCGCTTCATTGCAGCCTATTCTCTGTATAGGTGAGACATTAGAGCAGCGTCACAGTGGTCAAGCATTTGACGTGGTAAAACAGCAGTTACTGAGCGCGATTTCAGGGCTAGAGCTAACGGCTGGTCAGCTCGTGATTGCCTATGAACCGATATGGGCGATAGGAACAGGCGAGACCGCTACACCCGAGCAGGCGCAGGAAATACATAGTTATATCCGCGGTGTTCTTGCTGAGCAGGTTTCTGCAGAGATGGCAGATAAAACGCGTATATTATACGGCGGCAGTGTTAATGCAGAAACAGCATCACAGTTGTTCTCGCAGCCGGATATAGATGGTGGCCTGGTAGGCGGGGCATCTTTAAAAATTGAAGATTTCAAAAACATTTGCAGCGCAGCTGCAAATAGATAATTAGGCGGTAATGTAGTGGAATCAATTATTCTCGCTGTACACGTATTATTAGCAGCAGCAATAATCGCGTTGGTGATGTTGCAGCAAGGTAAGGGCGCAGAGGCCGGAGCATCTTTTGGTGCCGGTGCATCGCAGACAGTCTTTGGTAGTCAAGGTGCGGGTAGCTTCCTGTCTCGTGCTACTGCGGTCCTAGCTGCAGCGTTATTTGCTACAAGCTTTGCACTGGCATATTTTGCAAAAGAGCAGGCGGGCTATGTCTCTGAAGTGGGCATCCCAAGTCAGGAAATGATTCAGCAATCTCAGCAGAGTACACTTCCAGATTTAAATGAACTGGTTCCTTCAGATTCGGATGCTCCAAGTTCAAACTAGTAGTTTTTTTAGCCCAGGTGGTGAAATTGGTAGACACGCTACCTTGAGGGGGTAGTGGCTTATGGCCGTGCCGGTTCGAGTCCGGCTCTGGGCACCATTGTACGGCGCTGATAATTTACTTGTCTTTAGTGGTGAGTAACATTATAATGCGCACCGAATAAGGCTCTGCAATTACCAAGTGTAGAGTTGAAGTTTTTGATGCGGGGTGGAGCAGCTTGGTAGCTCGTCGGGCTCATAACCCGAAGGTCGTAGGTTCAAATCCTGCCCCCGCTACCATTAACGAAATTGGAAGTGATATCGTCGGGCTCAGCTCTCTATATGCCCAGCGAAGGTCGTAGGTTTAAATCCTGCTCCCGCTACCAAAATAAGTAAGTAGTTAGTTTTTGACTGCTAATGCTTAGATTGAAAAGTAAGATAAATACTTATTTTTTTATCGTAACAGAATTTTAAGTCTGGTAGTTTTTTTACTAGCAAACGGTAGATTAGGTTTATCGTTTAGAAATAAGGGGTTGTTGAGCTTAATGTATTTGCATAGTTCATTAATCGCCCGTTGTTCCGGCCCCT
>MABF01000013.1 GCA_002163025.1 'Osedax' symbiont bacterium Rs2_46_30_T18
CACGGGTGGCCAGTGTGGTAATTGACGCAACAGTTTCATCTACCACATGTTTAACTTGGGTGGTATCACTGCAAGCTGTCTGCGCCACTTGGGATGCACTTTCCGCATTTGATGCCACTTCACCAATGGATGCAGACATTTGCGTGATAGCCGAGGCCAGAGAGGTTGTCTCTATTTGTTGGCGAAAAATTCTCTGGCTATTCTGATCGCTGATGGTCTGAGTCTCTTCGGCTGCAGCCGCTAAGCTCTGACTGGTATTGTTTATTTTTCGTACCATAGATTGCAGCTTGGTTGTCATAGTGTGAAGTGCAGCATAGACACCGGTTGCATTCTTTCGCTCTGCAAAGGTGAATTTAAGATCCCCATCGGCAATACGCTCGGCAATTTGTTGCATTTCTTCAGGCTCGCCGCCAAGGGGTAACATGATTGAGCGCTTTACCAACAGCGCGATTAAAGTCACCAAAACCACAGTCGCCAGCATCAGCAAATACATGTATTGGGTCAATAAATATTTAGGTGCAAAGGCCTCTGCTTCATCAATTTCTGAAAGCAGTGCCCATTTCGAGTTGCCGACCTTGATCGGAGCATAAGCAGACAAGACCGGATTGCCCATGTAATCGATGATAACTTCACTGCCGGTCTCGCCGGCCAGTGCTTTTCGACTGGCTTCGGTATTTACCGCGCCACTGACAGGGTCAGCGAATGACGCTTTTACCGAGTGATGTTCAGGGTCTAGATATGAATCTGAACGCATCAATTTATCTTCACCGATCAAGTAGGTTTCACCGGTTTCGCCAAGGCCGGAACGCTCCGCCATAATGCTGTTTAGCTGTTGCAGCGGGAACTGAAATATCAGTACGCCTATTTTCTTTGAGCCCTTAAAGATAGGCGAAGCGACAAAGCCTGCAGGGGCTTCATAAGAGGGGGTATAGCGAGTTAGATCGGCAAATACAACTGCATTCTTATCGTTTTCCAGGCTGGCCTCTTTAAAGGCACGAGCAAAATTGGTGTCTGCATAGGGGCCGCTCAGTAGTGAAGTCGCATAATCCAACTCCTTGAAAACTGAATAGACGATATCACCTGAATCGATATCCACGAGGAAGATATCGTAGTAACTAAAGCGCTGTAAATAGGCCTGTAATACCGGATGAACTGACTGGTGAATACTGCTGTAGTCACTATTGTCGGCGAAACTTTGCAATTGATCTTTATTCCCTAACGGGTGCGGATTGTTACTAATATAATTGTATTGAAAGTTGATAGTGCGCTCGTTTAACGTGTCGAATATTCTGCTGATGGGGGCTTTTTGGCCCGAGTTTTGGCTGGCGTATTCACCGGCAAAATCGATACTGTAGTATTGCTTTACACTATTGCTAAGCGGTTGCACATTGTCACTCAAAGGCTGGTTCTTAAATGCTTGGCTAAAGTCGCCCATCGCATCGACCACCATATGATTTTCGGACAGGGCAATGACTTGGTTCTGTACTGTATCCAGGTAGCGCTCCACACCCGCTTTTTTAATATCTCTGACAGACTGAAGCTGGCTGAAGGCTTGTTTAGACAGAAAATCTGAAGCCAGATACAACGACACGGCCATGATTAATAGGGCTGGAATAGTGCCCGCCAGTAAAAAAGTTAGCAGTAACCTGTGTCCCAGACGCATTTTTGTGTTTCTCTGTTGCTTTGACATGACAGTTCTTCTTTAAGGTAAAATTTAATTCATCTAAAGATAGTGAAGCTTTGCCTGACTAACCCTAAGAGTATTTCCTAATAGTATTTCTCATGGAGCCTATCGACAGACAGACTACATACAGTTAAGCCAGCCAATTAATTTCTGTTCAACACCAACCGGAAGCAATTAACGCCGCGGTTCTTGATTAGATTCAACGGTTTCAAGCGTCTGTATTCTCTTTGGCTAGGCATTTACCAATCGCGACAACTTAGTAAAGTGGCTGTACAATTTTTCAGCAAAATTAAGACGGATAGGGCGGTGACATTGGCCTTCAGGTCAAACCTAAATGAAAAATTCTACGATCAACACTCAGGCTGGCAGAATTAAAAGCGAAACTTTTGCAGCTGGATTCGGCCGTGATCACCAAGAAACATATATTGATGGTAGTGGCTGAAGCTGATGTTATACCTGGGGCAAAAGTAAGTGGTGCCGTTGAGCTGTTAGAGATGTTTCCCCAGCTCTGGCGCAACAAGGATACGTATTGGGCCTGATGTTGCGCAAGCTGGCTGTAATCTATGCTTTCATGGCATTCATAGATTCAGGTGATAAAAGCATTGAATTAGAATTTATGTAACTGATGAGTCAGCGGGATAATTTTATATTTATCAAAGGCAAAAACACAGTTGGTAGTTGGTAGTTGGTAGTTGGTAGTTGGTAGTTGGTAGTTGGTAGTTGGTAGTTGGTAGTTGGTAGTTGGTAGTTGGTAGTTGGTAGTTATTACAAGATAAATGTTTGAGTGTGTCAACGCTATATATCGGCTAAAGGATAGAGTTTGTATAGGCTAGCGCAAAACGGCTATATATAGGCACATCTACTATGTCCAATACTTAAGAGTATTGGACATAGTGACAGATATAAATCTCCCCCGTTAATGTGTTTCCAGTCTCTTTTCATACTTTGATCCAGTCTAGACTAAACCAGCTACTTACAAAGTCACTGAGCACTTTGCAACTGCACAATTAGAAACTCCTCGGTTATCTTAGTTGCCTGTCATTGATAATGATCGCCAGTAGCTTCAGCTGAACTGAACTGGTTAAATGACGACTGAAACGGTAACTGGGGTCTAAATTCGATCCCTTGAGAAAAATCAATATCCGGCTACCGATTCTATAAGGGTTTGTATCTGCTATAGCTCAGATTGAGCTACGCCATGTTTTACATCAATGACTCATTGTCTGTAGTGAAACTGATAACCAGCGAAATTCTCTGTGGCTAATGAGCTCACAATATTCTGCTATCGTCACTAGTATTGGGCTCCAGCTTAAACCCTCATCATAGCCCCCAATGTGATTTGTCTGGCTTAGATCCAAACTTACTCGCTGGATTATCCCACTCATAAACTGGAAACCAACACCCTATAGACTATGATTAAGCTCGAGTATCAGCTAACCCCTTACGGCTAAATTGCCAATCCAGCAGTGCCAGCAAAATACTCTAAAGTCTCGCTGAAACTGTCAGGAGCATTAACTACAACTCACACATATTATCCAGCCTTTCAAGAGATCAATTATTGTGCTTTGGATAAAATCATCTAAGGGAATTTGTAATAATGACTTACTCTTCAACGCAATCAGCAACATTGTTGGCAGCAGCGACAATGATTAGTGCTTTTAGTTATAGCTCCCCCTTATTCGCAGAAATCTCCTGGAAAAAAGGTGATCGGATATTTGCTCAATCTGGCGATGGTTTCTGGTATCCCGGTAATATCAGCAGTCTTCATGCAAAAGGTTTCAATGTAAAATACGATGCAAACAATAACGTTGTCAATGCCATAAAAATTGCTCCCTACAGCTGGAAACCTGGTTCGCAACTGCAATGCACCATGGAGGGTGCTGGCAGTGGCTACTTCAACGGCAAAATCCTCATCACCGATGCCTATAGTGTCTTCAAAGTGCGTTTCGATCATGGAAACACCCAGTATCGAAGGTCATCCTCTTGCCGCTATTTGGGAACCCCCTACACGCCTGCGCCCAAGCAAACAGCACAATATAGCCCGCCTCCTCCCGGTGGGAATAATCGTAAATTTAATGCCGGGGATGCAGTGCTGGCGTACCATACTGGGTATTGGTATCCAGCCAAAATTACTGCTGTTCGGGTCGAGGATTACGGGATCAAATTCGGTGGTGGTCTAGAAGCTAATCATCGAGAATCCCATCTAAGTCGCATCGTTTGGGGACAGGGAAGCCGTATACAGTGTGACTCAAAGACAGATTCGGGGCAGAAGTACTACAATGCTCAAGTGGAGGCCATCAATAATAAAGATATATGGATAATTTACACTAATGGTGTACGCGAGACCTTAACTCACGGCTATTGCAGATCCAAATAAAGTTATTTCATTCTTTTTAGGCCTTTGCGATCCGTTGCAGTCAGATTAAACTCAAAGTAGATAAGTCGCATCCTGCTTTAGTCTGCTGGTGCGCTTTAGCAGAGATGCAGAAATCTCTGTCATGAAAGCTAACCCCTACCATTATGCAAAAGGTATTTCATTTGTGAACGACATTATATTCCATCACTACCCACCTTCCCCGGTTGCTGAAAAAGTACGGGTCGCACTAGGCATCAAACAGCTTAACTGGTGTTCAGTCACTATACCCCGTGTGCCACCAAAACCATTACTTATGCCCTTAACAGGTGGCTTTCGACGCACCCCCGTGATGCAGATTGGCGCCGATGTTTATTGTGACAGCCAGTGTATATTGCGCGAATTACAAAAGCGCTATCCACAACCGAGTTTTTCTGGGGATGCATCACCTGGCATGCTGTGGGGACTTAGTCGCTGGACAGATGATACTTTGTTTAAGTTGTGTCTCAAAATTGTGCTGGCGGTTGCTGAACCCAATATGCCCCAAGACCTGCTAAAAGATCGCGGCAGATTGTATTTCGGGCCCCATTGGGATTTTTCCAAAGTGCGGGCAGAACTTCCTCAACTGGTTGCGCAATTGCGTACTCAGCTAGGCTGGATGGACCAGCAACTTTCAAGCGGCAATAAATACATGCTCGGCGACAACGCCAGCTTGGCGGATGCGCTGGCCTATTACCTGATATGGTTTATCCGCGGTCGCTGGTCAGAGGGGCCAGAATTTCTAAGCCAGTTTTCTGAAATTGTTGCCTGGGAGCAACGCGTTAACGAAATCGGTCACGGCACACCGACAGATATGAGTGCAGAACAGGCTCTAAGCATTGCCAAAGCCGTTGAGCCAACTACCCCAGAATCTGTTGATCCTAATGATCCGCTAAAGCTTGAAGTGGGTATGCAAATCTCAATTGCCCCGAATGAAGACAGCGGTGAGCAACCGGTCAGCGGGAAACTGCGCTTTGCAGATCGTGAAACTATCGCCTTGATACAGTCCAATGATCAAGTCGGGACGGTCTGCATAAATTTCCCTCGTGTCGGCTATAGGATCATAACTGCATAGCTGCAGCTTTTATAAAACGAAAAATACAACCAGAGTAATTTCCTGAATTACAGTTGGTTACAAAAGCCTCGTTAAATCAAATATCTAGACCAGTTTAACGGGGTTTCAATCAGTCTTGGCATTTATTCAGCTTGCATTAACCTGTATTTGTTGGCATCGTTGTACTGCTTAAGAAAATTAATCACTGCTTTTTTTCATCATAATATATTTAGTTTTCAAATGGTTAAGAAAACATTTAGATTATAGAGGCTGCTGTTTTATTTTTTATCTGAAGTGACAGCTGTAAAAAAATAATCTGCAATTGTCGTTGCACTCAAATAGACAAAGCGGAAATTCCTACTATAATCAACACATATTCATCCCATTACTAAGCGGCAAGGAGGCCATATGTTTAGGTCGGTGAATGCTCTTGATTACATGACAACACAACCTGTCGTCGTTAAACCTGATACCAATATTTTTCATGTCATCCACGAAATTATCGTGCATAAAGTCTCTGGCGCCTCTGTGGTTGATGAGAATAATAACCTGGTGGGTGTTATCTCAGAAATTGACTGTCTGCGCGCCATTCTCGATGGTAGTTATTACAATCAAGTTGATGGTACTGCCGCTGACTTCATGACTGTTGAAGTTGAAACCGTCTCTACTCCTATCGATATTCTTGCTGTGGCAACACGTATGGTTGCCAATCAAAGGCGTAGAATTCCAGTGGTAGAAAACGGTAAATTTGTCGGCCAGTTAAGCGTGCGCAGTATCCTCAAAGCAATAAAAGATTTTGATATGCCTGAAGATAAAACGGAACGATAAGCAACATAAAAACACACAGCACAGGCTTATAATTAAGCAGAAGTAGTGTTATAGGAGTCCATATGATTTCAATGGCTTTTGTAGTCTATTTTTTGGCAATTATCCTATTGACGATCACTATGCTGGTTATTTCCAGGCTGCTAAACCCTAAGGTTGTGAATCGTAGTAACAAGCTCCCGTTCGAGTCCGGTATCGTGCCTCACGGAGACACTAACTTGCGCTGGAGTGTTAATTACTTTTTGGTGGCTATTTTATTTGTCATATTTGATATGGAAGCGGTTTTTCTCTATGTCTGGGCTATCGTGGTTTTGGAAACCGGCTGGCCAGCATTTTTCGCAACGTCACTTTTTATCTTTGTATTACTGATTGCCCTGGTTTATGAATGGCGGATGGGTGTACTGGAATGGGGTAAAAAACTGTAGCTACAAGCAAACTCAAGGAGAGAGTCATGCGCTGGAAGCTGTCAAAACCACAACAACCAATAGAAAACAGCCCAACACTTGAAGAGATTCTAGAAAAAAACATCTTAATGGCAAAGCTCGATGACCTCGTTGCCTGGGGTCGCAGTAACTCACTGTGGCCCTTTAATTTTGGTCTATCCTGTTGTTATGTTGAAATGGCTACCGCTTTTACCAGTCGACATGACATCGCCCGTTTTGGCGCAGAAGTTATTCGCGCCACCCCCCGTGAAGCCGATTTAATTGTTATTTCCGGTACCCCTTTTTTAAAAATGGCGCCAGTGATCAGACATTTATATGATCAAATTTTAGAGCCGCGCTGGGTTATCAGCATGGGCTCATGCGCCAATTCAGGCGGTATGTACGATGTTTACAGTGTTGTGCAAGGCGCCGATCGTATCTTACCGGTAGATGTTTATGTACCGGGCTGCCCTCCCCGGCCTGAAGCGCTGTTATACGGGTTGACCATCTTACAAGAGGCGATTGCAAGTGGGGCAGCAAAACAGCGACGGCCACTGGGTAAAGTTGTCACCCCAGAGCAAATTGAGGCTTTCGCCTGCCGAAATTTACGCGATGAAAAAAACGCCCAGCGCATCGCCATGACTCAAATTGATAGTCCCGATGGAGTATAGCGGCCGATGATGAACGAGGGAGCAGGCAAAAAAAAACAATTTCTGGCCTCTATTACCCAACAATTTGGCGAGCAGTTTATCACTGAGCAACCTTGTTGCGGCAATGCCCTGACCTTTTGGGTCGCACAGACACAGCTGCAACAGGTACTTATTTATTTGCGCGACGGTGCAGATAAGTTTCTGATGTTAGTGGATCTTTATGCGGTAGATGAGAGGCTGCGCCAACACACCAGCGATCAGCCCAACTGTGACTTTAGTATTATTTACCAATTGCTATCAGTGCAACACAGCTTTGATATCAGGGTCAAACTGGCACTGACGGGTGATTACCCTACTGCTGAAAGCATCTCAACACTGTGGCAAAACGCCAATTGGTACGAGCGGGAAATATGGGACATGTACGGTATAGTCTTCACCGGGCACCCACTGTTGAAGAGAATTTTGACCCCACCCACTTTTGTCGGTCACCCGCTGCGCAAAGAATTCCCCTGTCGCGCCACTGAACAACCCCCTTTTAGCCTGAGCGAAGAACAACTGGAAACGCAGCAACAGGCACTTAAGTTTGATCCGGCTGACTGGGGAATGAGTCGCCAATCGGCGGACTCAGATTTTATGTATTTAAACCTCGGGCCCAACCACCCCAGTGTGCACGGTGTGTTTCGTATAGCACTGCAGTTAAATGGCGAGCGCATCATCGATGCCGCTCCGGATATCGGTTATCACCATCGCGGCGCCGAAAAGATCGCCGAGCGTCAGACCTGGCATGGCTTTATTCCCTACACCGATCGCATCGACTACTTAGGTGGGGTAATGAACAACTTGCCCTATGTGTTAGCCATAGAGCAGATGGCCAAGATTGAGGTTCCTCAGAGAGCGCAATGTATCAGAGTGATGTTATCTGAGTGTTTTCGGATTCTCAGCCATATGCTGTTCTACGGTACTTTTGCTCAAGATCTGGGTCAGCTTTCCACTATTTTCTATTTGTTTATCGACCGGGAAAAACTGTTCGGCATCATCGAGGCTATCACCGGGGCACGGATGCACCCAAGCTGGTTCCGAATAGGCGGGGTGGCTCAGGATTTGCCTCGGGGCTGGGATAAAATGGTCCGTGAATTCATCGATTATTTTCCCGCCCGTTTAGACGAGTACGATGTGCTGACCATGGAAAACTCTATCATAAAAAAACGCTCTGTGGGCATCGGTAAGTACAGCACTAAAGAAGCGCTGGACTGGGGAGTCACAGGTGCGGGACTAAGAGCGACAGGCATGGATTTCGACTTGCGCAAAGCTCGTCCCTACAGTGGTTATGAGCAATATGAGTTTGAAATTCCCACCGCAAACAACGGTGATTGTTACGACCGCTGCTGGGTGCGGGTTCAGGAGATGCGCCAGAGTTTAAAAATCATCCGCCAGTGCTTAGATAACATGCCCTCAGGAGATTATAAAGCCACACATCCACTGACTACGCCGCCGATGATAGACAAAAGCAAACATGATATAGAAACTCAAATCCAACATTTTCTGAATGTCAGCTGGGGCCCGGTAATGCCGGCCGATGAAGCTTTTGTAGCTGTGGAGGCCACTAAAGGTATTAACGGCTATACCTTGTACAGTGATGGCTCCAATACCAGCTACAGAACCCGTATCAGAACACCTTCGTTTCCCCATTTGCAAATGATACCGCATCTGTCCCGTGGGGTTTTGCTGCCAGATTTGATCGCTATTATTGCCAGTATCGATTTTGTTATGGCTGATGTAGACAGGTGAATTAATGACAAATAACCTTGAAGACCAACAGCAGATCCAAACTGACAAGCAGCAGTTACAACAGCTATTGTCGGTACAGGAAAAAAACGAAATAGATCAGTTACTGGCCCACTACCCACAGCCAGGGGGTGCCTGCATCGACGCATTGGCGATAGTGCAAAAGTATCGCGGTTGGGTCAGTGATCAGGCGATCGCCGCACTGGCTGAACATATGGGTATTTCGCTGTCCGAGCTAGAATCTGTGGCTACTTTTTATAATCTAATTTTTCGTCTGCCCGTGGGCAGAGTACTCATGCATCCCTGCAATGGTATCAGCTGTCAATTGTTAGGTTACAAAAAAATCCAGCGCCAACTGCTCTGTGCATTGCAAATAAAGGAGGGTGAAACCTCTGCAGACGGGCAAATCACTCTGATATCCCTGCCCTGTTTAGGCGCCTGCGATAAAGCCCCGGTGATGTTAGTCCGCGAGGCTATGGTCAATGGGCTGGAGGGTACTAGCAGCGAGAGTTTACTGGTTAATCTGCACTGTTCAGAGTTAGAGCTGTTGTTAAAACAATTCAAGGAGAGTGCGCTATGAATATCACTCAAGCTCCCACTCTGCCTCCCACTCTGCCTCTTACGCAGCATCTTAATCT
This sequence comes from 'Osedax' symbiont bacterium Rs2_46_30_T18, assembly GCA_002163025.1. Classification (GTDB taxonomy): domain Bacteria; phylum Pseudomonadota; class Gammaproteobacteria; order Pseudomonadales; family Balneatricaceae; genus Rs1. Next base: position 9,451 of record MABF01000013.1, read on the forward strand.
GCAGCAGCCGCTGGATTTACCCGCCTATCGGCAACAGGGTGGTTACCTGGGGTTCAATGCCGCCCTGGAGCAAAACAGCACCGCGGTATTGCAGATCATTAAAGATTCAAATTTGCGTGGCCGTGGCGGAGCCGGATTCCCCACCGGTATGAAATGGAGTTTTGTACCTGCAGCTACCGACACCTCTGAGGCAAGATATTTAGTAGCAAATGCCGATGAGATGGAACCTGGCGCGTTTAAGGATCGCTGGTTGATGGAAGGGTCTCCTCATCAGCTGATCGAGGGTATGTTAATCGCCGCACACACTATCTGCGCCAATGTTGGTTATATATTTTTACGCAATGAATACACAGTGGCAGCCAAACGCCTGCAACAAGCTATTGATGAGTGCAGAAGCGCCGGATTACTGGGGAAAAATATTCAGGGTTCATCGATGAGCTTTGATTTGCATATACACACTAGCGCTGGCCGTTATATCTGTGGTGAAGAGACTGCTTTAATTAACGCCTTAGAGGGCAAACGTGCGATACCCAGAGCTAAACCACCTTTTCCGCAAGTTGCCGGGCTCTGGGGCAAACCTACCATCGTTAACAACGTGGAAACTTTTTATAACTTACCCAACATAGTGCTATTTGGAGCTAAGTGGTATCAGTCGCTTGGCGCTCATGAAGATGCAGGTACTAAGATTTACGGGGTCAGCGGTCGGGTAAAACATCCGGGGCTATGGGAACTGCCGATGGGCACTAGCTTACGTGAAATTATTGAGCAACACGCCGGAGGAATGAGTGATGGCTACCAATTGCGGGCCTATCAACCCGGTGGCGGCTCCACTGATTTTTTGCTGCCAGAGCATTTAGACACCCCTATGGATTATAACAGTATCGGCGCAATCGGTAGCCGCATGGGCACCGGAACTGTGATTGTCTTAGACGATAAAAATTGCCCCATAGATATGATTTTGAACTTAGTCTCGTTCTTTGCCCAGGAGTCCTGCGGCTGGTGCACACCCTGTCGCGAGGGTCTGCCGAGCGCCAGTTATCTACTGGCGCAGATTGAAGATGGCCGGGGAAAAATGTCCGATTTAGATTATCTGCAAGATATTCTGCAACTGGTTAGTTTTGGCAATACTTTTTGTGCGCTGGCCCCGGGGGCGGCAGAACCTTTACAGAGTGGCCTGAAGTTTTTTAAGCGCGAGTTTGAACAACACATTGAGCAGCAGTGCTGCCCATACAAATGAATGATGATCATGACTTTTGTATAAGCACCACAAAAACAAAAGTTATTATATTAAATCATGGGGTTGAAGCATGCCAGAGATCAGCATAGACGGCAAAACTTATCAGGTAGCGGCAGGTAAAAATCTGTTGCAGGTCTGTCAGGGACTAAAATTGCAGCTGCCTTATTTCTGTTGGCATCCAGCGTTAGATTCTGTCGGTTCATGTCGTCAATGTGCAGTGTTAATGTTTCAAAACGATGAAGATACTCGTGGTCGCATCACTATGGCCTGCATGACCGGGGTTACCGACGGACAGAGATTTTCTATACAGGCAAACAGTGCACAAAAGTTTCGACAGCTCTGTATAGAGGCCACTATGACTGGTCATCCCCATGACTGTCCGGTATGTGAAGAGGCCGGTGAATGTCATCTGCAAGACATGACCCTGATCAGCGGCCATATAGAACGCCGCTTTCAGGGACCGAAGCGAACCCATAAAAACCAATATCTCGGCCCTTTCATCAACCATGAAATGAATCGCTGTATCGCCTGTTACCGCTGCGTGCGCTATTATCGCGATTACTCAGGCGGCACTGACTTGAATGTCTTTGCCAGTCGCAACAACGTCTTTTTTGGCCGCGCCCAGGAGGGAGTATTAGAGAGTGAGTTCAGCGGTAATTTAGTGGAAGTTTGCCCAACCGGTGTTTTTACCGACAGAACTTACAGCCAGCACTACTCTCGCAAGTGGGACCTGCAATCTGCCCCGGCGGTCTGTGTGCACTGCAGTGTCGGTTGCAATATATTCCCGGCGGAGCGCGATGGCATTCTCAGAAGAGTAACCAACAGATACCACCCGGATATCAACGGCTATTTCCTCTGCGACCGGGGCCGTTTCGGCTATGATTTTGTCAATCATGGCAAGCGCACTGAACATGCCTGGCAACGTAACAACAGCAAGCAAACAACTGAGCAGTTAAATGCACAACAGGCACAGGATAGCCTTAGCGCATACCTGGAAAATACCGAGCAGCTGCTGGCTATAGGCTCCTCTCGTAGCTCACTGGAGAATAACTTTTGTCTGCAGAGCTTAGTCGGCGCCGAGAATTTTTACTCAGATAATAGCACCGAGCTGGAAACTCAATTACAGCGCTTGCTCAGTCACTACCGCGACACTCAGCCCAGTTCAGACTTAAAAAGTCTAGAGACCAGTGACACTGTGTTGATGATAGGCGCAGATGTTACCCAGAGTGCACCGCGTATTGCATTGTCGATTCGACAGATGATTAAGAACGCCGGAATAGCAAAAGCGGCCACGATTGGAGTCGCCTACTGGAGTGCCGCTGAAGTACAAAATATCCGCCAAGATCTCAAATCTCCACTGCATATTATTAGCAGTCACAGTACCCGTTTAGACGACGTCGCTTGTAGCATTGATAACAGTCACCCTCAGCAACAACTGGATTTAATCAATAAAATTTGTAGCATGTTATCTGATGACAACCCCGGCGCTGTTGATTCTCGCCCAGATCAGATCTCGATTACAGACAAAGCCACGGCGATTTGCCAGCATCTGTTACAGGCAGAGAAACCCTTTATAGTGACCGGCATCCATACTGGTCAACCTGTTGAGTTGTTTCTGGCCAGTTTGAAGTTATCGGCAATTCTCTATCGACGCAATAAACATGCTGGGCTGATCTGCGCTGTGCCCTGGGTCAACAGTTTGGGTTTAGCACTGCTCAATGACCGCCAACAACACTTCGATACTGTACTGCAAAGGTTAGAGCAGAGAACAGTAAAGACTTTAGTGATTTTAGAAACGGATTTGTACCGCTATTGCCCGGCAAAAAAGATGAACCAATTGCTGGCTGATGTGGCCAATATTATTGTTCTGGATCACTTAATTACCCCCACTGCCGAACAGGCAGATTTGCTGCTCCCTAGCGCCAGTTTTGCCGAGCAACACGGCAGTTGGGTCAATTATGAAGGGCGAGCGCAAAACTCTGTAAAGTGTTTCTCCCCGGCGCAGCAGCGGCGTCCGGCTTATCGATGGCTGACAGCTAACACCCCTTTTCACAGTATTGTCAATGACTTATCTGGTATTGCTGAGTGTTTGAATGAGCTGCCATCTCTTTACCCATCACAATCTGCAGATTTTCACAGTGCCCGCAAAACAGTCCGAGAATCCGGTCGCAGCGCATTGCACTCTTATATAGATATCAAAGATATACAACCGAATTCTGATCCTGAATCAAACTACCAGCACTCTCAGGAAGGTGTTGCCAGCAATCTCGATGACAGCCAGTCCCCCGCCTATATCTGGTCACCGGGCTGGAATTCCAGCGAATCACTGAACCAGTTTCAGGATGGCGAGTCAGGGGCTATACAAGGGGCTCAGCCTGGGCTACTACTCTTTTCCAAAGGGCAAACAGACAGTAGTTTAGTAACAGCAGATCAGTCATCTGACTCAATCAAAGGGCCGCCAGCTGAGAGTAAAAATCTGCTCAGAGCACTGCCCTATCAACATATTTTTGCAGATGAAGAACTTTCCAGTTGCGTCACCAGTATCAGCCAGCTCTGCCCCAGAGATACGATTAAGATCAATGCCGCACAGGCCAGCTACTTAGACTTGGTCAGCGGTCAGTTGGTCACTTATTCTTTTGCCGATACAGCGCATTCACTCGGCGAAAGTATTCAAGCACAATCGACAGCTGCATTGCCCTTATCAATTGATGACAGCATTGCTACGGGTGTTGTATTACTGCCCGCATTACTGCTACAGCGCGCAGCCATGGGCGATGATTGTTGGCTAAGGCTAGCAGTTGCCGGGGAGCGTGCTGATGGATGAAATTATCATGCCACTGATAATTTTGCTGCTATTGCTGCTCAGTGCCGCCACACTCACTTGGGTTGAGAGGCGTATTTTGGGGCTGTGGCAGGACAGATACGGGCCTAACAGAGTCGGCCCCTTTGGTCTGCTGCAAGTGGTTGCAGATATGATCAAACTGTTTACCAAAGAAGATTGGATCCCTCCCTTTGCCGACAAAGTGATATTTGTTATTGCTCCTATGATAGTAATGATCATGATGCTATTGGGGTTCGCTATCATTCCCTTTAGTCCGCAGTTACAAATTGTCGATTTCGATAACGGCCTGTTGTTCTTCCTGGCAATCAGTTCACTGTCGGTATACAGCGTGATGTTGGCAGGGTTTTCCTCCAACAGCAAATACGCGCTTTTTGGTGCACTGCGAGCCACCGCGCAAATGATTAGCTACGAAGTGTTTATGGGGTTGTCGCTGATGGGCGTGGTTATCCTGACGGGCAGTTTTAGCTTGCGTGACATAGTAGAAGCACAGTCGGAACAATGGTTTTTTATCCCGCAGATAGTCGCGCTGGGGATTTTTATTATTGCCGGTATCGCCGAGAGCCACCGCGCCCCCTTTGATTTACCTGAAGCCGAGCACGAAATTGTCGCGGGTTTTCACACTGAGTATTCGAGCATGAAGTTTGGCATGTTCTTTATCGGTGAGTACTTAGGGGTGATATTGATCTCGGCGATGATAGTAACCTTGTTTTTTGGTGGCTGGCAGGGCCCCTTCCTGCCACCGATACTGTGGTTTTTATTGAAGACCAGCGTCTTTGTGCTGTTCTTTATATTGCTGCGTGCCGCTACCCCCAGACCCAGATACGATCAGTTAATGGCTTTTGGTTGGAAGTACATGCTGCCGCTGGCGCTACTTAATTTATTGCTGACCGGGGCCTATACCTTATGGAATCAATAAAATTACCTGACATGTGGAGTTCGACTGATGAAAAGTCAACTTAAGACACTGGCCAAAGTTTTAAAACACAGCTTTAGCTCATTAGATACGGTGCAATATCCGGATCAACAACCTTACCTAGCACCGCGCTATCGCGGCAGAATCGTTCTCACCAGAGACCCCGACGGGGTGGAGCGCTGTGTCGCCTGTAATTTATGTGCCACTGTCTGTCCGGTTGATTGCATTGCGCTGCAAAAAACCGAGCTGGAAGATGGTCGTTGGATCGCTGAGACTTTTGATATCAATTTTGCCCGCTGCATAATGTGTGGTTTTTGTGAGGAGGCCTGCCCGACTCACGCCATCCAGCTCACCCCTGATTTTGAAATGGCAGAATACGATCGACAAAACTTGTTATACCGCAAAGAGCATTTACTCATTGATGGCAGTGGAAAGTATCACGATTACAACTTCTATCAGGTCAGTGGCAAACAGATAGCGGGAAAAGCTAAAGGTGAAGCCGACAACGAGCTACCACCTGTCGATATCAAGAGTTTGCTGCCATGATTGCCACACTGTTTTATATTGCAGCCACTGTTGCTCTGCTAAGTGCAGCGCTCACCGTCACCCGCCTGAATGCCGTTCATGCCCTATTGTACTTAGTGATTACTATGCTGGCCATATCGTTGATTTTCTTTTTACTCGGCGCCGCCTTCGCCGCGGCATTGCAAATTATTGTCTATGCTGGTGCGATCATGGTGCTGTTCGTATTTGTCACTATGATGCTACATCAAGGTGAATTGAGCATCCGTCAGGAGGCGCAATTATATCGACCCTCCCAATCATTTGGCGCCATCCTCTTGAGCGGCATATTACTGCTGGAAACGTTATATTTACTGGCCCCGGTGCTGACAGAACAACAGGTAGCTGCCAATGCGTCAAATCTAATCGGCGCTAAACAGATAGGCCTGCGACTCTTTGGTCCCTACCTGCTACTGGTAGAAATAGCAGCGTTACTGTTACTGACTGCTCTGATAGGCGCTTTCCATATTGCCAGACGCCACCAGGAGAGTTCCACATGACCTCCCAGAGACTGCTGCTAGAAGTAACAACGCTATTGCCATTGAGCAACTTTACAAGTGCTTTTCATACAGCCCGACGTCACCAGGAGAACCCGGCATGATACCCCTAGAACACTTACTGTTTTTCAGTATTGTACTGTTTGTCATTGGTGTATTTGGTATTTTAGTGCGCCGCAATTTGCTGTTTATTTTGATTTCCATCGAAATAATGCTCAACGCCGTCGCTGTGCTGTTCGTAGCCGCAGGCAATTACCACAATAACGCCGATGGTCAGATTATGTATTTATTAATTCTCACCTTAGCTGCCTCAGAAGTCGCTGTCGGGCTGGGTTTAGTGATTCAAATGTACCGTCGCACGCTGTCTCTGGATGTAGATCAGCTGACAAGTATGAACGAGCAATAGACTGGAGAGACGTATGCAAGATCAATATTTATCACAGTTGTTACTGGCCGTAGTACTACTGCCATTATTGAGTGCAACACTGTTGATACTTGCCGCGCTGTTCTCTGTCAGTTTGAAAAATATTTTGGTTGCCACTCTAGCAGTAGGCGCAATTGCCGGGTCTGCTGTATGTGTTGCACTGCTCAATTTACACTTGGCAGAGGCCGGAAATTTTAGTTTTAGCTATGTCTATGCCAACTGGTTAAGCGTCGGCAGTTTTTCGGCGGTTTTTGGTGTCTATCTGGATAGCCTGTCACTGGTGATGATATCCATTGTCAGCGGTGTCGGATTTCTGATTCACTTGTACTCGGTCGGCTTTATGGCTAAAGACCCGGATTTTCAACGTTTTTTTATCTACCTTAATCTATTTGTTGCCGCTATGTTGGTGCTGGTGCTAGCGGATAACTTGCTGATGTTGTTTTTGGGCTGGGAGGGGGTTGGACTCTGCAGTTACCTGCTGATTGGTTTCTGGCATCAAAAACATGCCAACTCTCTGGCCGCTAATAAGGCCTTTATCATGACCCGTATCGGTGATACCGCTATGGCCATTGGTTTGCTGTTGCTGTTTATGTTGCTTGGAACATTAGATATACAGCAAATCCAGCTTCAGGCTGAACAGCTTTGGCCACTACAAAGCGATCGGGGACCGGTCTTTGACAGCGTCACTATTTGCGCACTGTTGTTGCTGGCAGGCGCGGTCGGTAAATCCGGGCAGTTGCCACTACAATCCTGGCTGCCTGATGCCATGGCGGGCCCCACTCCAGTCAGTGCGCTTATCCATGCAGCCACTATGGTGACCGCCGGGGTCTATCTGGTTGCTCGGTTTCATCAATTATTTTCACTCTCGCCACTGGCAATGCAGAGCGTGGCGACAGTAGGCGCCATCACCCTGATCATTGCCGCAACTGCCGCTTTGGTACAGCGAGATGTAAAACGTATTTTGGCCTATTCCACAATCAGCCAAATTGGTTACATGTTTTTAGCCTTGGGGGCCGGTGCCTATTCTGCTGCAGTCTTCCACTTAATGACCCATGCCTTTTTTAAGGCATTATTATTCCTTTCTGCCGGTGCATTGATTTATTCAATGCAGCACCAGCACAATATTTTTCGCATGGGCGGACTGTGCAGAAAAATGCCGTTTATCTGCGCCTGCTTCTTTTTTGGCTGTGCGGCCCTGGCAGCTCTACCATTGATGTCAGGTTTCTTCAGTAAAGAATTGATTTTACAAAAGTTATTAGACAGAGAAATGTACGGCTTTTGGCTGGTTGCTCTTAGCGGGGCATTTATCACCGCGTTCTATAGTTTCAGGTTATTTTTTGTGGTTTTCTTTGGCAGTACTACTCAACTACCAGATTCAAAGCCTGATAGCACAATGCAGATCGCCTTGTCAGTATTAGTGCTACTGACTATTTTTGGCGGTATTATGCCAAGCGGGCTCACTGCAGTCTTTGCAGAGTCGGAACTGGCTACTGATCATAACTTGGCAATTATTTTATTCACTATTGCCGTACCTCTTAGCGCTATCGCAGTATGTTGGTTTGTCTTCAAAAAACAATTGTTTAACATAAATATCAAGTCTGACAAGTTCAAGGGGTTACACAATTTTCTGTACAGCGGCTGGGGTTTCGACCAACTCTATAACGCCCTGTTTGTGCACCCTTTTATTAAAGCGACTAAC
>MABF01000332.1 GCA_002163025.1 'Osedax' symbiont bacterium Rs2_46_30_T18
TAATAAAAATTGACTCAGATTTAGTACATGTTTGGGTTGTTGCCTTTTCCACCAATAACATTAAAATAAACTCTTGGAAAGATTTGAAAAACTATTACGTCTCTTATTACAGAGGCAGAAAAAACATCACCGCAGCTTTACAAAATGTAGTACCAAAAAAACAAATATTTAGAGTCAATAATGATAACAAAGCCTTTGAACTCTTGAATGCTGGAAGAATAGATATTGTTGTAACTGAGCGTAATCAAGGTAACAAAATACTTTCTAAGTATCCAAAGTTTTTAAGTATAAGAGAAGTTGGACAACTGCAACAAAGTATAATATATTCATATATCAATAAAAAATATCAAAATCTTGCCATTAAAATTGCAAACACAATTGATGAAATGAAAAAGGACGGTACTTTTAAAAGTTTACTTGAAAAGGCAAAAAAAGATCTAAAGTAAAAATATTTTCTCTTCGTTTTTTCAATAATTTAATTACACAATTCGTTATGTGAAAACTATAAATGAGAATTTAATGTCACATTTTTGTAATCATATGGTAATACTTACTTGATACAATCCACTTTTATTTATTAAGGGGGAAGAAGTGTTTAGAAATATGAGTATTAAGTTAAAGTTGATTGTGTCTGCTGGTATATCCGTACTGGGACTAGGTGTTTTGGTGTTAATGTTGAATTTTTCATTGAATTCTTTAAGTAAGTTAGATAAGGCAAAAGAGAAAATAGAAGAACTCAACTCTGATATGCTGATGTTAAGACGAAATGAAAAAGACTTTTTACTCAGAAAAGATTTAAAATATAAAACTAAGTTTGAAAAAAACGTGCTTATTTTACATGAAGATTCAAAAGATTTAATAAATATCTTAAACAATAAAGACATTGATAGTTCTAAAATAAAGCAATTTGATACTATTATTGATACTTATAAAAAAGAATTTTTAACATTAATTACACAACAAGAAGAAATCGGACTTCATCCAAAAGATGGCTTATATGGAAGTTTGAGAAATTCTGTTCACAAAATACAAGATTGGGCCAAACAATCAGAAAATCACAAACTTTTATCTTCTGTTTACGATTTGAGAAAACAGGAAAAAGACTTTATGTTACGGCGGGATATGAAATATGTTGAAAAATTTGAGCAAAAAATAGATACTTTACTTTCAACCATGAGTGGAAATGAAAATACTGATGATAGAATCAAATATCTTTTGTCTTATAAAAAAGACTTTTTATCACTTGTTGAATCTGAAGTAGAAATAGGACTTACTAGTAAACTAGGACTTCAAGGTAACATGAGAAAAATTGTACATACAAGTGAGTCTTTACTTAAGAGACTGTCCAAAGACTTTGAAATAGTAATCACCCAAGAAATATCTATGATGAAAATGCAAAGTTTAATTATGGGCATAAGTATTATGCTCTTGGTTATCATACTTGCTTACGTTTTATCCCAAAATATTATTAAGTCAATCAATCATTTTCAAAAAGATTTACTTGGGTTTTTCAAGTACTTAAACAATGAAACAACTACAGTAAAACTTTTAAAATCAGACTCCAATGATGAGATTGGAGCCATGTCTAAAGTGGTCAACGAAAATATTGAAACAACAAGAGTATTGATTGAAGATAATAATAGGTTTTTAAATGAAGTTCAAAGTATGATTGAAAAAGTAAGTGAAGGATATCTATATCATCGATTTAAAAATGAGGTAAAATCAGAAAACTTAGAAACACTCAGAATCAGTTTTAACCAAATGTTAGATGGACTTCAAGAAAACATTGCAGGAAGTACCAATAAAATCTTAGATGTATTGGTGAGTTTTGGAAAACTGGATTTTACAAATAATGTCAAAAATGATGAAGGTAAAATCGCTCTTGCTCTAAATGAAGTATCAACTCTAATCACAAGTATGTTGATTGAAAACAAATCAAATGGTTTGACGCTCCAAAACAGCTCAAATACCTTACTTGAAAATGTAGAGGTACTAAATACCAATTCAAATGAAACAGCAGCAGCTCTAGAGCAAACAGCAGCTTCACTTGAAGAGATTACTAGTAATATTAGAGGAAATACACAAAACATAGCCAAAATGGCTTCTTATTCCAATGAATTGAGTACTTCTTCAACCCAAGGTCAATCCTTGGCTTCTAAAACAAGTATTGCAATGGAAGAGATAAAAGAGCAGGTAATGGCGATTAGTGAAGCCATTGGTCTAATAGATCAAATTGCATTTCAAACCAATATTCTCTCCCTTAATGCAGCGGTGGAAGCTGCAACTG
>MABF01000222.1 GCA_002163025.1 'Osedax' symbiont bacterium Rs2_46_30_T18
TGTCGTGACAGCTGTATTCGTTGTCGATTTGCCAGGCCTGGATGTGTGGGTTGTCGCCGTAGCGCTCGGCCAGCAGGCGACAGATTCGTTCGCATTCCAGTCGGTAGGGCTGGTGGCTGAAACAGTAGTTGCGGCGTGAGCCGAATTTTTTCGGCGCGCCACTGGCATCGACGGCCAGCATTTGTGGCCACTTGTCTAACATCCAGCGCGGCGGGGTGGCGGTGGGGGTGCCCATAATAACTTTTAAGCCGGCGTTGCCCAAGGTCTCAACTGCTTTATCCAACCACTGCCAATCCAGCTGGTGGGCCGTAGGTTCGATGCGGCTCCAGGCAAACTCTCCAATACGCACCCAGCTTAAACCCGCTTCGACCATGCGTTTGGCATCTTCTGCCCACATTTCCTGCGGCCAGTGCTCCGGGTAGTAACAAGTGCCTAAAGTACGTTTCATGTTTTTGTCCTTACTCGATGATAACGGGGTGTTCACTCTGACCGATAACAGTCAGATCGGTATAAAAAGTCTGCCCGGCGGGTTGTCTGTGCAATTGGCACTCATTCAACCCCTGCCTGGCAGTCGTGATAAAGAGCCGGTTTAATTGCTGGCCGCCAAATGCCGGGCAAGTTGTGTGCGCCGTGGGTACCGCAATGCTCTGTAGTAATTCGCCCCTGCTAGAATACTGGGCGATGCGGGCCGCGCCCCACTGGGCTATCCACAGGTTCCCCTGGGCATCGCAAACCGCGCCATCGGGATTGAGGTCATGGTCCCGTAGGTCTATTAGCATTTGCCGTTCTCCATTGGGCCAGCCGTGCTGTGGCTCCAACGGCTGTCGCCAGATAATTTGCTCGGCGGTATCTGTGTAATAGCTACAACTGCTGTCGGGGGCGAAACAAATGGCATTGGAAATACTGACATCGGCTTTGATTTGTCGCAACTCACCGCGGTAATAGCGGTAGATAGCACCGGCAGCAGGCTCTGCCTGTTTGCCCATAGTGCCTATCCAGAAACCGCCCCAGGGGTCGGCGCGGCCGTCGTTGGAGCGTGTGATAGGGTTGTCGGATTCCAATGGGCAGATTATCGATTGCTGTCCGTCGAGCAAATTGAACTTAATCAGTGCGCTTTCACTGGCAATCAGCAAGTGTTGGCGATCTATCCAGCCGGCGGCCGAAACCATTTCGGGAAACTGCCACTGTCTGAGCTCGCTGTCATCTCTGGCGTATAGTGTTTTAGCCAGTATATCGAACCAGAATAATTGCTGACGCAATGGGTGCCAGAGCGGCCCTTCGCCCAGCTGGCAGGGGCTTTGATCAAAAACGTGCATTACAAACCTTTGGCGTTGTCGTAGGCCGCCACCATCCCCCGGGCAATCTCTTGTACTTGAGCGGCGTTGTAACCGGGTTTATACAGTGCAGAGCCGATACCAAACCCCTGTACACCCGCTTTGATCCACTGCTCGAAATTATCGGCACTGGCACCGCCGACGGCGTAGATAGGCATGCTTTTAGGAATGACCACCGACATCGCCGCGACACCGGCGGGACCTATGATAGAGGCGGGGAATATTTTTAGACCATCGGCTCCGGCATCCATGGCGCTAAAGCATTCACTGGGTGTAAGAACGCCTGGATAAGAGAGTAAATTTAGCGCTTTAGTGCGTGCGATAACATCAATGTTGCAGTTGGGCGAAATTATCATGCTGGCACCGGTCTGCGCTACCGCTTCGACATCTGCGACAGACAATACCGTGCCGGCGCCAAAAGTGGCGCGCTCGGCAAAACTATCGACCATTAAACGAATACTCTCCAGCGCCTGTGGTGAGTTTAGCGGTACTTCTATCTTAGTGATGCCTGCCGCTATTAACACTTCGGCGATGGCTAGGGCATCTTTGGGTTCAATACCACGCAATATGGCGATTATCTGACGCTGTTGCATCTCAGGCTCCATTTAATTGTCGGTGGGCTAAGCTCAGCCCTTTTAAAGTCATAGTTTCACTGTTGGCCTGGACCGTAGTGACACACTGCATCTGTAGCGCCATGTTGTAGTGCTCACTAAGTCGGCTCTCGCCAATAATGGTTACTTGCTGGCCAGACCAGAAATCTTTGCTGTTTGCCAGCTCCAGGCCAATTAACAGACCGGATAGCCGGGCATTGGCAGCAGCCCCAGATAAGTTGCCAATCAACGTCTGGGCGCGCAGGGCAAAGAGTTGTGTGCTGATGCTTTGCGGTTGTGCCATGCTTTCATCGATAGCAGACTTAAAGGCCTGTTCATCCCAGGCAGTGGTGTCCAGAGAGTGGCGTAATACCGACTGTTCGGCCAGTAAACCGTAGAGTTCACCGGTGAGAAAGGTTTGAAACTCACTAATCTTGCCATTGACTATGCGCACCCATTTACAGTGCGTGCCAGGCAGGCAAACCACTGTGTTCAGGTCCGCTGCATCTTTTAATAAGCCAGCTACTTGAGTCTCTTCACCGCGCATTACATCGGCGGGAGCTAACTGTTTGATCCCCGGGCAGATGTGCACATCAATGCGCGGATCGCTAACCGGTGCCTTGGTTAACACCGTTCCGGGAGCGCAGGGGGCACTGTCGTAACTCGCCTCAATCCAGCCCTGTCTCGAGCCCAACATACCGCAGGC
>MABF01000209.1 GCA_002163025.1 'Osedax' symbiont bacterium Rs2_46_30_T18
TATCTAGCAAACCTATATATGCATCACCCCTAGATAGGCTTGAAAATTATTTAAACACTTTAAATTTGGGCGTCGCTGTGGATGATGCTAAGCCGATAATTATTTACCCCAGTAGCGCCATGTAGCCGATACCCTCATTTGAATGTAAGCATAAATAGCTCCCGCTGTATCTCCACTAATAATGACTAACAACTTTTATTTTCTGCTTCTGCTTCTGCTTTTAGCTCTTAGCTCTTAGCTTACGGCTCACGACTTCCAACTCACAACTATATTCAACCTCTCAATTTGATTCTCATATTGCAAGCAACCCATTTCAGTCTCTTAAAAAACCCTCTCAAATAGAAATATATCAATATTTTTCAACATCTTACACTTATGGCATTGTTTATGCTTTCTCTAGTTAACCTCTGGACAAATTATGTTAAGTAATACCAACTGCGAGGCAAAAAACTCAGGGTCTTTGCTACCCGATAAACGCTCTCCAGTATCTCGGTCATTACTTTGATTAGGTAGTGCATTTATTCATAACAGGTCCAGAGGTACCAAAAGTAAGGAAATATGTGAATAAATAAAAGCCAATGTCATACCGATCTTGATCACATCTTTCTTAGTTGGAGGGTCACAACATGACTAAAGTACAGAAACAGCAACTCAACAACCTTGAACTTCGTATGTGCATCAGCGGTGATTTAGATGCAGCCGCCATTGAATATTTAAGAGCGGATTTCGACCTGCTGGCCAAATCTTCCTGTGATATACAGCTGGATTTTTCCTATGTGCCTTTTCTTGACTCATCGGGAATAGGCGCCGTCGTGTTCTTGTTTAAGCGTATGCGCATAGATAATAGAAATTTGAAAATCATTGGTGCTCAAGGGCAGCCGCTAAAACTGCTACGCCACTTAAGGGTCGATCGCACTATTGATATCAACGCATCTCTTACCTAAAACGACAAGGCCACAACAGTTACCCAGCAGGCAGAGTCTCTCCTCTATATGCCTGCTTAACTATCTACTATTAATAGGAGCAGATGATGTTAACAATTATATTAAGAACCCTAATACTGCTGGCACTGCTAGTACAGCCTGTGATGGCACAGGAACTGCTTCCCGGAGATATTGTAAAAATTAAATTTCCGGGCGAACAGTCTTTTAATCAAAGTTTTCAGATTGACCTTAACGGCAATATCACCTTGCCAGAAATTGGCGCAGTGAACCTTAAAGGCAAAACTATTCACCGGGCAAAAATCATCTTAGTCAGGCACTTAAAAACCGTCTACAAAGACTTGTCTAAGTTTAGTATCCGGCTCCAGGAGCGGCGTCTTTCTGTGACTGTCCTGGGCTATGTAAAAACCCCGGGGCCCGTTGATTTGCCCGCTAACTCCAACGTGCAGATGGCCATTAATAGTGCCGGTGGTTTAGCCCAGGGAGCGCAGTTGAATAAGTTGCAAATAAGACGTAACTCTAAAGTGATCAACTTTGATTTTAAACGGTACTTAGATACCGGAGATTCTCGTTTGTTACCTAAACTGCAACCTTTAGATACCATCTTTATTCCCGCCTCGCCACTCATTGGTAACGTGCAGGTCGATTTTGACGCTAAGACGTTGCTGGCCTCAGGTGATGCCGGTGGTGCCAAAGACTCCGTGACTGTGTTTGGCGAAGTTCATCGCCCCGGTACCTTTGGCTACAAGGGAGACACTAATATTGTCGATATGATTATGCGCTCTGGCGGTGTGACACGCTATGCGGGTATCGAACAAATTCGAGTGATCCACAAAGGCGAGCCCTTCCCCTTTAATATGCGTGAATACTTAGACACTGGCGACAAAAAGCTCATGCCTAAAGTACACCGTGGCGATGTGATCTTTGTCCCGCAAGCCTCTGATCAAGTGCAAAGCGGTGTCCGTACCGCCTATGTCATAGGTGAAGTATTTAAACCTGGCGCACTGGAGATAAAGCCTGAGACCAGTTTTTTCGACTTACTGGCGACGGCCGGTGGCCCTACCCGTTTTGCAGAGACCCGACAGATACGTATATTGCACAGTAACGGTCGTGTCAGTCGCTTTGATTTACAGCGTCATACTGAGGGGAGCTCAAGGGGTCAGCTTCCTCAAATAAATCCAGGCGATGCCATCTTAGTACCAGAAAAAACCGATATGAATGAAAAGAGCTGGCTTAAAATCGCCACAAACCGTGCTGTGCGTATTATAGGAGCGGTAAATCGCCCCGGTCGCTATGAATGGGCCAGTGAAATGACCTTGCTTGATCTAGTCGCTCACGCCGGCGGACCGGTTGCCGCAGCTGACACTTCACATCTGCAAGTACTGCACACAGGTAAAAACCAAGTCGCTACTACTGTAACCTTTGACCTGAAAAAGTTTCTGGAACGTGGGGGAGACATTAGCACTGTGCCAAAAATACGCGCCGGTGATACTGTGGTTATTCCCGAGTTACCCAAAGACCCTAACGACAACCGCTCCCAGTGGGTGCGTCAATCAAGTGACAGGTCGATTTATATATTAGGGGAAGTTGGGGCCCCGGGAAGGTACGCATTTAACCCCGAACTGAACTTTTTAGACATATTAGCAGCAGCACAGGGCCCTACTCAGCACGCTGACTTAGCTAATATCCGCATTACTCACCGCAAAAACGGCGACAATAAAGTCTCTTCGCTAGACCTGCATTTATTCTTCCAAAGCGGTAATGAGAAGCTGTTACCACAAGTATTGAATCAGGACGTTATTTTTATCCCTGGACGCAACCGTGCATGGCTGGAAAAACCTAAAGAGTCAGTGGTCAGAGTACTGGGCGCTGTTGCCAGGCCCGGTCGCTATACTTTTGCCAGCCATATGACAGTGCTAGATTTATTGGCAGAGGCCGGTGGCCCACACGATCAGGCACTGCAACACAAAATTATGATTATCTCTGCTGATGCGGGCAAAACAAAAGCGCAGAAATTCGATCTGGTAGCTTTTTCTAAATCGGCTGATTTCAACCAATTGCCTGTCATCAAAGCCGGAGACACTCTCTATGTGCCCAGTAAAGAACAGAGTGGTTGGTATCGATTTGTCAGCACCTTACGCGAATCGATGACCGTTATCTCTTTTGCACATTTAGTTGGCATTTAAACAGGGGCTTGCAATGATCGATCTACAATTAAGTACCCAATTAGAAACCATTTACGCCCATATAGTTCGTTTGTCACTGCAGCAGATCGCCATTTGTTCACTGCAAGCGCACTCTGGAAACACTACCCTTGCCCTGGCTCTGGCCAGGCGAGCGGCCAGTTCAGGGAAAAAAGTCCTGTTAATCGAACTCAATATTAGCCATCCAAAGTTGCACACGCTACCCGGGTTAAAACGCAGTGAATGGTTACCCATAGAGCAGAGCTGGCAGCGCGGAATCCAGCTCAATGTCACGCCCTTCTTGTCAATTTTAACAACGCCAAAGGAGTCCGGGCACCATGTTGAGTTTCACGATCTGGACACATTAAAGAGTTTTTTTAAGCAGAGCTGCGAAAAATTTGATCTGGTCTTCTGCGACTGCTCACCGCTACTGCTAAGCAGCAGTGGTGAAATAGCAGGCGCATTAATTTGTTCTGCTAGCGACAGTACCTTGCTCAATGTCCTGACCAATATAAACACCGAGGGGCAGCTTGAAGAGGCCAATGAGATACTCACAGCCAATGATGCCAACTTGATTGGTGTAGTGATGAATGACCAGTTCGCCCCCAGCTTAAAAAGCGAATTGATCAGAGAAAGCCACAGGCTCGACCGCTGGCTGCCACGGTTTATGAACAAGGTGCGCATTAAGCTGCGCCACAGTGATTTTCTCAGTCAAGATTTGTAACTGTCATGATAAGTGTTGATGGATTTGAAAACTGGTATGCCCAACAGTAAAGCCATTAGCCCTTGTAGTTCGGGTCTAACTGCAACAGTACAAGGGTGCAGTCGTCAGACTGTAATTCTCGCTCGTAGACTAACTGCATAAGAAAATCCGCCGCTTGCTGCAGAGGTAATTGAGCGCTGTACTTAAGGTTATCCAGCATTTCTTGATTCGGCTCCTCACCTGCATCCAAAAAACCATCCGAGTACAATAACAGCCTCTGATTAGGAGCCAGTTGGATCCTCTGCTCTCTATACCCCGCCTGAGACAATCCCAACAACGGCCCCTGCACAGGCACTGAGGTTATAGTATTGGCACTAATTAGCAGAGGTTGCGGGTGACCGGCACTGGCAATACTTAACTCCCTATGGTTAAAATTGATCACCGCAATAGTCGCCAGTGTCTCGCGCAGCACCGGATCGTCAGCAAAGCCATTGGACAATACATTGAGTAGTTTACAAGGGGCCAACTGTTCTTGAGACAAGACGGAGCAGAGTCCGCGCAAGTAACCCGCTAGAGCATAGACATAAGTTTTGGCTTGTAAGCCATGACCCATCAGATCTGCCATTAACAACTGCGATTGATGTAATAAAACAAAATCTCCGCCACCCTCCTGGGGAATACAGTGGCGCAGCGCACAATCGAAAGCGGCAATTTTACGCGGTAATTGTGGCTGTAACCCCAAAGTTGCCCGTTGAAAAAGCTCCCTGTGCATTTGCTGGGATAAATAGCGCTGTCGCTCCAACGTTTTCTCAATTAACTGCAGCAGTTGCTGTCGTTGCACCGGCTTTTCGACGAAGGCATCTATAGGTCTGGATAGAGCTTCACTGATTAATTGCCTATCTGTACAACCGGACAAGTATATAAAAGAAGTGCAGGCAACCGCCGGGACATGTTGCAACAAATCAAATAAATAGCCACCGCCGCCACCAGGCATATTAATATCACAGATAACCAGGTCTGGTTGCTGGCGCAGCAATAACTCATAGCCACGACTGACACTGTCTGCTTGATATACCTGGTAGTCTTTTTCCAGGTAAGCCGTCAATACGGCCTGATAGACCTTATCATCATCGACTAACAAAATGCTGTTAGATTTTTTTTGCACTGCCTTGCTAAAGTAGTACTTAAACGCCATTAAATTTAACCCGTCATCACGATAACAGCCGGGAACATAAAACAAATCATCGAACAAAGAGTCGATCAGCTTAAGTCCCATGCCACTTTCTGCGGCACCAATAGGCTGATCTGAATTGATGTACTGGCTAAAATTACGAAAACTTGCGCCGTTATCGTACAGCTCTAAACTGACGTAATCATCAGTACGCAATAGCTGCACTGAGGCATTTTTGGCCTTTATCAGAGGGTAACGACACAGATTAACAATCAGCTCAGAGACAGCCAACTGAAAATTTTCAATGGTATCCAAGGGCAGTGCTTGTGCACTTAACTGAACCGCCAGTAATTGCCGATGTTGTTGCGCAGACTCCAGGCTTGGCTCAAAACTCCAACGGGCAAATACTTTTTCCATATTAACATCCCCCCTCTTATCACCACCGCTGCCGCTTCAATTTACCAATTCGATAGAAACATACTCTTGAACTATAGTATATGTATGCAACATACGAATTAATCCTGCATCTCCCACAATTACTTTAAGCACCTTGATGTTAGTTTTAAGGACATTATATGCCCAAGAAAAACATGACTTTTGTTTTGCTCGTCGAAGATGACCCCAGTTTACTGAGTATCTATATGGCCTATCTATCGTCGCTGCCCTATCATCTGTCCCTGGCTGAGACCGGGGAGCAAGCCCTGAAGGTTTTAGCCACTGAACACATCGATGTAGTTCTGCTTGATATACAACTTCCGGATATGTCGGGCATAGACATTCTTAAACACCTACAGGAGTGTCAACACCCTGCAGATGTCATAGTCACTACTAGCGATTGTTCAATGAATACTGCCATTGCAGCGATGAAATTAGGCGCTAGAGATTATCTGTTAAAACCTTTTGATAAAGATCGCTTAGTGACCACCTTAAAAAATACTTGTGACAGCCAAAAACTCAAACAAATTGTCGATATTTACCAGGAAAAAATTGACCGCAGTGAGTTTTGTGGCTTTATCGGTTCCTCATTGGCGATGCAACAGGTTTATCAATTGATCGATAGTGCGGCTAGCTCCAAAGCAACGATCTTTATCACCGGGGACAGTGGCACCGGTAAAGAGATTTGCGCCGAGGCGGCGCACCAACGCAGTAATCGCAGCAATAAACCCTTCATCGCCTTAAACTGTGCCGCTATTCCCAACGAGTTAATAGAGAGCGAGATTTTTGGACATGTAAAAGGCGCTTTTACAGGAGCCCTCAGCAGTCGTGATGGTTTGGCCAAAGCAGCCGATGGCGGTACATTGTTTCTCGACGAGATTTGTGAAATGGAGCTGTCGTTACAATCGAAGCTATTGCGGTTTTTACAGACCGGTACGCTGCAAAAAGTGGGCAGCGATAAAACTGAAATAGTGGATGTGCGCATCATCTGTGCTACCAACAAAGATCCACTAAACCAGGTTGATCAGGGACTGTTTCGCGAAGATTTATTTTATCGCTTACATGTACTGCCTATACATTTACCTCCCCTGCGTGATCGGGACAACGATGTAATTGAAATAGCGCAACATTTTTTAGCGCAGTACACTAACGAGGAGAATAAAGATTTCCGCAGTTTTGATCCGCAAACAGAATTTGTATTGAGTCAATACCACTGGCCGGGCAATATACGCCAACTGCAAAATGTGATCCGCAATATAGTCGTACTGTGCAATGCACAAACAGTGAGTGTGGAAATGCTACCAGCCCCACTGGACAAACTGTTGTTACAAGCAGAGCCTAGAATCAGTACCCGAAGAAGTGTAGAAAATATTGCTGCGCAGCAAGGAGCCCCCTCTAACAGGCCAAATACAGACACTGCCGCGTCGCTTTCTGATCAAGAACATCAGATCCAGCCACTGGCAATTTTGGAGCGCGAGGCCATCGAACATGCCATTGAGATCTGTCAGGGTAATGTGCCTAAAGCCGCCCACTATTTGGGCATAAGTGCAGCAACTGTTTATCGCAAACGCAATAGCTGGCGCTAAAGATAACAGCGCGGTAAAAATCAACACTGAATCAGTTGTCTTTTCTTGACTGCAAATACTGCACTAGTCTAGCCAGGCTTTGCTGAGCTACTTCGACAAACTGATTGATTAACCCAGTGAGTTTAGCGGGTTCAGTAAGCTGTTGTTGCTGCAGCAGAGCTTCCATTTGTCTAGCCATAGCACTCAATTGCACTAAACCATACAAAGCGCTACTACTGCCAATCGTATGAAACTCTCGCTGTAAATCCTCTTTGCTCTGACCGCTGATCTGCTGCTCAGTCAGATTTTGTATATTAACCAATCTGTTTTCTATGTCCTGGAGGAAAATATCGACCAGAGCGGGTAATTGTTGCTCGCTTGTATCGGTCGCCAATTTTTCCACTGCCTGCCAATCGACGTTGGGAACTTCTGGACTGGAGGGAGACTCAATGTCCTCTGGTGCAGCAGTGCCTCCAGAACGGCCTTCTGCAGGCACTCTAACAACGCTGCGTGCTCCCGGAAAATATTTAGCAATGGTGGCTAACATCAGCTGCTTGTCGATAGGTTTCTCAATTACATCTTGCATCCCCGCCGCCAGAAAGCGTTGTTTATCTTCGCGCATTGCGTAAGCGGTTAAGGCTAAAATTGGAGTTTTCAGATAATTGGATAGCTGTTTTATTTTATGGCAGGCCGTCACCCCATCCATTACCGGCATCGAAATATCCATCAATACCATACTAAACATTTTCCTTTCACAAGCTGATATTGCCTGCTGCCCATTACTGGCAATACTTACATGTATACCCGCGCTTTCAAGCATTTGGCTAGCGACTAACAAATTAGTCTGACTATCATCCACCAGCAATATCTCGGGCGCGGGGTCAAACTGCCAGTAGCAGATATCAGGCTTCTCTGATCTGGCAATTGAGGGTAGTTGCAGAGAAAAATAAAAGCAGCTACCACTGTGCTCAATACTGTTAAATTCGATACAACCGCCCATCAACTGGATTATCCGCTGGCTAATAGCCAGCCCTAAACCGGTACCGCTGTTCCCCTTATTATCATGACCACAATTAAACTCTTGAAAAATCTGATTCTGTTGTATTTTAGGGATTCCTATACCCGTATCACGGACACTAAAATGATAGTTTAGCTGACCCTGTTTTTGCAGCTTCAATAACACTTCTCCGCTGGGGGTAAATTTAAGCGCATTGGAGACTAAGTTTACTAAAACCTGACGCAATCGAAGCTCATCAACCAACACCGTTTCCGCTATATTTTCATCGACCTGTAGTTGTAGTGACAGTGGTTTATCGCAGTGCAGAACACTCAACATCTGCACCACTGATTCAGCTAACTGAGGCAGTGAACAAGCATCGGGATGCAGCTCAATTTTGTTTGCCTCTATTTTTGAATAATCTAATATATCGGTAATTATCTTCAATAGGCTATTACCTGATACTGAGGCTGTCTCTATGTATTTTAGTTGCTGGTCACTTAGTTCACTCTCGTGTAGTAATTGTAGCAGCCCCAACACGGAGTTAAGCGGGGTGCGAATTTCATGGCTCATCATTGCCAAGAACTTTCCTCTGGCGCTGGTGGCCTGCTTTGCTTGTTGCAACGCCTGCTGCAGCTCTAGCTGAATAGCCTTAGTAGCGCTGATATCTAAGTGAAAACTGATCATACAGTCGTTGTCCGCACATGTTTGACGTACCTGAATCCAACGCTGTTGATCCAATTGATACTGTATTTCAGCCCCCTCTGCACTGGGTGAGACAAAAGTATTCAGCCAGTGTTCTCTGTCATCCACAGCTTTGGGAAACAACCCGCTATCCAGAGCGTCGAGTAAAAAACTGCGGTAACTGGTGCCTACCTTTGGCCCGTTGCGACAGCGGCTGTAAAGGTCAAGAAATTTTTGATTGCAGCGGATCAAATAGCCGCTGGCATTAAACAGAGCAAAACCATCCTGGCAGCTATCCAGTGCCGCCAGTAACTGCTTGTTTTGGGTTTCAGTGACTGCCCAGTTCGACAAATCGGTAATCACAGCTAACTGTTGAGAAAAGCCCTGACTGCTCATATCACTGCTGCGCAACTGCAGCGGAAATACCTCACCGGTCTTTTTTAATCCCGCTAATTTCGCTGTTCGATTATCGCTGCTGGCTAAATGATATTGGGGAATCAGCTGCTGTATCTGGGCGCCCAGTAGCTCTGTTTCGCTATAGCCAAAACAGTGCAGCAGAGCCTGATTAACTGACTTGATTTTACCTTGCTGATCGTAACTGAGGATACCGTCAGGCACAGTATTAAGGATTGCCTGCAGACGAATCTGCTCCATATCCAACGCCTTGCCAGCTGTAGCTGAGTTATCGTCAACAGCAGCTACTTCGCTATCAGCCTGGTTGTTGCTCAGAGCACTGTGCACTTGCTGTCGCAGCTGCACATTGGACCATGGTTTCGCTAAAAACTTGTGCACTACGCCGCTTTGAATGGACTTTAACACAGTCGTGAAATCGGCATGGCCACTGAGAATTAGCCGTTGAGTGTCTGGCCATCGACGGGCGACATCAGCCAGTAACTCGGTGCCCAAAACCTTGGGCATCGCATAGTCACAAAGTATTACATCAATCTTCTGATCGGCTAATACTTGAAGTGCCTGAGAGGCGCTATCAGCACAAAATATCTGTACATTGGGCGACTTTAATACCCGCTGAAGTGATTTTAATACAAGGGGCTCGTCATCGACGATCAAGACTTTCTTCAATTGGACCTCTCACAGCGTCTTCCAGAATTGCCTATTTTCTCAAATACAACTGAAGCAATGATGACTGCAACCGCGAACTTCAGCTTGATAATTCTCCTCTATTTAATTTTAGTTGTTTATCCAGCAGCCGCCATTTTTAATTATTTTATCAGGCCTACGGCTAACATGGATTCTTTGGCCCTAAGAGTTTTAAGGCGCTGTGTAATATTGCAGAGGCAGAGCGAGGTCTGCCCTATCGGGATGTCGAGCAAACACAAACTCGCCAGATGAATGAGATTGGTGACAGTCGGCTGTCGAATATCTACCGTTGTAAATAACTGTAGGACTACATTAAATTTATCATTTTTTATCACTAATATTGTTGTTGATCATCCTCTATAACGGGTGTGATATGTGAGATGATTTTTTTGATTTCTAATAAAATGATCAAGTTATTATTATAAAAAGTAACCCCTTTAACAAAGCCACTTTTTGCATCGTCATCAGACAAACTTGGCGCGATCTCAATGCTCTTTATCGCAATGTTAACTACCTCATCTACACTATCAACAATAAATCCCACCATTTCTTCTTGGTTAAAATCAACCAGTATAATATTGGTATTATCATTAGGTTCTTCGTGAGGTAAGCTAAACATTATTCGAGTATCTATAACGGTGACTACTTTACCTCTCAAATTAATAAGACCACTTACATAAGCATTTGAACTAGGTACAGGAGTGATTTCACTATACTTTAGCACTTCTCTAACTTGCAGAGCCTCTACAGCAAATAATTCTTTATTAATAATAAATGTAACCCATTGGTAAGATTCACTATCTTTTTCGATAGTACGGGACCTGACCGAGGCTTCAGTACTTTCTTTCATGTTATGCTCCACACGTTCGCTATCCACGCTAAATTACCTTTAACACTGAATTTATATCAAACCACATGCGCTAAATAGTGGTCCTACCCCGTTCACAGCTGGCATAGCTTACTCTGCCATTCAGAACTCGCTTCAACAGTATTCCCAGTTCTAGGCATCGTGCCCTTAGGGCATGCTAACGACAGACATGCCGATTGCCTACATAAGTCTAAGCACTTAGACTTTACATGCAGCAAAAGCCTGTGTCTGTCGAAAGTTATCATGCCCGAGGCTGAGCTAGGCATTCGATCAAAAAGCTCTGAATACCCCTGCGGCGAGCTATAAAGCGTTCGGCTATTTTACCTACACGGACGTAGGTAAGTAGCAATAGCAGGAATGGGTCAAATGCTCTCTAACCTAATTGTAAATGTATAGTTACTTTGACCTCAAATATCTTAATCTGAGGTCAATATTCTAAAAAGTAAGCGATGAGTCTAAACCACGTATCCACTGTTGAGCTTTAGCCATCGAATCAAAATACTGATGTTCTACTTCAGCACTGCGGTAACAGCGACTCAATTGCTCTTTTACCGAAGATTTAAAATCAGCATCCGCTAATATTACAGCACAAGCTATCAATCCTCTCGACCTTCTTTTGATGAGAGTCTCTGTGAGACGGCCTTCTGCTTCAGGCGTAAATATACTCATTTTATGAAAAGAGACTATTTGATTCCATTGGCTGGCTTCAAGCTGCACAATGCACGACTCCAAGTCTTTGTTGTAATGCTTGACACTCTCTTCATTAAACGGGCCTGTCGCATCTATAAATAATACTTTAGCTTCAACACTTATTTTGAATACACCGTGTTCATTAAATATCATTAAAACCAATACTCCACATTACTACTTAAATTTCAATAATTTGACCAAAGTAATTAACACACATCGAGTGTCTGAAGACAGTAAAGTTTCCCGTCAGCATTACTGTAGAATATGCCAAATATGTAAATAAGCAATAAGGCAAATATGCAAAAAAAGTGAATGATTGATTAGCAACAAAGAGATTGATTGATAAACAGCTACAAAATTATTTTCAGGCGCAGAAAACCAAGAGCTTAGCCGCTCGCTATAATTTCAATTTTTTGTCCAGCCGTCGTCAGTTTTAATGATACGGCTGTAGCTTTGTTAACTTTTAATGAATATTTAATTTAAACGATTCTTATTTCAATCAACAATTCAGCTTGCCTTGGTAAGGTCGTCATACCATTTTAGCCAGTAGCTTTTACTTTTTAATAAATTATGTATGATGTCTAAATCGCCCTTTTTTAGAGGGCTAGTCACAAATGTGCTGCAGCGGCACCAACATACCATCTGATAACTAAATTATATTAACAGCCGGGTTAAAAAATAAGAAAACCGACATCGTAAAAGGATATTTCGATGGATAAGTACCTGTACACTAAAAGTGATTCTTATTTCAAAGATGTGGTCGCTTTGCTGGTGTTTAATGTTGTGGTCTTGTTCCTTTTCATCCAGTGGGAGGTATTGGAATTTCTTTATCACGCCTCCAGGCAATACGAACATTGGCAGTTAGATGAGATTGTTCCGCTCGGTGTCAGTCTGGCATTCAGCATATCCATCTTCGCCTACCGCAGGATCAAAGATGTCAATAAAATCAGTCAGGCGTATAGCAAGCTGGCTGATCAGAACCCACTGGCCAATATATTAAGTCGCACAGCGGGAAAAGTTTTATTGCAGTCCTGGCATCAACACGCCAGCTATACCGCTGATCCTTTTTCCTTAGTGCGGCTGAAAATCACCGATTTTGAGCAGTTACAGCTGACTTATGGTGACTGCGTCACAGAGGGCATCGTCTTTAGTATTGGCCAGAAAATCATGCAGGACACCTTAGTCAATAGCGAGGTAGTCCAGTGGCACAGAGATAGCTTTTTGATTCTGTTACCCAACAGCGCTCCGCTGGCTCTGGATTTTTCCAGTGCTTTAAGCATTAGTTTAAACCGTGATCTGGCGGCGATGGCCAATGCCTTTATTGAGATTCAAACCATTACCTGGAAACATCAAATGTCATTGAAAAGTATGTTGCAGCAGCTAGAGGAAAGTACTACGGCCGCAGTGACGGAAAACACTCAATTATTGTTTGAACGAAAAGCTTAATAGGCCGGTAAATTACTGTTCTAGCCACCCCAAACAGGGGTGGCAGTTACCGGCTAACTAGTGCAGTTTCATCTTCGGCCTTACCACTTTGGCGACTTTTTCTGCCACTACGACTAACAGCGCTTTAGCCCAACCGTGAATGGCAATCTGATGCATGCGGTACAATGATACGTACATGACTCTGGCTAAATGCCCTTCGATGAACATGCTCTTTTTGCTTAGATTACCCATCAGACTGCCCACGGCGCCAAAGCGAGATAAACTCACTAGCGATCCATAGTCGCGATAGCGGTAATTTTTCTGTTTTTTATTGGCCAACCGCGCTTTAATATTCTCCCGCACTTTGTCTGCCATCTGATGAGCTGACTGCGCCCTAGGCGGCACCCAGGAGCCATCTTCGTTTTGAAACCCGCAACAGTCGCCCAAGACATAAATATCATCGCTGATACTCGACTGCAAACTGGGTTTAACAATAATTTGGTTGAGGTGATTGAGTTGAAATAACTCTAAGTCCTTAATAAAATCAGGGACTTTTATACCCGCCGCCCAGATCATCAGATCGGCGGCAATGGTTTCACCTTCACTGGTAATAAAGCCCTCGCTACCCGCCTGTTTAACTTTAGTGCTCTCACGTACTTGCACCCCCATTTCAGTCAGCTCTTTTCGGGCTGTGCTACTGATTCGCTCAGGCAGCGCGGAGAGTATTCGGGGACCCGCTTCAATCAGGTTGACTTTTAGCTGCTCATTTTTCATGTTCCCCATGTTGTAATTTTTCAGCAGCTTAGTGACATTGTGTAACTCCGCCGACAGTTCCACCCCAGTGGCACCGGCTCCGACAATGGCAATGTTAAGGCTCTGAGGCTGATCACTTTGGTTAATACGTAAGAACTGATTGAGCAACGCGTAGTGAAACTTTTCGGCCTGTTTTGGCGAGTCGAGAAAATGACAGTGTTGTTTTACCCCGGGAGTGGCAAAATCATTACTCTGCGAGCCGATAGCCAGTACTAGTGTGTCATAGCTAAAAGTGCGATCCGGCAGAATTTGCTGGCCCTCATCAGTGTAGGCAGCCGCCAGCCGTAAAGTGCGACGTTGCGGATCTAAATCGACAAAACGCCCGAGACAGAATTGATAGTGATGTTTTGCCGCGTGGGCATGGTATACCACAGCATCAATGCTGGTATCCAGTGAACCGGTGGCCACTTCGTGCAGTAGCGGTTTCCAGATGTGCGCCCTGTTCTGATCGATTAAGACTATTTCGGCTAAGCGCTTTTTAGCGAGTTGCGCGCCTAGTTTAGTGGCGAGTTCTAAGCCTCCGGCTCCACCTCCGACAATGACTATTTTGTGCATGCTGCAATCCTCAATAATATTATAGGATTGGTGCTGATCGAGCGTTACCAATCCTATAAATACTGAAAACTGACACCGGTTTATGAGAGGCGCTATCGCAGTGATAACGCCGCTGGCAAAGGGACTGCCAGCAAGCTTGTATATTAGTCCTTATTGCTTGATATTCCTACCAAAAAACAGTCTCTTTTCATTCTATTTTTGACAGAAAACGCTGTAGATTAAATTCTAATAGTGAGGAGAATTTGAGCGCTAATTCTCTTAAATCTGGCTGACTTTTCAGGTCTTTTTGTCGTCCGGCAAAGATCACCAAATTGCCGTCACCAGATTCACAATGACGCACGTCCGCATAATCTACTGCCAGATAATCCAGTAGCTGAAGATGCTCGCTACTCTCTCCCCAGCAATTGATTACCAGCCAGCCATTGACTTTGAGCTGCGCAGTACACAGATCAAGATACTCTTTACTAACCTGCACTTCATCCATTCCGGTATCCCGATACAGGTCCGTCATAATCAGGTCTACTTTTTTCGTCATCCCAGATGCTAAAAATTCGCTGGCTTCAGCACAGTGAATATCGATTTTTTTACTGGTGGGTAGTCGAAAATAACGTTTCGCAATATCGATAACACTCTGCCTGACTTCCACCGCGCTGATGCGAACACCAGGTATAACACTGTGTAAGGTACTCAACATACAACCGGCACCCAGGCCCAGAAGCAAAACTCTCTTTGGCTGACAAAACAACAGTGATAACATCATCGCCTGGGTATAAGAGTGCTGCAAAACATGTGGTTGCGCTTTTAGTTGCACACTTTGCTCATCACCCACTGCGAAGGATAATATGCGCCGATCACCCTCATCGATAACGGCGATGTCGCCGTACTTATCTGTGTCGGTATATACGTACTTTGGAATATTCAATTTCTTCTCTTTATATTTTAAAAATTAAGGTCTAGATCTCACCTAACTAAGTGAGTTTAATAAATACTGATAACTACACTCAACAACACTAGAGTTTCAACCAACTCTATACTGGCCCCGGCGGTGTCACCGGTTAAGCCTTCCAGTCTTTTTATCATCAGCATACGCAGGGCCAAAAATCCGAGTGCAGCAAATATCAAAACGGTCAGCGACCCCAGCGCATATGCAATCACTAAACCGCACCCCGCTGCCATATAGACTAAGGTTTTCGGCGCGTTAGCCACCAGTGATGCGCCAATTCCGTTGGCGCGGACATAAGGCGTATTGAGTAGTAATAACGGTAACATTGAGCGTGAAATTAACGGTGCCAGTAGCAGCAAATGATACTGCTGCAACTCCAATATTGCCAGCAGCGCAGTAAACTTTAACAGTAGCAGGCAAATTAAAGTAACCACTGCGATAGGGCCAGAACAGGGATCTTTCATTATTTCTAAGGTCCGCTGGGTATCACCTTGCCCGCCCATCCAGGCATCGCAACTATCGGCCAGTCCATCCATATGCAGCGCTCCGGTAATCGCCACCCAAATACTCAACAGCATTGCGGCACTAAGCATTGCCGGAACAGCGCTAAACAAACTGGCAGCCAGTACTAAAAGACAACCAATAAGCAGGCCAATTGCCGGGTAAAAAATCAGCGAAGCAGCCGCAGTTTTCTGATCCGGGTACTGTTTAAAATGCACTGGCACTTGGGTTAAAAACTGCAGGGCGACTAGGGCACTGTTTAGATAGTTGAGCATTTAAGATCCTTTAATAAAGCGGCCATAAAGCTGATACCGGTTGCTTACATGTGCCGGGACTTGGGTTAAAAACTGCATTAACTCTCAATAAGCACTATTTAGATAGTTGAGCATTTAAGATCCTTTAATAAAGCGGCCATAAAGCTGATCCGGTTGCTTACATGTGCC
>MABF01000281.1 GCA_002163025.1 'Osedax' symbiont bacterium Rs2_46_30_T18
TCCTAATACAGCACAGCAGAGCACCAGCGCTACTATCACTGTTTCAGCGCTGAGCAATCCACTAAACGCACCTATCAGCAACCCCGCTACAGGTTTGGTTGAATTATTAAAGAATATGATCACACCGGTAATTTTACCGTAATCTGCCGGCGCAATTATGGCTTGTCTGGTGGTGCGAATGTACACATTAAACATGCCATCAAACCCCAGCACTATCATGAATCCAATAAAAAACAGCCAGTAATTGTCACCGAGTGCATACAGAGCTCCGCCAAAACATATGCAGCTGAAGGAGATATAACCTATGCTCCTCAGGGCAAGTTTATTGACAAAAAGTGCCGTTAAACTCAGTACAGCAATTGAAGTCAGTGCCCCCATCATCTGCAGTAACCCGTAAGATGTCGCGGGCATTGCGAACTTACCTGTGACAAATGCCGCTGCGGTCGCCATGACTGCGCCAAACACTAAATTGACCAGTGCCGTTTGCCCCACTACGCCTAGTAATACTTTGTTGCCCAACAATAAATCCAGTGAGCGTCGTAACTGTTGGATGACTGACTGATTATTCGCAGGCACCCCTGCAACGTCCGTTGCCAGTGTATTGTCATCATCTTTTATCCTGATACTGCTCAAGGCAAATAGCAACTGACCGATTGCGAACAGACTGCAGGCAACTATTATCACGCTTTGCCAGCTGAAATACTGCAACACTACGGCCGCCAATAGGGGCCCGCAAATAATCGACAGTTGATCGACCGACTGCACCCAAGCTTGAATTCGGGCAAAAGGAATCTTTTTAAATGCTTTAGGCAATAGTACTTCTGTGGAAATAAAGCCCTGGGTAGAAGCCAACCCCACCAGCGCCGATAACAATACAATAATGCTTAACAGCGCACCCTCCCCCAGCAGCCAAGAGAAGAAAATTGCCGCTACGCAAAACATCGACCTCAGCCACAAGCTAATTTTAACCACCTTTAAAGGAGAATATCTATCACCTATTATTCCGGCGAAAGGATTGTAAACAACCCTGGGGATTGTTTCTAAAGCGAAAGCCAGGCTCGACCAGGCAATGCTCTGAGTAATTTGAAACACCATGATTGGCACTACAAATAACAAAAATTGATCTCCTAAAGAAACTGCCAGACGCGAGCCAAAAAATAATTTACTGGACATGTTATCCCCTTTGCTACAGAAAAAAGCTGATTCTACTAGTTTCTTAACATGCACAAAGACCCTATAATCAAACATATTATTTCTTTAAAAGAATATATAAATGCGACGTACCACAGATAAATACCACTTATTAAGAATATTCTGTCAAGTAGTGGACAAGCAATCATTTACCGAAGCTGCAAAATATTTACAAGTTCCAAGCTCCTCAGTCAGTAAAGCAGTCAGCCAGCTAGAAGCCGAGCTAGATCAAACACTGTTGTACAGAACCACAAGGTCTATGGCCTTGACCGATGCCGGTAACATTTACTATAAACAAGGCAGACGACTGCTGAGCGACTGGCAAGCACTGGACAATCAAATAAAAGAGCTGACCGGTGCCCCCAAGGGCCTGTTACGCATCACTACTCCGGTAGTATTAGGCCAAAACTTACTGAGTAAAATTGCGCTGGATTTCATGTTGGCGCACCCGCAAATCGAATTGGATATCATCCTAAGTAACAAAGTGATGGATTTGATTGAGGATGATATTGATGTTGCCTTTCGCACTTGGACCAAACTCTCAGATAGCGCGTTGTATAAAACCGATATGTTGCAAATGCGCTTAGTCATGGTCGCCTCCCCAGGTTATCTGCAAGAGTGGGGAACACCCAGCAAGATCGAAGATTTAAAAAACCACCAGCTGATTATGTTTAAGTCAGGTACCGATATGCGCAACCACTGGGGCTTTATCGATAGTCAGATAAAATTGCGCGGAAAAATGTACAGCAACAACACTTTTGTATTAATGGAAGCCGCTCTGCGTGGTGTGGGCATTGCCAATATCTACTCGCACTTCGCCGATAGTTTAATTGCCAGCGGGCAGCTAGTAGAAGTACTCAGCGACGAAATACAGTCAACGTCGACAGTCAGTGCCCTGTACCGACAACATCGGCGAACCTCGGCAAAACTGGATTGTTTTTTAACTTTTGTGCAGCAGGCACTTAAAGCCGGGAACGTTTAATTGACTGCGCTCTCAGTACACTTAGTAGGGAATATTATAGAAGCTATTTCATCGAGTGAAGCTATGCTGTATTCGGGATCTTCCAGCCCCGCTGGCCAGGGATGAAAACCTTTTAGCCAGATTGCTGTCATTCCTGCACTCCTGGCCCCCTGAATATCGTTAAGTGGATG
The DNA here is from genome assembly GCA_002163025.1 of 'Osedax' symbiont bacterium Rs2_46_30_T18. Taxonomy (GTDB): domain Bacteria; phylum Pseudomonadota; class Gammaproteobacteria; order Pseudomonadales; family Balneatricaceae; genus Rs1. The sequence goes on from MABF01000281.1 coordinate 2,344, forward strand.
ATCGCCAACATAGCAGCACTGCTGTGCTGTGAGACCAGCCGCTGTCATCGCCCGCTGAAATATTTGTGGGTCAGGCTTTTTAATGCCGGCTTCCCCAGAACTCAGCAACTGATCCACGCAGTGATACCCCTGCAGCGCTCTGGCGGTTGCCAGTCTACTTGCCTGTGCACCGTTGGAGATGATTCCTATATGCATCTCTTGTTGGTCTAGCTGTGTAAGCAGTTGATTCGCCCCCGCCATAGCCACGCTGCAGCTTGGAAAATACTTCAGCCAATGCGCTAACAACGCTGATTTTTCGACGCGGATTTCTCTGTGAAATTGACGATGTAGCTTATCTGCCACCGCTTGCTTAATACTGCTATAACCCGAGTTGGCGACAAGATAACCGCCGTTATCAACCCCTTTTATAATCTGCGCAATAGATGTTGCCGATGCCGAATTTAAAGAGCTTGCAAAGTGCTCTACAAAAACCTCAGCGTAGCGCTCGATGCTGCGCTGGCGATGAATCAAGGTGTTATCTAAATCAAAGTAGAGCGCTTTAAACATCCTCTCTCCCGGGTAACATTTGGCTAAAAAAAGTCTGGCACAGGTAGCATACAGCGATGCCAAACATTTCAGCTGTGTCTAGGTCAGGCAACAACCACTTTGTAGAATAGAGAGAATAGCATTTAGGATTATGCTCACTATCGATAGCAAACTGCTGATTAACATTCAGCTTCCCCAAAGAAAGTATTGGCCAACAGCGCTGTATTAGTAGCTGTTGGCACAATGCTCTGCGAATAAAACCCTCTTCGTTGATATTGATATTCCGTAGAGGTAGATAAGTCCGCTAAATTCTATAACTAGCCTGCGGCTAACTGTGGCTCGCGAGTTAGCTTACGCATAAACTGGTAGGTATAGCTGCCGACAACTATTGTAGCGATCAGATCTATCACCGGAAAAGTCCACCATATTCCCGGCACACCAAATTTATTGGAGAAAATCCACAACACCGGTAATAACAGTACATAGGTATGAAAAGCATTTAGCAGAGCCGCAGGCTTGGCGAAGCCCAGTGCCTGAAACAGTGCCGGGCACATCATGCCAATACCGACAGTGACAAAACCGATAAAGACCACACTTGAGATACTCGCGGCCGCTTCGATCAGAGCCTGATCGGTGGTAAATATCTGAAAGATCCATTCGGATTTAAATAACATAGGTACGCTCCAGATCAGCGCATAAGCACCACTGGTGAGTATCGACACTTTCAATACTTCTGCTACTCTGTCGTAGCGCTTAGCCCCGTAATTAAATCCGGCAAAGGTTTGAAAAGCGATCATCATCCCCAGCACCGGCAAGAAAATCAGCATAAATGTGCGGTTGAAAATGCCGTGTCCACTGATCAACAAATCCGCACCGTCGCTGGCGACATTTACGATAGCAAAGTTAACTGACATCAGCATTACCGCATAGCCGGTATAAGATAAAAACACTGGAATCCCTAGAGACAGAGCCTCTAAGTGGATTTTTCCCTGTAGCTTAAAATACTGCAAGTCAAAATTAATCAGGTGCTTGCCAGAGGAAAGTATCTTGATTGAATACAAAAATGATACACAAATCGCGATCACAGTCGCCCATGCAGCGCCTGCCACACCCCATTCGAATACAAATAAAAACAACGCATCTAATACAATGTTTAACAGCGAGGAGAGAGCCATCAACTTCATCATTTCCATTGTTTTTCCCTCCGCGCGAAAGGCATCACTGATAATACCAGCGCAGAAGCTCACGGCAGTAAACAGAGCGATAGGAGTGATGTATTCTATGGCGTAACCTTGCAGTGCAGCGGGCAATTTCAACAAGCTAAAAATCTGTACTTTAAAGATAAGTATGATTGCGGTGCAGCACAAACCCACCATCGCGGCCAGAAACAGTGATGAGCTAAAAATTGCATCGGCCTGCTGCCCCTCTCCCGCACCGAGCCGGCGAGACAGTATTGAGGCCATACCACCGGCCATCATAGCGCTGATACTGATCAATACCATATGTACAGGGAAAGCGGCAGACACCCCACCAATGGCCTCTGTTCCGACTGCGCGGCTAATAAAAATAGCATCTACAAAGTTATACAGGCCATTGACTAACAGACCTATAATAATCGGCATCGCCATGCGCATAAATAAGCCAAATACTGGCGCGTTAAGCATTTCATCGGTGCTATTTTGCTTATGATCTGTCACTGCTTCGCTCATCTTTAACCTGCTACTGGATAATCTAAAAGGCCATCTTAAGCAATTCCTGCAGAAATTCCTGACAGATATTGCTATGGAATATGCGAACAGGTCATCACTGTTGTTCGTCGTTTCCTCAATGAACCTTGACTAATATTTCTAATTCTATTTGGTCTCTTTCTGTATCAACGCTTATATAGCGTTCCATCACTGTCTTACCAGCCACTAATATATGCTTTGAGGGTATATATTCACTGAATAACCACAGATAAAAAGGGTGCCTTAACTGGCTTATTTTACCGGCAAAGCGGGCACTTAAGTAACGCCCTGCATGCAGAGTTCGCAGCGCTATATTTTTATCTAGCAGTGCCTGAGGATCATCAATTTGATAACCCGCCTCGTACCGACACTGCTCAAAAGGGGTTAAAAAGTAATTATCCTGGCAAAAACCAACATTGCGGTTATCACCTTGGAAAGGTACTTCTAAACTGGCTAACAGTTCAGCTAACCTGGCCCAAGCCTGCACAATTCCACTCAAGTGATAACCTTCAGTGCTAGCGACATAACAATAGTGTTGAGTTTGCAGTTCTATTATTTGTATGCCTTTACACTGCTCTTTTAGCAATTCCCTGTCTTTGCTTGATAAGTTGCCATGATATAAATTTTGCGGTTGCAGGGTTTTTCCAATTTTGCTGGATAGTTTTCCATTCTTGCTTTTTTTGTTGCTGTCGCCTTTGCGATAAGTGGATGCGCTAAAACCAAAATATTTGCCAAATGCCTTGGCAAAGTTCGCCTGTGACGAAAAGCCGCAGTTAAGGGCGATCTGCTGAATACTCTGCTGTTGCGGCGCGCGCAATTCAAACAGAGCCTGGGCTAACCTTTTGCGTTGCATGAACTGGTTAAATGGCTCATTAGTCACCGCTTTAAAGGTACGGTGAAAATGAAATTCAGACATGTTCACCTGTCTGGCCATGGCCGCTACACTAATCATTTGGCCCAAATTCTTTTCGGCGTATTCAACTGCTCTGTTTATACGTTGTAGATCTTTGTGCGATATCGGCATCTTTACATCTATTAATGGTAATTAAAAAGCCTGTTGAAAAAAGAACATGCACATAAGTTCGGTGGCAGCTCCGGGCTTGGAAAATTTTCAAGACATGGGGTTGGCTTGAGTACGTCCTCACAGGCTAACAAGGGTATCTTACTATTAAGTATATTCCCTGGGCTGTATGACAGTGACGCTAATGTGGCTGAGGTGATAGTTAACTCATAACACCGACTTCAGAGGTTGCAATACCGTTAAATCTGGCAACTGATCAATTAAACTCTGGCGGCTACACCATGGATAAGTTAAATTTTCCAACGGGTACATTAACGCATCCTGGTGTTCAGGGCTCAATACCAACATCTGCTCAATTTTAATCATCAAGCTATCGACTAAAACATCATCAGCTGTTGAAAACTGCCAGTGGTAGTCGCCAAAACCTATGCGTAAGCTACCCGTTTCTCTTTCAGACATCCCCACCAGCCACTGGCACTTTAAGAGTCCATTTTTAACAGTGACGCTCTCATTGATGCAAAATGTATAGATATTTTCATAGCTCTGACCAAAATTTTTGACCAGTACCTGGGTAATATCTTGCAGCCCATGAGTCTGGCTAGGAAAGGCGATATTTTCGCTGTTTACTTGCATTTGTAACTGCGCGTTACCACTGAACACTTTGGTTAATAAATGCGGTCGATTTTGATCTTTGGCCTGGATGTAACGGCTGATAATTCGCTTGTAGTTTTGCAATTGGTTATTAGGCATGCATAAGGTCTCGTTAAAGTTTAGGCTCATGAAATCCATACTTTGTTACAGCCCAAGCCGATTTAATCAATGCAGTGGATTAGTATCAGAGCAAAGTGACACTGTAAAAGGAAACGGCTGCGCGCTCATCGCTGACGACTAACTGCCTGATCCCGGTTCATTATAGCTTGCGCCTGGCCCTGTTTGCAGTTTGAAAATAGCAACGGCATAGGTGCTATTATCGCTCACTAAGGCTTTCCCGGGGCTGAAAACCACTCCCTCATTCACTCTGCTTGCAGATAGAGGAAATACGCAACTATCACATGTTACTCTGGGCTACTGGGGCCATTTTCAAGCATATCCGCCCTGCGAGGTTTAAGCTGATAGATAATTACTGCATAGCCCCCACAACAAGTGAGATTGGCGAGTGTTGTTGCAGAAAAACGCTGCGCTGCGAAGAGGGATTTGATAAAAAATCATACTCTTATAGCGTTATTTTATATATTAGCTGTCGGCAAAAGACAATGCCTGTCTGCATAGATGTGCGAGTTTAATTAAAAAACAGTCCTGATATCATACCCTTATATTGATGGTCCAGTTAATTTTATGGATGAGTAAGGGAATTACTTAGCGGGTAACTTTTACTGGTTCTAGCAGATCACTTAGCTGATAGCTTTTTGCTGGTTCTAGCAGATTACTTAGCGGGTAGTTTTTTGTTGGTTCTACCAGTATACAAAGGTAATTAACAGAAGCGGGCAAGCCGGTAGCAGGTCGACAATGATTTTCTACCACTGTGTGCCAAGTGCGTTTTTTGTTCCTATTCATCGCACAAGCTCAATTGCCCGAAACAGCGATTGAACTGGGCACGACGAATAGCGGTATTGGCTCGACAGTTGAAAATTTCGCTCCTGTGGAAAATTAAAGTTTACCTTTTAATGGATGATCATTCTGCCACTGGGCCGCAGCGCTAGAATCGACAAAGAACACTAATAAATTTGCCGCAGAGCGCGACTTAACCCAGATGATTTTTGCACTGGCTGTGGCACTGCTACTTACCTGATACCAAAGACAATCATTTTGATAGGCATCGGCCTTAGAATTCACTTTGTATACCAGTATATCTGCCGCCCCGCGAGAATTAACCTCATGGGCACGCACAGAAGCTACCGCGCTAAATTGCACTTCATGGATCAATGCCATCACTTACTCCTTTACAATTTTTAAAGGTCGCTGCTATTCGAATTGACCGACGCTTTATGATCACACCCCGGATCTTTCTCTACCCCTACCAAAAGATTATAGCGAACAAATCACTGCAAAACCCGAGGGGACTTATCATTTGTAGCAACTTGTTATTACCCAGGGCAGCGCATGCTTGAAGCTGTGACTTGTCGTTTACAGCCGTAGCACATCGCTGATATTTTCTATTGCGCCTTGGTGGCAGCTCTGGATACTGCCCGATGCATTCGCCCTCCCTCAGACGACGCAGCTAAAAAACGCTTTATCAAGGGCTAAAACATTGTTATAACAATCTGAAAAATCTCTACTACTAGCAAAAAAACAACAATTTCAAGGTCCTCTTATGCGTATATTTTTAAATTCAGATTATGCAATGCACGATGCCAGCGGTGAAATGCACCATGGCAAACTGGTGGATTGTTTTGAAAACCCTTCACGTCTGGACAATATCATCAGTGCCTTTAAAGCTAATGGGGTCAGCGAGTTTAGTCAGACTGAAGATTTTGGAATGCAAGCTATACTGGCTGTTCACGATGCTGATTATGTGGAGTTTTTGCAGAGTATTCACCGAAAATGGCAAGCGGCGGGAAACAGCGGTGACGTAATTCCGTACATTTGGCCTGTACCTGGGTTAAAACGTAGTGCGCATCAAAATTTGAACGCGCAAGTAGGTCGTTATGCCTTCTCCAGTGACTCACCTATTATGCAGGGGACCTGGCAGGCTACCTACAGCGGAGTGCAAACAGCGTTGAGCTGCCTAAAAGCCGTGCAACAACAAGGTCACAAGGCAGCGTTCAGTCTGAGCCGACCACCGGGCCATCACGCTCACAAAGCTAACTATGGCGGCTACTGTTTCCTCAACAACGCTGCTATCTGCGCTCAGGCGGCACTGGATAATGGCGCCGCTAAAGTCTGTGTATTAGATGTAGATTTTCACCACGGCAATGGCACCCAAGATATTTTTTATCAGCGCAGTGATGTATTTACTGTTTCGATACACGGTGACCCTGCGGATAACTTCCCTTATTTTTTAGGCTTCGCTGATGAATCAGGTGAGAGTGCCGGAGAGGGGTTTAACCTAAACATTCCCCTTGGGGATGGTACTGACATGCAGCAGTGGACCCAAGCTTTGCAGATTGCGGCTAGCGCAATCAAGGAATACTCCCCCGATATGCTGATAGTGCCTCTGGGGGTAGATACATTTGCTCTGGATCCAATTTCCACTTTTAAATTAACCACGCAGGACTATCTGACAATGGGCTCGCTGATAGCAGATTTAAATCTGCCCTGTGTCTTTTTAATGGAGGGAGGCTACGATGTAGGGCCTATAGGACAGAACGTCTATAATGTACTGCGTGGTTTTGAGGGAGATGACGATGCTTATACCGATAAACCTGGTCCCCTATAGAAGATAACGGTGCTGGGGAACCAGCACCTACCAGAGCTTTTTATCTGAAATTGCCAGTGTGCGAAAAGCATCGTTAGCTCTGAAGCTATAATGGGTATCCCCGTCTTCAGCTTTATACTGAGTGCGAAAGCGTTTTTGCAACTTCTCCGAAAAAATCTCCACATCGCGGGCAGCTTCGAAATATAAGTTGAATGCTTTAGAGACAGTGCCTGTGGTCACCGCTAATTTGTATCGATAGTTAGTGGTGACTCTGCGAGCTATCGGCTCATCTGCATCGAAGGGATTCAGACCTACCACTACCGCTTTATCGACACTGCCGTTTTCGTGAGCGTGGCGACGCATTTCAATGAAATAGATGCCGCTACCGATGGGAAAACGCCCCATCATCGACAATAATTTATCGGTAAAATACTGGTTGAGCTCCCCTGCTTGCGCCTGTTTTTTCATCATATCGTAAGCTTTAATATGCAACTCTTTATCGACCGTAGTTTTGACCGACAAAATGAAAGAGGAGTACACCCGGCAAACTTTAAGTAGCTCTTCAATCTCGCTGCTAGCACTCGCTTTAGGATCCATCTGCTCTTTAATGAAGGTAAAACGAGCGGCTTGTTTCATCTGCGCAATGCGTTCAGCTTTGTCCTTTTCTTGCTGTTGTTTTTCCAGCTCCTGCTTCTTTGTGTCCTGTGTTTCTTCACTGTTAAACTTTTTATTGTAAAAAGAGCGACTTCGATAAGTACTATCGACCGGTAGCACTGCGCGTATCTCTAGAACTCCGACACCGTAGTGGTGAAATTGCTGGGCGCTTAGCTTGCTCTGCGCTAACAACTCCTGGCGGTTATTCATATCTAAAAGATTATTTTCCCCGGTCCTCTCCAATATTTCCAGGGACTTTGGCGAATACAAGCCCATTTCTTTAAGGTAAATTAATTCGACAAAAATTTGCTGAAGCTCTGTTAACGCCGGGTTCTGCGATACTTGTTTTTTGTTCCTGATTTCTTTCTCTTTGCTCTCTTGTATTTTTATCTGCTCTAACTTGTAATCGCTGAGTAGATCCGAAAGGTACTGAGATTTAAATTGATAGCCATCTTTGAGCATACTATCGAGCAATAGCGACATTAATGCACATTGGTACATCGGCTTCAGTGACTTACTTATCTCGATGCGGTTGCGAAATTTAGCATCACTCTTATCGATAGGGTAATTTAATAAGATGGTGCCGAGGATGATTTCAAAGTGACGCCTGGAGTTTTTCTTGTCAATTAACAAATGTAAAATATTATCCAGTATCACCCTGCTCTCTTGTTGATGCGGCAGGATTATTTCATCGAGGCGCTGTTTTTGTAGAAGCAGCTCTCGGGTGGCACCGCTGTGTTGATTTCTCTTGGTTTGCAAAAGAATTTTAGAATCGAGATTATTAGATTCAATGTACTTAAGATCTATCCCCTGCTCGTAGAAAGAACCCACTCTCTGAGTAAGTGCCTGGCTAAGTTTTTCCACAGCCAATAATTGTCTGGTGACAGTCGGGCTAGCAGTTGGTTTAGATGAGGGCACAGAGACTTCGGGCTTCGGTGGATTCAAATTATTTCCTATAAATCTCAGAACTATTTATCGAACAAATACAATGATGTACTACTTTTACATTTTTTTCAATATAAGCAAACCTGAAGCAGTCTAGTAACCGGCAGCATACTGGCTAGCAGAGCCTTGTTACTTAGGCCTTTCAGGGAAGACAAGTTTTAACTCTTAGAGACACTCTGCAAGCCCTTTGTTCAGACAACTAACTTGCAGCAGATCCTATTGAAAATCCAGTGAAGTGTAAATAAATGCCTTCAGCTACAGCTCTGCCTAGAAGCTGTGAACAAGTGCAGTTGTGAGACTTTTCCTGTGGCAAAAGCCCGCCTCTGTCGATAGTGGATAACGACGAGAATTGGCATGTTCCTAAGCTTTAAGCGCCCTGTTTAACAGATAACCTAAAGCCGCAATGATCAGGGCGCCGCACAGCACCGGCGTCAGCAAAAAACTCCAACCGGGGTTTAGTAACATCACTAGAATAGGATTGGCACCCGCTGGCGGATGAGTCGTTTTTGTGATTAACATTAAACTGATAGCGACCCCAGTTGCCAGCCCCAGTGACCATGGATAAACACCTACAAACTGGACAAAAACTAAGCCTACCGTCGCCGACAATAGGTGCCCAAAGATGACGTTGCGCGGTTGCGCAAGAGGGCTGGCGGGTAAGGCAAAAACTAATACCGTAGTAGCGCCAAAAGGTGCCATCAGCCATAAGCTCCCTTCGATGTATTGATCCAGATAGGCCAGTATGGCAATCGCTAAACTGGCACTTAAGCCAGCCACCAGTGGGAATAGTTTTTTATACATTCATCTCTCCATTATTAAACTTTAGTAAGTAGACCACTTTGTCTACCAATATAGACAAAGTGGTCTACCCCTGTCAAACTCAGTCGGACAAATTGTTGTTATCCGCAAAGGTGCATATGTCAGATAAGAAAATGATCATTACCCGCACTGCCCTGCAGTTGTTTATTTCCAAGGGGATACATGCTGTGGGAATCAATGAGGTGATTAAACAATCCAAGGTAGCTAAAAAGACCTTATATCACCACTTTGCCAGCAAAGATGCACTGATAGTCAGCACCTTACACTACCGTGACCAGCTGTTTATGCAGTGGCTGGAACAGCGTTTGTTAACCGTTAGGAAGCCAAAATCGGCCATTATTGAAGTTTTTTTCGCACTGGATGATTGGTTTAACAACAGAGTTGCAGTTTTGGGCGACTTTAATGGTTGTTTTTTTATCAATGCATGTGCTGAGTACAAAGACCCTGTCTGTGATATCAATCGATGCTGCAAAACTCACAAAGCGAACGTGCAGGATTTGCTAGGCAAATACGTCGCGCAGTTTGAGTCAGATGAAAACGCCGCCGCACTGTTAACTAAACAACTGTGTATTTTAAAAGAGGGAGCTATCACTACTGCTCTGGTGCAGCGGGATTTAGAGGCCGCATTAAAGTTAATTGAGGTGGTGCAATTACTGTTACAAAAACGCACAGGCTAGAAAGGAGCAGGAAAATCCGTGAGATTCACAGATAGGTTACAAAGTGCAGCGAACTTATTCGCCGCACTGTACTAACACTTAGCAGATTAAAATATTAATCTTGACGTTCAGTCGTCTCTAGCAAGTGGTAACCGAATTGCGTTTTTACCGGGCCGTGAACCACGTTGATCTCTTCTTCAAAAACAACTTTATCAAACTCAGGTACCATTTGGCCTTTGCTAAAAGTACCAAGATCTCCACCGCTACGACCTGAAGGGCAAGAAGAATGCTCTTTAGCCATATCTGCAAAACTGGCGCCAGCTGCAATTTGTTCTTTAATTTCGATACATTGGTCTTCAGTTGCAACTAATAAGTGGCGTGCGCTTGCTGTAGGCATAATTAAAAATCCTGTGGTAATTACTAAAATTGGAGGCGAATAATAACCAGATGACCCTGAAAAAGCTAGTACTGTTGCGCCCTGTAGGTGAATCTTTGTTAAACAGCCGTTTAATTATTGTTCATTAATCACCCAGATATTTGCTGACAGTGTCTTAAGTTATGTGTTTACACTGCCTAGAGGGACAATCTGTAAAGGTTTCAATAAAGCAAATTGATCACTGGTATCAGCACTGCTAAAAACAGCACAGACATCAGCCCACCAGCACGCACAAAATCTATCACTTTATAGCCACCAGGGCCCATGATCAGAGCATTCACTTGGTGGGTGGGAATTAGGAAAGCATTCGATGTAGCCAGTGCCACTATCAGTGCAAATACCGCCGGATTACCTCCCGCGCCAATGGCAATATTTACCGCCAGTGGCACCAGTAATACCGTCGCCCCAACGTTGGACATCACCAGCGAGAAGAATGTGGCCAATAGCGCGACCGCCAACTGCAGCCCCCAAATGGGTACTCCGGCCAGTAGCTGCAAAGTATTGTGGGCAATCCAGGCCGCTGTACCACTGCTCTCTACGGCCATGCCTAAAGGAATTAAACTGGCCAGTAGAAACACTGTTTTCCAACTGACCGCTTTATAGGCCTCATCAATGTTCAAAACATTTGTCATCACCATACCCAGCGCGCCTGTCAGCAGCGCAATGGAAAGTCGCACTTCAGTAAACAACACCAGCGCAATAGCGATGCTAAAAAATGTCAGCGCCCAGCCCACTTTGTGTGGCCTCAGCTCTTCGATTGGGTAATCTTTATTCACTACGACGTAATTTCTGTCGCTTTCCAGTCTGGACAGTGCATCCCAGGTGGTATGACAAATCAGTGTGTCTCCTGCCTGTAGCGGAATCTCTCGAACATTTTCACCCGCCTGTGTAGTCTCTCCGGCCCGATGCAGCCCCATCAACGACATACCGGTTGAATTTCTCAGGCGTAGATCTATGGCCGATTTTCCGATCAGTTTAGAACTGGGCGGTACTACAACTTCAGCAATCCCTGCTTTTTGCGCAGAAAGTGCATCGGCAAAAGAATCCATTTCCGGGCGCAGAGTCAACTGGTAGTGATTACAAAAAGCACTGAGCTGCACGGGCGTGCCCATGACGCCTAATACAGTATTGGCTTCAATGCCGACTTCTCGGTCTAGACCACCGGGACCGATACGCACACTGCCATTGGTGAATTGCGCCGCTATCACCCTCACCCCATTCGGTGATTCCAGCTGCTCTAGAGATGAGCCTATCAAGTCACTATCGGAGGGCACTAACACTTCGATCAAGCCGTAATCTAACCCGTAGGTTTCTTTAAAATACGCCATCGGAGAGGAGCTTTCTAATTCTTGTGGCGCTACTTTGGGTAAGACAAAACGCCCCAAAAGCATAAAATAGAGGATTCCTACTATAACCAGAGCAATACCGATGGGAGTCACTGCAAACAACCCCCAGGGTGACATTTGCTGCTGGGCAGGTAGGGTGAGATTGGAGGAGATCATCAAGTCATTAAGTAAAATAAGCGGACTGGAACCTATCATTGTCATAGTGCCGCCCAATATTGCGCAAAAACCCATCGGCATCAACAGTCGGCTCAAAGGCAGATTGGCTCTGGCACTGATGCGGCTCACCACCGGGATAAATAGAGCGGCGGCACCGACGTTTTGCATAAAGCTGGAAATAAAAGCCACTGTGGATGAGATGATAGGAATAATTCGCTGCTCTTGAGTGCCTCCGACTTTCAAAATGGCCTGGGCTACCGAGCCCATTAAACCGGTTTTATCCAGACCTGCGCCAATAATCATCACCGCGATTATAGAAATCACAGCGTTCGAGGAAAAACCGTTGAACAATAATTGCGGATCAACCAGCCCCTGCTGTAAACCCATGTAGGGTGCCAACACCGACGTCAATCCCAAGAACACCATCACGCAAATCGCCGCTATATCAATGCGCACCACTTCAAAGGCGAACAGGTAAATAGTGAGCAGTAACACAGCGATCACCCAGGCTATTTCGTTACTCGGGACTATCAAGCTGACAGAAGCCGCCAACAGTATGAAAAACAGTGCCGTTAAAATCTTTTTTACACTAAATAGTTGTAATGCGGCAAAAGGTTTGGGTGACTTCGCAGTGATTGGTATTTCTATCTCAGTGGCAAGGTTATCTTTTTCTATAGAAGAAGTGACAGCGGTTTTAATGTCTGACATTGATTAATAGCCTTAGTAAGTGCAAAAAAATATTAAGCTGCTGATATTTCGGCAAAATCCATTTTTCAGGTACGCAGTTAAATTGATCAATATGCATTCTATGAAGTTTGCAGCATTCTTAAAAACGAAATAAACTGCATGTCAAATTCGATTTTATTGATGTAGAGATTTACTAATTATAGTTGGAGATTAACTTTTTTGGACACTTTATTGCTGAAAACCTTCCTTGAGGTCACCCGTACCCGGCATTTTGCTAAAGCCGCCGAAAACTTGCACGTTGCCCCTTCTACAGTCAGTACCCGAATCCGTCAGCTAGAACAGAATTTAGGATTAAATTTACTGATACGAAACCACCAACAAGTTGCTGTCACTCCCGCCGGAGAGCGATTAATGAAGCACGCCAGGCACATCTTAAGCGCCTGGGACCGAGCTTTTGAAGACGTAGCGTTGGCGGAAAAATTAAAAAAACGTCTGGTGATTGCAGGGCCCTCCAGCTTGTGGGATATCTTTTTACAGGACTGGCTTAATATACTCTATCGAGAACGCACTAATATCGGCTTGCGGGCGGAGGAGAGTTCACCCTTGCGGGTAGTGGAAAAACTCGACCGCGGCTTAATTGACTTAGGATTTCTCTACGAGCAACCCAAAATACAGGACATGAGCGTCGTTGAGATTCAAGATATCACTTTAATATTAGTGGCAGATAGTCCAACTCGACAGGCACACAAGGCAATGTCTGAGGGGTATATCCGGGTTGAGTGGGGAACGACTTTCAATGTTTTGCACGAGGCGCACTTTATTGATCGGCCTCTTGCAGCGGTGCGGGTTAACAGTGCCAGAATTGCCCTTGAACTCATTTTAAAGGCGGGTGGCTGTGCCTACTTACCAAAAAGAATGGTCATTGAGCATCTGGCGAGCGGGCAATTACACAAAGTATTGGATGCTCCAGAAATCCCCATGAAGGCCTACGCCGCTTACTCACTACACGGCGAGAATAAAGATTTAATCTGCCAATTATTAGAACTTATATGAGTCAAATTTAGCTTGTGATAAGCGCAGATTTATCTGCGCCCAGAGTGTCAGGCCGTTAGCGACGCTGCTAAGATAGCTCGCCATCAAAGTTAAACACATGCTTTAGCG
>MABF01000044.1 GCA_002163025.1 'Osedax' symbiont bacterium Rs2_46_30_T18
GTGGATGGTGCCCAATATTTTATTTAGCCCCAGATTATGTTTCATGGCCAGTACATATTCGGCCAATAACTCACCGGCGTTAGCTGCGACAATAGTGACGCCGAGTATCTTATCCTTACCCGGTTCAGTAAGCACTTTGACAAAGCCTGTAGTACTGCCATCAACGATAGCGCGATCCAGTTCCCCAATATCAAAAACAGTGACTTCATAGGCTTTGTTTTGCTCTTTGGCCTGCTGCTCGTTGAGTCCTACTCTGGCGACCTCAGGATCGATAAAAGTCGTCCAGGGAATCACCGAATAATCTACTTTGAATTTTTTAAACTCACCAAACAGTGAATTTACCGCTGCGTACCACGCCTGATGGGCGGCTGTGTGGGTAAACTGGAAGGGGCCCGCTACGTCGCCTGCGGCATAGATATTAGGGTAGATAGTCTGTAGATAATCATTGGTAATAACGGTGCTTTTAGTATCTATCCCCAGCTCTTCCAAACCGTAGCCAGAGAGCCTGGCGCTGCGTCCCACTGCGCAGATCAGTACATCAAATTGCAGGCTTAGCTCTTTACCTTGGTGTTCTAAAATGAGGAACTTACCCTCAGGGCGTTTTTCGCAGCGCAGTGTCTGGTGTTCGGTCAGTACTTGCACGCCACTTTTTTGCAGTACAGTTCTGGCTATCTCTGACACTTCAGGGTCTTCACGGCGCATTAAACGTTGGTGTTTTTCTATTTGCCATACCTTGCTACCCAGACGGGCGAAACTCTGCGACAACTCGCAGCCTATCGGTCCGCCGCCGAGAAAGATGATGCGCTCTGGAGTTTTGTCATGCTCTGCAAGTGCCTCCCACATAGTATCGCTGGTTAGGTAGCCACACTCAGTGAGTCCTGGGATATCCGGAACAACAGGTTTGGCGCCAGCGGCGATAATGATAGAGCGAGTAGTTAAGCGCTGAGTTTGTCCATCCTCTTTTTTGATCTCTACTGTCCAGGGATCGATGATCTTGCCGTAACCTTGCACTACATCAACACCCAAACTGCTGTAGCGCTCAATGCTGTCGTGTGGCTCAACCTGGCGGATCATATGCTGCACCCGCTGCATCACTTGTTTAAAACTAAAATCGGCAGGGTGCTGAGTGTCAGTAGGATAATAGAGGCCGTAGTCTTTACTGTTGCTCATTAGCTGTGCCACTTTGGCGCTTTTTATCAGCGCCTTGGAGGGCACACAGCCATAGTTTAAACAGTCACCACCCATTTTATGTGCTTCGACTAAAGTTACTTTGGCTTTCACTGCAGCGCCAATATAAGAGCTAACTAAGCCTGCGGCACCCGCACCTATGATTACAATATTACGATCGAAAGACTTCGGTTTTTGCCATTTAGCGAAAACCTTTTTGGCTTGCAAGTGACCGGTAATTTTCTTCGCCAATAATGGGAAAATACCTAATAGAATGAAGGAGAACAACAGTGGCGGTGAGAGTATTCCAGATAGGCTCTCTATCTGCCCCAGCTGAGTGCCTGCATTTACGTAGACAATTGTGCCAGCTAACATACCCAACTGGCTAACCCAATAGAAAGTGACAGCGCGTATCGGGGTTAAACCCATCATTAAATTGATCATAAAAAAAGGAAACAGCGGCACCAGACGCAAGGTAAACAAATAGAAGCCTCCCTCGCGTTCTACTCCCTGATTGATTGCTTTAAGTTTGTCAGCGAAGCGCTTTTGGGCTGAATCTTTGAGCAGAAATCGTGCTACTAAAAAAGCCGATGTTGCACCTATAGTGGATGCAAAAGAGACGATAATAGTGCCCCAAAAAAGACCAAACAGAGCCCCACCGGCTAGGGTTAGTACAGCTGCACCGGGTATAGAGAGAGCGGTGATAAATATATACAGTGCGATATACACTAAGGCGACTAAAACAGGCTGTTCAGTGTATAACTGAGAAAATTGCGCCTGACTATTTTTAATCCCTTGCAGGCTTAAGTATTGATCTAAGTCCATCTGATAAAAAAATATCGCCATGGCGATAACGAGGGCAATGATTAAAATTTTCTTCATTGAAATCCTGTATACGAATCTGCTGCAAATTACTGTTGAGGAGACTGGCTCAGTCTGAGCTTAGATGGTCGAGTGGCCCGATATACTGGGATAGGTTTCGGGCTAACAAATTACTGCAGGCTGCTTTGCGGCGCTCTGTTAATAAATGCCAATAGCAGGCCCAACAGCAGTATCGACACTGCCGCGTAGAACAGTGATCCGCCGTCACTTTTCCCCTGGTGTAAAACTTCTACGCCCAGTGGCGTTACTAAGTGGAAAAAAGCGGCACCGCTCATGATGGCTGAGGATAATAGCCCTCCAACGACATACCACTGGCGATAAAAAGAGGCGTCTTTTAACACTTTAACTGTTACCAGAATCCAGCTGATGCTGGCAATCAGTAGTATGCTGGAAGCGATTAATTCAACAGACCCTACTATGTAAGCTCCGTAGCTGCCGAAAAAATCTCCCAGCCCTGTGTCAATAGTGTCACTCATCCACTGACCAATAGTGCTGAATA
>MABF01000205.1 GCA_002163025.1 'Osedax' symbiont bacterium Rs2_46_30_T18
AGTTGTTTTGCCGTGGTCAACGTGGCCAATAGTACCAACGTTAACGTGAGGCAGGTTACGTTCAAATGCTTGCTTAGCCACGACCTTATTCCTCTAAATTAAATTATTAAAGTCACTAAATTAGTTTAGTAAACTCTCATCACCGCATCGGCGATTTTTGCAGGAGCTTCGGCATAATCGTCGAACTCCATAGTATATGTTGCCCGGCCCTGACTGGCTGATCGCAGATCAGTTGCATAGCCAAACATTTCACCCAGTGGCACCATCGCATTGATGATTTTACCCGATGTTGTATCTTCCATGCCTTGTACCAGGCCACGACGACGGTTAAGGTCGCCCATGACATCACCCATATAGTCTTCAGGTGTTACCACCTCAACTTTCATCATAGGTTCTAGCAGGCAGGGATCTGCTTCTTGAGCGAAGATTTTCAACGCTTGAGAAGCCGCAATTTTAAACGCCATTTCGTTTGAATCGACGTCGTGGAAAGAGCCATCATAAAGGCGTGCTTTAAGACCCATAAGCGGGTATCCAGCTATAACACCATTTTTCATTTGCTCTTCGATGCCTTTTTCTATTGCCGGGATGAATTCCTTGGGAATAGCTCCACCGACAATTTCATTGAGAAATTCAAGACCTTCAGTATCTGATGGACTGAATTCTACAACGACGTGACCGTATTGACCGCGACCACCTGATTGGCGGACAAATTTATGATTTGCCACTATAGGTTTTCTGATCTTTTCACGGTAGGCAACTTGCGGTTTACCGATATTTGCTTCGACACTGAACTCGCGACGCATTCTCTCTACTAAGATATCTAAGTGAAGCTCACCCATACCTGAGATAATCGTCTGTCCCGTTTCAGGGTCTGTCTCGACTCGAAAAGAGGGATCTTCCTGAGCTAATTTGCCCAGTGCTATACCCATCTTATCCTGGTCGGCCTGAGACCTTGGCTCAACCGCTACCGAGATTACCGGCTCCGGGAATTCCATGCGCTCTAATACTATCTGCTTTTTCATGTCACACAAGGTATCCCCTGTAGTCACATCTTTTAGGCCGATAAGAGCGGCGATGTCTCCCGCGCGGACTTCTTTAATCTCTTCACGATCGTTAGCGTGCATTTGGACCATACGGCCAACGCGCTCGCGTTTTTGCTTTACAGAGTTCATCACTGCTGTGCCGCTTTCCAGAGTTCCGGAATAAACACGTACAAAAGTCAATGTACCTACGAAAGGGTCTGTGGCTATTTTAAAAGCCAAGGCTGCAAAGGGCTCATCATCATCAGCAGGACGCGAATCGGGCTCATCGCCTTCATTCTCGACCACACCTTGAATGGCTTTGACATCCGTTGGGGATGGCATGTACTCAATTACAGCATCGAGCATTGCCTGAACGCCTTTATTTTTAAAGGCCGATCCGCATTGCATCAATACAATTTCATTGGCTATCGTCAGGGAGCGCAGCGCGCTATTGATTTCCTCAACAGACAATTCACCTTCTTCAAGGTATTTATCCATTAATTCTTCATTTGCCTCTGCTGCAGCTTCTACCAATTGCTCACGAAACTCTTCAGCCTGAGCTAACATATCAGCGGGAATCTCTTCCAACTCATAGCTCATGCCCTGGTCTGCTTCGCTCCATCTGATCGCCTTCATTTGGATCAGATCAACGACTCCGCTGAACTCTTCCTCGGCGCCAATTGGGATATTGATAGGTACTACATTTGCACCTAGACGTTTTTTAAGTTGGTCAGCGACCATATAGAAGTCGGCACCCGCACGGTCCATCTTATTGACAAACACCATACGTGGTACTTCGTAGCGATTCGCTTGACGCCATACAGTCTCAGTTTGAGGCTGCACACCGGATGAAGCACAGAGTACTACAACCGCACCATCTAACACCCTCAGCGAACGTTCAACTTCAATCGTGAAGTCAACGTGGCCGGGAGTATCGATAATATTGATGCGGTGCAGTTCTGCCTGCTTATCCATGCCGCTCCAAAAACAGGTAGTAGCAGCAGAGGTGATAGTGATACCACGCTCTTGCTCTTGCTCCATCCAGTCCATGGTAGCGGCACCGTCGTGTACTTCACCGATTTTGTGTGACATACCAGTATAGAACAATACTCTTTCTGTAGTAGTTGTCTTACCAGCATCCACGTGAGCACAGATACCAATGTTACGATACTGGGCAATTGGTGTTTTACGAGCCACGACTCAATCCTCTATAGGCAGTTGTTTAGAAACGGTAGTGAGCAAACGCTTTGTTTGCTTCAGCCATGCGATGCACGTCTTCACGTTTCTTAACAGCAGCACCACGGCCTTCAGCAGCATCTAAGATCTCGCCAGCTAGACGTAGAGCCATTGACTTTTCACCGCGCTTACGCGAGTAGTCAACTAACCATCTCATAGCTAGAGCGTTACGACGCGATGGACGTACTTCTACAGGTACCTGGTAAGTAGCTCCGCCTACACGGCGCGACTTAACTTCGACTGATGGCTGGATGCCTTCCAAAGCTTTTTCAAAAAGCTCTAGTGGATCTTTGCTTGAGCGCTCAGCAACTGTTTCTAATGCTCCGTACACGATACGTTCAGCGACAGATTTCTTACCGCTGACCATTACGTGGTTGATAAATTTAGCTAGTACCATGTTTCCGAATTTAGGATCTGGTAATATAATGCGCTTTGCAGCGACGCGTCTTCTAGGCATGATAAGCCCTCATTGAAATATAAAAGGTCTTCAGGAACTTCAGATAGATTATCTATCTGACCTTACTCTTACCGAATGCGGATAGCCTCACAACGTTAAAAGCTGTTTAGTCATCCGAAATACAGTTTAAGACTTAGGACGTTTTGCACCGTACTTAGAACGGCCCTGTCTACGGTCACTTACACCAGCGCAATCTAACGCGCCACGAACTGTGTGGTAACGAACACCCGGTAGATCTTTAACACGACCACCACGGATAAGTACAACACTGTGCTCTTGTAAGTTGTGACCTTCACCACCAATGTAGGATGTCACTTCGAAGCCGTTAGTCAAACGAACACGGCATACTTTACGAAGGGCCGAGTTCGGCTTCTTCGGGGTAGTAGTGTAAACACGAGTACAAACACCACGACGTTGTGGACAAGCCTGTAGGGCTGGAACGTCACTTTTTTGTACTTTGCGTTTACGTGGCTTACGAACCAATTGGTTAATTGTTGCCATTTAAGCAAACTCCACTTTTCACGTTAATATTTTTCACGCATAAAAAAAACTAAAAGATCGCCATTGCATAATGACAATCTTTAAGCTCGAAAAGCTCCGAACCCTCTAAGGGAACGTCAACTTTATTCTGGGCGCGTATTCTACTAGAAAATACCGCCCAAGGTCAAACCCTGACTAAAAATTAGTCATTGTTTGACATAGACGCATTAAGCGCTGCTGTCAGTGCTGCTTGCACTTCTTCAGCACTTACTGTGTCTGTACCTGTAGCAAGTGCACGTTTGCGCTTGCGTTCAGCATGGTACGCCAATCCTGTTCCCGCGGGAATAAGACGACCTACCACAACGTTTTCTTTGAGTCCGCGCAAGAAGTCTTGCTTACCATTAACAGCACCTTCAGTCAGTACTCTGGTTGTTTCCTGGAAAGAAGCGGCAGAGATGAATGAGTCTGTTGCCAGTGATGCTTTAGTTATACCAAGCAGCACACGGTTGAAACTGGCACCAATTTTACCTTCAGCTTCCAATTCCTCGTTGCGCTCTTTAACCCTTGCGTATTCAACCTGTTCACCAGGGATGAACATTGAATCGCCACCAGAGACAATTTCAACTTTACGTAACATTTGACGCACAATTACTTCGATGTGCTTATCGTTGATGATTACGCCCTGCAGACGGTAAACTTCCTGAATCTCGTTAACGATAAACTCAGCAAGCGGCTCAACACCCAAGATACGCAAGATATCGTGTGGGTTGGTAGGTCCATCAGAAACTACTTCACCCTTTTGCACGGTCTCGCCTTCAAAGATATTCAAGTTGCGCCACTTGTGGATCATCAACTCAAACGGATCGGCTTCTTCTGGGGTAATAACTAAACGCTTCTTGCCCTTAGTCTCTTTACCGAAGCTGATAGCACCAGTAATTTCCGCCAGGATAGAAGATTCTTTTGGCTTACGTGCTTCGAATAAATCGGCGACACGAGGTAGACCACCGGTGATGTCTTTGTTCACAGATCCCTCTTGAGGAATACGCGCTAATACATCACCTATTTGTACTTGAGCTCCGTCAACCAGATTGACGATAGCTTTGCCTGGTAGCAAGTACTGAATCGCTGAATCGCCTGTAGCATGCAGAATATCTTCGCCCTGCTCATCGACCAACTTAATCATTGGACGAATATCTTTGCCCGCCAGCGGACGATCCTTAGCGTCAATAATTTCAATAGTCGTCAAACCGGTAATGTCATCTGTCTGGCGTTTGACGGTTATACCGTCCTCCAGACCGACAAACTGCACTTTACCCGCCATTTCGGTAACGATCGGGTGAGTGTGCGGATCCCAGTTGGCTAGCACTTCACCAGCATCAACTTTATCACCGTCTTGAACTTTTAGGACAGTACCGTATGGCAATCTGTAGCGCTCGCGCTCACGACCGTGCTCATCAGTCACACCTAAAACACTTGAACGCGAAGTCGCCACTAGACAACCATCAGGACGCGTAACAGCCTTCATGTTGTGTAGCCTAACGACACCACCGGCTTTAACTTGCACACTGTCTTCTGCTGCAGCTCGCGATGCCGCACCACCAATGTGGAAGGTACGCATGGTTAGCTGGGTACCCGGCTCACCGATAGACTGTGCTGCGATTACACCAATTGCTTCACCTGGATCAACTTTATGACCACGACCTAAGTCACGTCCGTAGCAGTTGGCACAGATACCAAAGCGTGTCTGACAAGTAATAGCAGATCTTACTATTACTTCATCGATTGAAGAGTACTTGTCATCGTTATCGAGACGACTCACCCATGTCTCATCAATCATTGTACCAGCAGCAATTAATACATCACCGCTCTTCGGTGCCAGAACATCGGCACCAATGACACGACCAAGTAGACGCTCACTTAATGGAACTACTACGTCCCCGCCTTCGATCATCGGCTGGATAGTCAAACCATTAACAGTGCCACAATCGTCCTCTGTAATAACCAAATCTTGTGCAACATCAACCAGACGACGAGTTAAGTAACCAGAGTTTGCCGTCTTAAGTGCGGTATCAGCCAAACCTTTACGCGCACCGTGAGTAGAGATAAA
Source organism: 'Osedax' symbiont bacterium Rs2_46_30_T18 (assembly GCA_002163025.1). Classification (GTDB taxonomy): domain Bacteria; phylum Pseudomonadota; class Gammaproteobacteria; order Pseudomonadales; family Balneatricaceae; genus Rs1. The sequence continues at coordinate 5,303 of MABF01000205.1, forward strand.
GTACTGAAGTACGTTCAAGCCCTCACGGAAGTTCGCGGTGATCGGCGTTTCAATGATAGAGCCATCCGGCTTAGCCATCAAACCACGCATACCTGCTAACTGACGAATCTGAGCGGCACTACCACGAGCACCTGAGTCGGCCATCATGTAAATAGAGTTAAATGACTCTTGCTCTACTTCATTGCCCTCTTTATCGACAACAGTATCGGTTTTCAAGTTATCCATCATGCGCTTGGCAAGAGTTTCGTTAGCACGAGACCAGATATCGATAACTTTGTTGTACTTCTCGCCCTGAGTAACTAAACCATCGGCAAATTGCTTTTCGATATCTTTAACTTCATCGGAAGCAGCACCAATAATCGCCGGCTTTTCATCTGGGATCACAAAATCGTTGATTCCGATAGAGGTTCCTGACTCAGTACCCTGACGGAATCCTAAGTACATAAGATTGTCGGCAAACATGACCGTATCTTTTAGACCACAACGACGATAAGTCTCGTTCAACAAGTGTGAAATTGCTTTCTTCTTCATTGGACGGTTGACAATTTCAAACGGCAGACCTTTTGGTACTATGCCAAAAAGAATTGCACGACCAACTGTCGTTTCGCGAACGGCAGTAGATTCAGTTTCATTGCCTTCAATATCACGAATTACTTCGTGTAATCTAACTTTTACAATCGCCTGCAGATCTACTTGACCACTGCCATAGGCACGCTGCACTTCTTCTATGTCAGCAAATATTAAACCTTCGCCGCGCGCATTGATTCGCGAGCGAGTCATGAAATACAGACCCAATACCACGTCCTGAGACGGAACGATAATCGGCTCGCCATTGGCAGGAGATAATATATTGTTTGTCGACATCATTAGGGCGCGCGCTTCCAACTGAGCTTCAATAGTCAGCGGAACGTGCACAGCCATTTGGTCACCATCAAAGTCGGCGTTAAATGCCGCACAAACCAATGGGTGCAATTGAATAGCTTTACCTTCGATCAGTACCGGCTCAAAAGCCTGGATACCTAATCTATGTAGTGTCGGAGCACGGTTTAATAAGATAGGATGTTCACGGATTACTTCGTCAAGAATATCCCAGACTAAGCCTTCCTCGCGTTCAACCATCTTCTTAGCCGCTTTGATAGTCGTAGCATGACCGCGCAACTCAAGCTTAGAGAAGATAAATGGCTTAAACAGTTCCAGTGCCATTTTCTTAGGTAGACCACATTGCTGCAAACGCAGCGATGGTCCAACAACGATTACCGAACGTCCAGAATAATCAACACGTTTACCCAGTAAGTTTTGACGGAAACGACCTTGCTTACCTTTGATCATATCTGCAAGTGACTTAAGAGGACGCTTGTTTGATCCAGTGATGGCACGACCGCGACGACCGTTATCCATCAGTGCATCGACGGACTCTTGCAACATACGCTTTTCGTTGCGTACTATGATGTCAGGTGCGTTTAAGTCCAATAGTCGCTTAAGACGGTTGTTACGGTTGATCACGCGACGGTACAGATCGTTTAGATCTGAAGTAGCGAAGCGACCGCCATCTAGAGGTACTAGAGGACGCAGATCAGGTGGTAGCACCGGCAGAACCGTAAATACCATCCACTCTGGCTTATTACCAGACTTGTAGAATGCTTCCATCAGCTTCAAACGCTTAGAAAGCTTCTTGATCTTTGTCTCAGAATTAGTTGCTGGAATCTCTTCACGCAACTGAGCGATTTCTTCTTTAAGATCCAGATCAGCCAGTAACATTTGTACAGCTTCTGCACCCATACGGGCGTCGAAATCGTCACCGAATTCTTCTAGTGCTTCGTAGTACTGCTCATCATTCAATAACTGGCAGCGCTCGAGAGTGGTCATACCTGGATCGATAACGATGAATGATTCGAAGTATAATACTCGCTCGATATCACGCAAGGTAATGTCCATCATCAAACCGATGCGCGACGGTAGCGACTTTAGGAACCAGATGTGAGCAACGGGTGATGCAAGATCGATATGACCCATACGGTCACGACGAACTTTACTCAAGGTGACTTCTACGCCACACTTTTCACAGATAACACCACGGTGCTTCATACGCTTGTATTTACCACACAAGCATTCGTAATCTTTGACTGGGCCAAATATTTTGGCACAGAACAGACCTTCACGCTCAGGCTTGAAGGTTCTGTAGTTAATCGTCTCTGGCTTTTTTACTTCGCCGAATGACCAAGAGCGGATCAATTCAGGCGATGCCAAAGTTATGCGGATCGAGTCGAATTCATCAGACTGACCTTGCGATTTTAATAGATTTAATAAATCTTTCATTATCTATAGCTCCGCGGGGAGTTCGCGGCGAGGAGAACCTCGCCTGTTGATTCAGGATTGCGCCGTCTAATTACTCGGACTCAAGTTCAATATCGATACCAAGAGAGCGAACCTCTTTGACCAATACATTGAACGATTCAGGCATTCCCGGCTCCATTTTGTGATCACCGTCTACGATGTTCTTATACATCTTAGTACGACCGTTCACATCATCGGACTTAACCGTTAGCATCTCTTGCAAGGTATAAGCCGCACCATAAGCTTCAAGTGCCCACACTTCCATCTCTCCGAAGCGCTGACCACCGAACTGTGCTTTACCGCCAAGAGGCTGCTGCGTTACTAAGCTATATGAACCTGTTGAACGAGCATGCATCTTATCGTCAACTAAGTGGTTAAGCTTCAGCATGTACATGTAACCTACTGTGACAGGACGGCTGAATTTATCACCCGTACGACCGTTGTATAGAGTTACCTGACCGCTGTCATCCATGTCAGCTAAGCGCAATAGCGCCTTAACTTCAGCTTCTTTAGCACCATCGAATGCAGGTGTTGCCAGTGGTACACCACCACGCAAGTTGCGCGCAAGCTCCAACAACTCATCATCGCTGAACGAATCCAAATCTTCGTTCTTTGAAGTCTTCCAACCATCCAGATCACTGTTGTAAACTTCCTCGAGGAAACCGCGTACTTCTTTAACAGTCTCGGCTTTCTCGCGTGCAACTTCCAACATAGCGTTGATCTTGCGACCAAGACCTTTAGCGGCAGCACCCATGTGCGTCTCTAAGATCTGACCGACGTTCATTCGAGAGGGAACACCTAGTGGGTTTAACACGATATCAACAGTGTCACCGTTCTCATCATAAGGCATGTCTTCAACTGGCATGATAACCGAGACAACACCTTTGTTACCGTGACGGCCGGCCATTTTATCGCCAGGCTGCAAGCAACGTTTAGTAGCAACGTATACTTTGATAATTTTAAGAACGCCAGGTGCTAAATCATCACCTGTTTGCAACTTAGTTTTCTTGTTCTCAAACTTCTTGTCCAGAACCTCACGACTCTCTTCAAGCTGTACTTCAGCCTGTTCAAGCTGTGCGGCAATCTCTTCGTCACTGACACGGATTTTGAACCAGTCTGCTTTGTTGAGGCTAGCGAGACGCTCTTCAGTCAACACATCACCGCGAGATAGACCGGCACCGCCTTCTACTGCAGCATTTAGCAATACTGCATGTAGACGTTCATAAGTCGCACTTTCAACAATACGCATCTCTTGATTGATATCGTTGCGAATCGCATTTAACTCGTCTCTTTCAATTGAGACAGCACGCTCATCTTTGGTCACACCATCACGGGTAAAGACCTGAACGTCGATAACTTTACCGCGAGATCCACCTTTAACACGCAGCGAGGTATCTTTAACGTCAGAAGCTTTTTCACCAAAGATTGCACGTAGAAGCTTTTCTTCTGGCGTCAGCTGGGTTTCACCTTTAGGTGTTACTTTGCCGACTAGAATGTCACCAGGGCCTACTTCTGCACCAATGTGAACAATTCCCGACTCATCAAGTTTAGCCAGTGCAGATTCACCGACGTTTGGAATGTCGCAAGTTACTTCTTCAGATCCCAACTTAGTATCACGGGCGACACAGGTCAGCTCCGAGATATGAATAGTGGTAAACCTGTCTTCTTCAAGAACACGTTCAGAGATAAGAATCGAGTCTTCGAAGTTATAGCCGTTCCAAGGCATAAATGCGATACGCATATTCTGGCCCAATGCCAGCTCACCCATGTCAATGGACGGGCCGTCAGCCATGATATCGCCACGTTGTACTAAGTCACCAGGTCTAACGATAGGCTTCTGGTTGATACAAGTGTTTTGGTTAGAACGAGTATATTTAGTCAGATTGTAGATATCGACACCCGCATCTGCTGCGGTAATTTCATCTTCGTTAACACGTATAACGATACGTGCTGCATCTACAGTTTCAACCACACCACTGCGATCGGCGCGAATACATACACCAGAATCTCTGGCTACATAGCGCTCCATACCAGTACCTACCACTGGCTTATCAGCGCGTAGTGTAGGAACCGCTTGACGCTGCATGTTCGAGCCCATTAGCGCTCGGTTAGCATCATCGTGCTCCAGGAATGGAATCAGTGCCGCCGCTATAGAGACAACCTGACGTGGAGATACATCCATGTAGGTAACGTTCTCAGCGGGAGTTACTGTAGACTCGCCATTATGACGTACAGTGACCATCTCTTCGACGAAACGCTTGTTTTCATCGATAGGGGCTGTGGCCTGGGCTATTACGTACTCGCCTTCCTCAATCGCTGACAAGTACTGAATATCATCAGTAACTTGTCCGTCGACAACTTTACGGTACGGTGTTTCTAAGAAACCGTAGTGGTTGGTACGCGCATAAGTAGCCAAAGAGTTGATCAGACCGATGTTCGGCCCTTCAGGAGTCTCGATTGGGCAAACACGACCGTAGTGAGTCGGGTGCACATCTCGAACCTCAAAACCGGCACGCTCACGGGTCAGACCGCCTGGGCCTAACGCAGACACACGACGTTTGTGCGTCACTTCTGAAAGCGGGTTGTTCTGATCCATAAACTGCGACAGCTGGCTAGAGCCAAAGAACTCTTTAACCGCTGCGGCAACTGGCTTGGCATTGATCAGATCTTGTGGCATTAAGTTGTCGGCTTCCGCCATACTTAAACGCTCACGAACAGCACGTTCTACACGCACCAGACCAACACGGAACTGGTTTTCTGCCATCTCACCAACAGAGCGTATACGTCTGTTACCTAAGTGATCGATGTCATCAACAACGCCTTTACCGTTGCGGATATCAATCAAGGTCTTCATAACATCTAAGATGTCGTTGTTGTCTAGAACCCCAGAGCCTGTTTCAGCATCACGACCTAGACGACGGTTGAACTTCATACGTCCAACAGCAGACATGTCGTACCGATCATCAGAGAAGAACAAGTTCTGGAACAAGGTCTCTGCTGACTCTTTAGTTGGTGGCTCACCAGGACGCATCATACGGTAGATTTCTACCAGAGCTTCTAGTGCGCTACGCGTAGGATCTACACGCAAAGTAGTAGAGATGAACGGACCGTTGTCTAACTCGTTTGAGTACAAGGTCTGAATATCTTTGACGCCAGCTGCAATTAAGGCATCTAATACTTCATCGGTAATCAAAGCATTACAAGGTGCAACGATTTCGCCAGTAGCTTCGTCGACGACATCCGTGGCCAATGCTTTTTCAAGTAAGTATTCACGCGGCACTTCTAAATACTTCATGCCGGATTCGGCCATCTTCTTGATCAGGCGCGGGGTAATACGACGCCCTGCTTCAACGATTACCTGACCTTTTGGATCAACGATTTCAAAAGCCATCGTTTCACCACGTAGACGCTCAGGTGAAAGCTCCATTTGGATACTTTCTTCACTGATTGTCCAACTGATCTTGTCGAAGAACATATCGACGATATCTTGAGTTGAATGACCTAGGGCACGCAGCAAGATAGTCGCAGGTAATTTACGACGTCTGTCTATACGTACAAACAGATTGTCTTTCGGATCAAACTCTAAATCCAACCATGAACCACGGTAGGGAATAATTCTCGCTGAGTAAAGCAGCTTACCCGAAGAGTGAGTCTTACCCTTATCGTGATCAAAGAACACGCCAGGAGATCTGTGTAACTGAGAAACAATAACACGCTCTGTACCATTGATTACAAAGGTACCGTTGTCAGTCATTAAAGGCATTTCGCCCATATAGACTTCTTGCTCTTTAATATCTTTTATCGCTTTGTTTGAAGATTCGCGATCATAGATAACCAAGCGTGCTTTAACCCGCAATGGCGCTGCATAAGTGATACCGCGCTGCTGACATTCTTTAACGTCAAAAATCGGCTTTCCAAGTCTATAGCCAACATATTCGAGGGCTGCATAGCCTGAATATGAGACGATTGGAAATACAGATTTAAATGCAGCGTGCAGACCTTCTTCTTGTCTATCGCCCGCGTTTACTCCTTCCTGTAAAAAGCGGCGGTACGAGTCTAACTGTATCGCCAACAGGTAAGGCACATCCATGACTTGCAGCAATTTGCTGAAATCTTTACGGATGCGTTTCTTCTCAGTGAATGTATATGCCATCAATTTTTCCCCAGCGTGTGCACCAAGTTGATCCGCAATCTAGAAGGGGGACCCCTAGACTGACAAACCGTTATTTAGAAAAGAGATGTTATTAAGCAGTTAGCATCGAAAACATGTCTTTACTAAATAACGGAAAAAGGCCGGTGCCATTTGGCACCAGCCATTTTATATATCAGACAGAATAAATCTGCTGATCAAGCATAAGTAGAATTACTTAAGCTCAACAGAAGCGCCAGCTGCTTCAAGATCTGCTTTAAGAGCTTCAGCTTCTTCTTTAGTTGCGCCTTCCTTGATAGTAGAAGGAATGCCGTCAACCAATGCTTTTGCATCTTTAAGACCAAGGCCAGTCGCAGCGCGAACAGCTTTGATAGCGTTAACTTTCTTTTCGCCAGCAGCAGTTAATACTACGTCGAATTCAGTTTGCTCAGCAGCAGCGGCTTCGCCACCTGCAGCAGGGCCAGCGGCAACAGCAGCTGCTGATACGCCGAATTTTTCTTCCATAGCTGATACTAGTTCAGCAACATCCATTACAGACATTTCAGCTACTGCATTGATGATATCTTCTTTAGTCAGAGACATGACTCATATTCCTATTAATTGAGCAAAACTGCTCGTTCAAACTTAATTGTTATAGCGAGAAAGTTAAGCAGCTTGCTCTTCTTTCTGATCACGGATAGCGGCGATAGTACGAACAAGTTTCCCAGCGGAAGCTTCTTTCATTACTCTCATCATCATCGCGATTGCTTCGTCGTATGTCGGCAAGCTTGCCAACATTGCGATATCCACCTGCGCGCCTTCAAAAGCTGCAGATTTTAGCTCAAATTTGTCATTTCCCTTGGCGAAGTCGTTAAGGACTCGCGCACCGGCACCGGGATGCTCGGTAGAAAATGCAATGATTGAAGGTCCGACCAAAGCATCTGAAAGACACTCAAACTCAGTTCCTTGCAATGCACGCTTTGCCAATGTATTACGTACTACACGCAACCAAACACCGTTTTCACGAGCTGATTTACGCAGTGTAGTCATATCCCCAACGCTTACGCCACGGGAATCCGCAATAACAGCAGACACAGCACTTTGAGCAGCTTCTTGGACTTCAGCGACGATCGCTTTTTTATCTTCTAGTCCTAATGCCACAATAAACTCCTAGATAAGCCTTTCGGCTATTCATACAAACCAAATACTGGTTTGTTAACGAGTACGGCGGTACTCACCGTCTGCGCAGGCCGGCTCTCACCATTAAGAGCTCACAAAACTAAGCTTTGATCACTCACCTGCGGTCTTTAACGGTCTTCGTCTCTGTCTAGCAGAGGGTGAAGACCCTCAAAAAACCATAGCGCTCAGCTTTTCAGCCGAGCAATCAATTAGATGTCTAAAGACGTCTGATCGATCAGCAAACCTGGACCCATAGTTGAGGACAGGATTACTTTCTTTAAATAAATACCTTTAGCAGAAGCAGGCTTTAACTTCTTCACTTCAGCAATTAATGCTTCAATGTTGCCTTTAACAGTATCTGCTGTGAAATCAATCTTACCGATTCCAGCGTGAATGATACCGTTTTTGTCAGTACGAAAACGCACCTGACCAGCTTTTGCATTCTTGATAGCAGTAACAACATCAGGAGTTACAGTACCAACTTTAGGGTTAGGCATTAGACCACGTGGACCTAAAATCTGGCCCAACTGACCAACAACGCGCATTGCGTCTGGAGTAGCAATAACAACGTCGAAGTTCATTTCGCCGCCTTTGATTGCTTCACCTAGATCTTCAAAACCAACAATATCCGCGCCAGCAGCTTTTGCTTTCTCGGCATTTTCGCCTTGAGCAAACACAGCAACACGAACATCTTTACCTGTTCCACCCGGTAGGACAGTAGAGCCACGAACTACCTGATCAGATTTACGCGGGTCAACACCTAGGTTAACTGCGATCTCGATTGACTCTTTAAACTTAACCGAAGATACGTCTGCAAGTATGGCTACAGCATCGGCAATTGCATATGCCTTGCCAGCTTCAATTTTTTCATTAATCGCTTTAAAGCGCTTAGTTAGCTTAGCCATTACTCTTGACCCTCTACCATTATGCCCATGCTGCGAGCAGAACCAGTAATAGTTCTGACTGCCGCATCCATATCAGCTGCTGTTAAATCAGCCATCTTAACTGTGGCAATCTCTTCCAATTGAGCGCGGGTAACAGTACCCACCTTCTCAGTGTTTGGACGTGATGAACCGCTCTTAAGACCCAACGCTTTTTTCAACAAAATTGAAGCTGGCGGAGTTTTAGTAACAAAAGTAAAACTGCGATCACCGTATACTGTGATTACTACAGGAATTGGCATTCCAGGCTCATTGCCTTGAGTAGCAGCGTTAAACGCCTTACAGAATTCCATGATATTTACGCCGTGCTGACCCAGTGCCGGGCCAACTGGTGGACTAGGGTTCGCCTGTCCAGCTTTTACTTGCAGCTTGATGTAAGCTGATATTTTCTTAGCCATTTCTAACTCCTACTTGGGTCAAACGCCTTTCGGCTTCCCACTCTCTAAAGACAAAGAAACCCCACCTTCAAATAAAGGCAGGGATCTTTGTCAAACAATTCTCGTTACGCTTTCGAAACTTGCCCAAACTCAAGCTCAACCGGTGTAGACCGACCAAATATAAGCACTGCAACCTTCAATCTATTCTTAGTGTAATCCACTTCTTCAACAGTACCGTTGAAATCTGCAAATGGACCACTTGTTACTAACACCACCTCACCCGGCTCAAACACTGTCTTAGGACGAGGCACATCAGCACCACTTTCCACTCTCGACAACATTTCATCTGCTTCACGCTGGGTGATAGGTGCAGGCTGATCGCGCTTACCGCCTATAAAACCTAAAACACGGTCGGTATGCTTAACAAGCTGCCAGGTATCATCGTTCATCTCCATATTGACAAACACATAACCTGGATAGAACTTACGCTCTGACCTACGTTTCTTGCCATCTCTTATCTCGACAACTTCCTCAGAAGGAACCAAAATATCACCAAAAAGATCTTCCATACCGTTTATTTCGATACGATCTTTTAGAGATGCAACTACGCGCTTCTCGTAGTTAGAGTAAGCATGAATAATATACCAATTCTTCGCCATAACTTTTGCCCTAACCAATTACACTAGAGACTACCCACCCCAGAAAGGTATCTAAACCCCAGAGCAGAATCCCAATAATAATTACTACCGCAACAACCATCATAGTCGTCTGACCCGTTTCTTGACGAGTAGGCCAAACCACTTTACGTATTTCGTTCTTTGCCTCTTTCATATGCACAAAAAAAGCAGCGCCCTTAGCTGTCTGAAAACCGACAAAGCCAGCTACACCCGCTAGAACCAACAAAGCAATAACACGATAAAGTAAGGACTGATCTGCGTAGTACGAATTACCGATAACACCAACAACTACCAGTGATACAACTACCAACCATTTCAAACCGTCGAGTTTAGACCCACTATTTTCAATCTTTGAACTCACGTCTTATGCCTCTGTAATGGTGATAATTCTATTTAGGTGCTATCTATACAATTTGTTCTCAGATGCCATTCTTGATTAAGAATGGCAGGCCAGGAGGGACTCGAACCCACAACCTGCGGTTTTGGAGACCGCTGCTCTGCCAATTGAGCCACTGACCTACTAAAAACAAGGATGCGTATTGTACTCACACCCCTGTTATTTGACAAGCTAAATAACTAATTACTTAGTTATTTTTGATACAACACCAGCACCAACAGTACGACCACCTTCACGGATAGCGAAGCGTAAACCTTCTTCCATCGCGATTGGGTTGATCAATTCTACAACCATCTTAACGTTGTCG
>MABF01000148.1 GCA_002163025.1 'Osedax' symbiont bacterium Rs2_46_30_T18
ATAAAGCCCCTAGGCACTATTTTACACGGTACACCAGGTTTGTCGGGTGCAACTATCACAGGTGATGGTCGTATCGCGTTGATAATTGATATTCCAAATTTATTAAAAGAGCACGCGTAAATTGGGATTTTAAAGGCAGTAATTTGTTACTGCCTTTAGTCAGCGTAACTGTGTTAATTTACCTAGGAGATAATTAATGGCTGTAAGGGTTTTAGTTGTTGATGATTCAGCCTTTTTTAGACAGAGAATATCCGAAATCCTATCCCAGAATCCAAACATTACAGTGGTGGGAACCGCGCGTGATGGCTTGGATGCGATCGAAAAAAATAATGAGCTAAAACCGGACGTCATCACCATGGATGTTGAGATGCCTAAACTCAATGGGGTGGACGCCGTTCGACAAATTATGCGTGAGCGTCCAACTCAAGTTTTAATGGTCTCCTCTCTGACTCATGAAGGTGCACAAATAACATTGCAGGCTATGGAGGCTGGCGCTGTAGATTATCTGACAAAAGACATGCGCGCCTGGATGGATAAAAGCCAAAGTCTAAATGAAGATTTAACTGGGCGCATAATCGCTTTAGGCAAATCCAAACATTTTGTTAAAAGTAGTTTAGTCAATCGGTTTTCTGCCACAGCCAGCGGCAAAAAATCCACAACTAGCTCACATGTTTTTCGTCTACAAGAAGAAGCTAAAGCGCCAGCGGCCACCCGAGCCATAAGGCAATCAGCTAAGCCTGTGCAGCCGACGCGTTGCAGAATTGTTGTCATTGGCTCTTCCACAGGTGGGCCCGCAGCGCTGCAAACAATACTCACGCAGTTGCCTGCTAACTTTCCGCATCCTATATTGCTAGTGCAGCATATGCCTAATACTTTTACTTCTGTGTTTGCAGAACGGTTGAACCAGCAATGTGCAATTGAGGTAAAACACGCAGAATCAGGGGATAAATTAAAACCTGGCAGGGCACTATTGGCGCCAGGTGGCCAACAGATGATCTTGGATGGTACACAAAGCGTACAAGTACTCAAAGGTGACGAAAGGCTGACTTATCGTCCCAGTGTTGATGTTACTTTCGCCAGTGTTGCAAAAAATTTCAGTGCGCAAGCTTTAGGCATTGTGCTGACAGGTATGGGGGCAGATGGCCGCGATGGAGCCAAATTGTTGAAATCAGCAGGCGCGACAATCTGGACTCAAAGTGAAGGCAGTTGCACTATTTATGGCATGCCGCAAGCTGTTGTCAAAGCAGGGGCTGGAGATAGTGTGGTTGATTTAAAGGATTTTGCTGCTTTTATGTGTGCAAACAGGGCTTAGTTTGTAATGATAGGAAAGATTATTAGTGGGTGTTTACTAGGATTTAGCACTATTTGCTAATACAGGTAAGATCAGTGTAATTTAGTGTTAATCAAATTAAATAGAGTAAAGGCAGTAATATGCAGGTATGGGCAATATCTAACCAGAAAGGCGGTGTAGGCAAAACAACGACAGTTGTCAGCCTCGCTGGGTTATTAGCAGATTCTGGGCATGATGTTTTACTGATAGATCTGGATCCCCATGGGTCATTAACTAGCTATTTTAGATACGACCCGGATGAAATAGATCAAAGCGTCTATGACTTATTTATGGAAGATGCAAAAGTAACTGCGCCCTTAGTAGAAAGTCTGTTAGTGCCTACAACTGCTGAAAACGTACAATTGCTTCCGGCATCAACTGCATTGGCGACCCTGGAGCGCAGAGCAATAGGTCAGTCAGGTATGGGGTTGCAAATCTCCAAAGCGATCGCCCATATGAAAGATGACTATGATTATGTATTAATCGACAGCCCACCGGTATTGGGTGTACTGATGGTTAATGCATTGGCCGCCAGTAATAAATTATTGATTCCATCCCAGACTGAATTTTTGGCCTTGAAAGGCTTAGAGAGGATGGTGCGGACGATCTCAATGATCAATAAAGCTAGAAAGCAAAAACTACCTTATACCATTATTCCTACTTTTTATGATCGGCGTACCCAAGCTTCAGTTAAATGTCTGAGGGAGTTACACAGTCTTTACAGTGATGATTTAGCTTCGGTGGTTGTTCCAGTAGATACTAAATTTAGGAACGCCAGTATGAAAGGGGTATTCCCGTCTAGATTTGATCCTGGCAGTCGCGGTGTTTTGGCTTATGCAAAATTATTGAAGTCTTTGATTGAAGAGGAGGTTCAATAATGAGCGAATCGAATCGGGGTAGTCGAAATAAAAAACTAGTAAGTGCGTATCTAGAGTCATTACTTACAGATGTAGATGAACTGGCTGTTGATGCCGCAACAGAACTTGTAGAGCTTGTAGAAAGCACTGCTGAGTTAGAAGAAGCGATAATTGATATCGATTCGTTAGAGGTTACTGAAGGCGTTGACTTAGAAGAAGAAGCTAGGAATTTATTAGCGGAAGTTGAAGAAAAACCTTCAGTGGATAAAGAGACTCTAGTAGATGGAAAGCCTTTAGCGGATAAAGAGACTCTGGTAGAGGAAGAGCCTTTAGCGGATGAAAAGTCTCTAGTAGAG
>MABF01000338.1 GCA_002163025.1 'Osedax' symbiont bacterium Rs2_46_30_T18
TCGCCATTCCACTGCGTTGACTGCCGCACATCTGATCGCTTTAGAGCCCGCAGAGAAGATACCGGACTTAATCGCATGTTCCCTAATGTGTTTGAACGCAACCACACTAATTTATCTGATCAAAGCCGCCCTGTAGATGCGGTTGCCGGGGCTATCTCAATACTTATATATAGCCATTCAAGGGGGATTAACTGCTCAATTTTTTGATCGACCGCTGATTCTTATTGAAAAGGATATGTATCTGGCTTGCAGTTTTAAGCTTACAAAAGGTGAGCGCAGCAAACTGCAACAGGCAGTAATTAACCTGAAGTTGAGTGGCAAGGTTCAACAGATTATTGATAGCTATTTTGGCGTGCCAATCCAATAGATTTAACAAAACATTCCCACACGGTTACTTGTTTCGCTGCATTAGCTGAATAATGTGATGCTGCAAGGGAAATTTTTTGGGGGGCTAGGTTTATGTCAGTAAATGAGAATTGATGAAAAAAACTGTAGTTAATCATCCGTCTTGGGAGGGGCTTATGTTTGATTCACATGGAAAATTTATAATTTCTTATAAAGACAATATCATCGAAGTGCAAGCATCTGGGCCTTTTAATCTAGAGGCCGTTAAATGCTATGAAGAAGCTGTTGTCGAGGCTGTTAGACAAATTTCCAACCCTTGGGGGCAGATCATTTTTATGCATCACAATTGTCTCTACACTCCTGAGGCAGAAGAGGAAATGCAAAGCTTTACTAAACTGCGCAAAGAACTGGGGTTAAAGACTATCGCCTTAGTCTTTACCGATCACACGGCCATGTTTCTAATCAGAGACAAAATCAGCAGTTTTTACCGTCAACAGGATATCCCTTGTGAGTTCTTCACTGACAAAACAAAGGCCTATAAATGGCTTAACACGCAGTTACAACAGGCCAGTAACTAGGTAGATGACCCAAATTAGCTTGCCGCCAAAAGCTCTGACAATGCAAGAAACAATCGATTGAGATACTTTGAGTGCCTAGTCCCATTTCTCAGACAGTAGGCTTCACATTCATTACATCCTTTCGATGCTGTGCCTAAGTGATATTTACTCACTGTGCAGCTCTCCCAAAAGCTCTTGAGATTCAATTTTCAATTAAGTGAGCTGTTTGCTGTACTTATCAGTTAAAGTTTGTCTGCCTTACTCATATTTGTACTATATTTAACAGTAGTCATTTGAAATAACTGGGGACAACTGTGCCAATAAATGTACCTGAAATTTTGATCGTCGATGATGTAGCCGCAAATCGAATCGCACTCAGGAAGATCCTCAGAGACTATGATGTAGAATTAGTCGAGGCTGATTCAGGTGTGGAAGCGCTTAAAAATGCTGTGAACTTGAAAAACTTGGCGCTTATATTGTTAGATGTTCAGATGCCGGGGATGGATGGTTATGAAGTGGCTGAAATTCTTAGAGAAGAAGAGCATACAAATCATATTCCGATCATTTTTATAACCGCTGTTCATCGTGATGAGAGCCATGTACTTAAAGGTTACTCCTCGGGTGCTGTTGATTACATTCCAAAACCTATAGACCCAGATATCCTCAGATCAAAAATAAGCATCTTTTTAAAATTATGGAGGATGAGAGCAAGCTTGCAACAAGAAATAGAACGACGAGTTGAGGCCGAGGAAAAAAGCTATCACTTAGCCCGTCACGATGAATTAACAAATTTACATAACAGACGTGCGTTAATGGAACTGTTCGCTGGCGAGCTCAATCGCGCATCGCGCACCAACACGGTACTCAAAGTATTGATGATTGATCTGGATGGCTTTAAAGCAGTAAATGATAACCTTGGCCATGAAGCAGGTGATGTCACACTGATTGAGGTTTCATCTAGATTGAGCACAGTCATCCGAAACTATGACACTCTGGCACGCGCTGGCGGAGATGAGTTTGTTATTTTAATGGCCGATATGCATGACCCACAAATATTTGAGAAAAAAATTCAGGACCTCATCGCAAAAGTATCCGCCCCTATTGAATTTAACAATCAACGGATCCAGATTGGCTTAAGTATTGGTATTGCAGAATATCCGAGAGATGGCAGTGAAATCAATGAATTATTAAGCCATGCCGACAAGGCAATGTACGGTGCAAAACGCTCGGGCGGTAACAGGATGCAGCAGCATGACCCACACTTAAGTCTCGACTCTTTTGAAGAGTGAATGAACACTGTTAACCTAAACATTGCTATTGGCTTGTAAGATTTTCAGACAACCATTTTTTAAACTGATCAAAGGGGACTGGTTTACTGATGTAATAGCCCTGCCCCACTTCACAACCTTCAGTTTTTAAATATTCGAGCTGCTCTTTTGTTTCTATACCTTCAGCAATGACATCAAACTCCAGACCATGTGCCATGGCTATAATGGTGCGTACTAAAATATTATCTTCCTTGATTTCAGGAATTCCCGCTATAAAACTGCGATCAATCTTGACTGTTTTGATTGGGCAGCGCTTTAAATAACTTAATGATGAATAGCCTGTGCCAAAATCATCAACTGAAAGGCCGACACCAAG
>MABF01000164.1 GCA_002163025.1 'Osedax' symbiont bacterium Rs2_46_30_T18
TAGCCAGTAATTCCGCCGATGCAGGTCCGGTGGAAAAACCTATATGCTGGTGACCGGTATTTAGCCATAAACCCGCTAGTTTAGTTGCCCCAATAAGTGGCAGGCTATCCGGCATAGTCGGCCTGGCTCCCTGCCACTGTGAAGAGGCACTATCGGCAAAATCCAGCGCCTGTCTGGCACTGTACTCAACTAAATCTAATTGTGTATTGGAGTGGCTGGCAGAATGCTTATTGAGTTCTACCCCACAGCTAATACGCAGACCATTGGCAATTGGCGAGGCTACAAAACTGCCATCGATATCGTGGATAGGCATACTCAGTGGTCGTGTATCTGCAGAGACATATTCGCGGTGTCCTCCGCGCTCAAACAGCATAGGCAAGTTCATGTCCAACTGACTAAGCAGTTGTTTTGACCAGGGGCCTGCCGCTATCACCAACTGCCGACAATTAAGAGGGGCTATTTCATCAGTGGGACACTGTTGCGCTATCATCCAGCCCGCTGCCAGCTTTTGCAAATGACTGATTTTTAGTTGTAATAGCTCTCCACCTCGGCGCTGAAACTGGGCGGCGTATACCTTCACTAGTGATCCAGGGCTCGACACAGATAAAGCATCGTTTATTAACACCCCATGCCGATATATATCTTTTAAACCTGGCTCAAAACTGTGTAATTGCGCGGCGTCCAGCTGCTGGGTGCCGATATTAAACTGTTGGTAAATATCTTGTTCATACTGAGCATTGTTAAAACTTTTGCTGTTTCTATACAGTTTTAACCAACCGCTATGGCGCAAACTCGCCGGACTGTTTTCCGCACTGGCCCAGTCAGTGTGTAACGCCATGGAGCGCTCTATCAGTTGATATAAATTGGCCGTGCGACGTGCAGTACTGCTGCGCCCTGAAAAAGACAAGAAGCGTAACATAGTGGTAAATTCGGCTAACAAATAGCGGCTGCTGTAGCGAAACCCGGCGCTATTGTTGAGTAAAAAATTCGGTAATTGCTTAAACAGCTTAGGGTTATTAAAGGGAATTAGTGAACTAGGGGTAATGATACCCGCATTGCCAAAAGAGGTTTCAGTGCCGGGCTCACTACTGTCTAGCAATGTCACTTGCAGACCTTTTTTCTGCAGCGCCAGAGCCGTGCAAACTCCGACCATACCGGCGCCTATAATGATAATCTCTCGCTGTTGCATAGACTCTAAGGCCTGACACGCATTTGTTCAGGTAACCAAGTCGCCAGCTCAGGCACCCAAATCAACACAAAAATCATTAACAGCATAATCAAGAACATTGGTATCGCAGTGCGGGCAATATAGCCAATCTGGTAACCGGTCATGCCCTGCAGTACAAACAAATTAAAACCAATAGGTGGGGTTATTTGTGCCATCTCTACAACCACCACAATAAAGATACCGAACCAGATGATGTCGATGCCCGCCTGTCGGATCATCGGCTCGACAATCGCTATGGTTAGCACTACTGCGGAAATACCGTCGAGGAAACACCCTATGATGATGTAAAATACCAACAGCGCCATTAGCAATTCAAAGCGGCTCAACTCCATAGTCGCTATCCATTCGGCCAGTGCCCTGGGCAGACCGGTAAAACCCATAGAGAGCGATAAAAACGAGGCGCCCATCAAAATCAGTGCGATCATTGCTGAAGTGCTGACCGCGCCAAAGATACTTTTTTTGAAAGTATCCAGTGTCATCGAGCCCTGCACGCTCGCCAGCACAAAGGCACCTATCACCCCAAAGGAGGCGGCTTCAGTGGCTGTGGCAATCCCCGAATACATTGAACCTATAACAAACATTACCAGCAGCAGCACTGGGATTAAAAACCGTGAGGCGGCCAGTTTCTGTTTAAAACTTTTGGCTCCATCAATAATAATGCCCTGCTGCCCTTTGACCAGCGAGTAGACCACCACGTACAACATGAACAGCGAGGCCAGAATCAGACCTGGCACAATACCGGCTAAAAACAGCTTGGAGATAGATTCGTTAATGGTCACCCCATAGACAATCAAAGTCAGCGACGGTGGAATCATCAGCCCTAGTGTAGCCGCACCCGCCAGTGTACCAATGATCAAATGTCGCGGGTAGTTACGCTTCTCCAGCTCGGGGATAGACATTTTACCCACTGTGGTCAAAGTGGCCGCCGAGGAGCCAGAGACAGCGGCAAAGATAGTGCAACCGACAATATTAGTATGCAGTAAGCCACCGGGTAATTTTGACATCCAGGGGGAGAGTCCCTTGAACAAATCCTGGGACAGTTTTGTGCGAAACAGTATTTCCCCCATCCAAATGAACAGCGGTAGTGCGGTCAGCGACCAACTGGTAGAAGAAGCCCAGATAGCTGTGAGCATTGCATCGCCTGCCGGGCGCGAAGTAAAGAGTTCAATACCGACGATCGCCACGCCCATCAGCGCAAAGCCGACCCATACTCCGGTGCCCAGCAATAGAAAAAGCACAAATAAAAATATCGAAATCAGCTCAAAATGTTCCATCGAAGTACTCTATTTATTATTGGAAGGTGTATAGGTGGGGCTCAGCGGATCAGATGGTTGAAACAGCAGTAAGTAGAGTCTCTCCAGTAATACCAGGCTCAGCACACAAGTGCCTATTGCAGCTACCAGCTGCGGAACCCATAAGGCGGTCGCGTCCTGCCCCTGAGAGACATCGTGAAATTTATGTGACCAGTAAATCATTTTAAATGCGTAGTAACTGAAATAGATAGCCAGACCAGTGGCGATCAGATGACACCACAGCTCTAAGACAAATCGAAATTTTTCCGAGATATTTAAGAACAGCGATACCCGGATATGACTATTGTGATGCATGGCATAACTGAGGCCAAAAAATGAGGCCCCCGCCATGCAATAGCCGGCATAGTTGGTAATACCGGGTGTGGCATAACCAACATAGCGGCCGATGACCTGCACCACAATCAACACCAGAATGGCAATTAAAAAGCCCGCCGCTATATAACCGCAGAGATTAAATAGCCGGTGTAATAATTGTCTGGTCTTTCCCATAGTGCAGCTCCGATACAGCCAGTTGTTTTACTACTACTTGTTGTAATTGTTAAGAATGTTAGCGGCACTTTCACCGGCAGCTTGCTGCCATTCTTGCGCCATGGTTTTACCAATACTCTGCAGGTCGGACAATAACTGCCCCTCTGCCGGCTGAGTTTTCATACCATTGGCAGAAAGCTGGCTGATATACCAATCAGATAGTTGTTGTGCTTTAGCTGTCCCCGCTTGCTCTGCCAACATTGCCATCCCTTTGACTATGCTCTGGGTACTTTGATCAAGTGAATCCCAAGAGTCCTTGTTGACAAAAATATAGTTGCGCGGTAACCAGGCATTTACATCGTAGAAGTGAGTTAGCTGCTCCCAGACTTTCTTATCGTAACCAGTCGATCCTGAGGACACCATTGACTCTACTACGCCAGTTGCCAACGCCTGTGATAGCTCGGCGGCTTCTACTTGTACCGGCTGCATGCCCATTAGCTCAGACAGACGCGCAGTGGCAGAATTGTAAGAGCGGAATTTAACCCCTTTTGTATCAGCCTTGCTGTCCACCGACTTTTTGAAATACAACCCTTGTCCAGGCCAAGGTACTGCGTACAGCAACACTAAATTGTCGTTAGCTAAGACCTTTTCCAGTTCCGGGCGCGCCGCTTTCCACAACTTCACCGAGTCTTCAAATGAGCTGGCCAAAAAGGGTACTGAGTCAAATCCGTAGACCGCATTCTCGTTGGCGTGAGCAGATAACAAGCGCTCGCCAATTTGTGCCTGTCCGGTTTGAATAGCGCGCTTAATTTCCTTGCCGCCAAACAGTGATCCACCACCGTGTACCACGATATCCAGTTTCCCCTGGGTGGCAACTTTAACCGCTTCGGCAAATAGCTGAGCGTTTTGCGTATGGTAATTTGTATTAGAATAGGCCATCGGCATGTCCCACTTCTCGGCGTTGGCCAGCGGAGAAATTAAACAACTAGTGACGGCGGTAACTGTGAGTAAATGCTGCAGTTTACGAAACATGAGGTGCTCCTTTTTTTTAGAATTATAATCAAACCTGAATATCAATATAAAATACTTTGAATTGCATAGCAATACTTTGTATTGATAAAATTTAATGTCATAATGTCGGCCCACTTATAAGAACTAGCATCATGAGCCAAGAAAAAAAAGATTCACTGTATGTACAAAGTGTCGAAAAGGCTTTTAAAGTACTGGCGATTTTTAATGCCCAGCAGCGAGCACTGTCATTAACCGATGTCACTAAATTGACCGGCTATAACAAAAGTGCAGCACAGCGATTTTGTTATACTCTGGAAAAGCTTGGCTTTTTGCGCCGCTGCCACAACAGTAGTGATTTTGAACTGACTGCCAAAACCACCGAAATTGGCGCCCGCTTTATCGAATCCAACGCATTGGTACGCAGGGCCAGACCCTATTTACATACTTTGAGTTTAAAAACCGAGGGAGCGACGACGCTATCGATCCTCGATGGCAACGAAGTAATTTTTGTCTCGCGTTTTTTAGGCCGCGATGTTCTAGATACTACAGTCACAGTCGGTAGCAGATTGCCTATCTACTGCACTGCATCAGGTCGCGCCGCCGCATCACTGTTAGATGATCAACAATTAGATGCTGTGTTAGCTGCACAGGATTGGCAGCAGCGCACCCCAGAAACGAATATCGATCAGCAACAGATAAAACAGCAAATACTCGACTGCCAGCGCTACGGCTATGCCGTCGTTAAAGATCAATATGTGATGGCGGACCTGTCTTTGTCTGTGCCTATCTATGATAGCCAGAGCGATCTGCGCGGGGCAATCAATTTAGCCGTTACTACTGCCAATTACAGCCAGCAGCAGCTGATAGACAAATATTTAGCCTTAGTGCAGAGCACCGCCAGAGCGATAAATAGTTAAATAAGAATCTCGGCTCCGTCGTCTGGTCAATTAATGCTGCCGCAGTTTTTCTTTATAGGGTGAGAGCTAAAAAACATTCTCCGACTCAGTTATCACTCATTTTTCAGCCTCTGTATTGCGCCCCGGCCAACCAGTGGATAGCATCCACCAGATCAAACACTGGCAATTGAAAATGCTGACGTAGTTTTTCTTTATAAGGTGACAAATTAGTACATTCTAACAGCAGACAACTCGGCTGTTGTTGCATCAGTTGCTGGGCCGCTTCAACGACATCCTCCTCCGCACGTTCAGCATTTAACTCACTGCTTCCCAGTTTAATCACTCGATGCAGCTCCCGGCCATTTTCAATTCCGGCAATCGTTAGCTTGTCATCATAGTGGCCGTTAAAGTGATCCGCACAAAGTACCCGGCTATCGAAGGTTAATACACCAATCGGACAATGACTTCCGAACGCCTGGCGCAAGAATGGCAGCAGACACAGTGAACTGGCCAAAAAAGGCAAACCAATTTCCCTCTGCACTTGGCCCTGCAGTGGCGCCAGAAAACCGCAGCTGGTTGTGATGATATTAGCCCCTGCTGCCTTTAAGCTATGCGCCGCGCCAATCACTTCTTCAATTAGCTCTTCAGCCAATTGTGAGCATACAACGTTGCTGACATTGGCCTTACTCAATTTAAAAATCTGCGCCGGATACCGATAGCTTTGTAAATTGCCAATATCACCGACTGGCCTTGGGAAATCTGTGTTCAGCATAATAATGCCAATCTTTGGTGAAGCTGCAAAGCCGGTGAGCATGGTCTTTAATCCTGAGTAAATAGTGTCGATTGCGTACTGATAAAAAGCGTGATTTCTGCTAGGGTTTAGGCAAATTAGCTGTTAAGACTAAAAAATGCCAGTAAATACAACAGTTGCCGCTCTGTCATCGCAGTGCAGAACTGATCGCAGTGAAGATAGCAGACTTATTCAGCCTTTCCCTAAAACAATTGTCTTTTTGTTGGTGCTGCTAGTTAGTTTTGCTTTGCCAAGCAGCGCCCAAACCAATACTGGCAACGGTAAAAATACTCAGCAGCTACAACCAAAACAGTTAATCATACTCACTTCTTTCTCCGAGCAGGTATCAGCCAAACTCGCCAGTGGTTACCGTCTCTCCCACCCCGATGTGCGGGTGCGCTTTTTACACAAAAAAACCCCGGCAGCACTCACCCACCTACAAATGCACATGCTACCTAGGCCTGATTTGGTAATGGCCAGCGCCGTGGACGCAATGGATTGGCTTAGTAGTGCCGGGCAACTGCAACCTTTAAACACTGATGACCGAATCAATTACACCCCCTTTGGTTACTCCGGTTATGGCTTTATGTGGCACAGTGCATACCTGCAACAATACAACTTAGCTGCTCCCAAGAGCTGGCAACAGCTACTGCAGCCACAGTACCAGGGTCATATTGCGATGTCTTCGCCGATTCGCTCCGGTACCACCCATGTGATGGTAGAAATGATTTTACAGGAAAAGGGCTGGCGCGAGGGATGGGCCTATATCCACCAGCTCGCTGGCAATCTCGCGACTATCACCGCCCGCAGTTTTGGGGTCAGCCAAGGAGTTGTTCGCCAGCGCTTTGGCATAGGCCTGGTGATAGATTTTTTTGCATTCTCCGCTGCCGCCAAACAGCCTGAAATCGGCTTTAGCTACTCGTCACCGACCACCTTTTTACCGGTCAGTGTCGGCATCGTTAAAGACAGTTCCTCCACAGCGCAAGCCAAAGATTTTGCCCGTTATTTGCTCTCTGATAGCGGCCAGCAATTACTGCTCTCCCCGGTGATCAGCCGCTATCCTATCAATGCCGATTTACTGCAACAGCACCCCGAACATATACTCAGCCAGCACCGCCTGCAACAGCGCTACACTTTAGACTATGATCACAAGTTAGCGGTGCGTCGCTACCATTTAGTTAACGCACTGTTTGAATACTCTGTCACTTACCGATTAGCTTTTTTACAGAGGGCATGGCGTATCATTTATCGACTACAGCAATTACCGTTACTGCAGAGCTCTGCACATTTATCAGAGCGCTTGAACGCGATAATGACCCAACTAAAACAAACACCTTTTAGTGAATTACAATTGACTGATAGTACTTTATTAGAGAAGTTCTCCAAACCTATTCCCGGCCGCCAGCTCTCCAAAGTGCAGCAACAACTGCAAGATCAATGGCAGCAGTGGGATCAAGCGCAACAAGACAGGGTGATGCGTGCATTAATACAGCTGGAAGCTGCCCTGCTACCTATGGATGCTCCTTGATGTCGGTACCATTAACCAGTAACAAAAAAGCATTTCGCATCAGCCGAATCGGGCTTAAGCTCAGTTTAGCGCTAGGCGCCATTATGGTGGTCACACTAATGACGGCTATCGCCGCCTGGCTGGCAATGGTCGACATTAGCGAGCGGGTTGAATCTCTGGGTACACGCCACTTACCGTTAATGAATACTGCCAGCCACTTTACCGAGCTGGCCACCGATATTAGTGGTACTGCGCCAAAATTAATTTCCGCCAGATCCAGCTGGGAGCAAGAGGCGGTTTGGGAGGCACTGGATCAGCAGTTAAGCGAGCTAACTCAGTTGTTGGATACCGCCCATAACAAGCAGATACTGGCCACCAAGGTTCAGCAACAGCTCAGTGTTGTATTGCCAAAAATCCAGGGTAATCTGCAAAGTCTTAATACCAATGTCAGTAATAAATTTGAATTGCAGCGCAACAGCAGGAACCTCAGTGAATCGCTGCGCTGGACTCACGCCTCCTTTCTCGATGAAATTTCACCTATCCTCGAGGACAGCAGATATAACACTCAAGACAGTATCGATGATCTAAACAATAATTCTGGTAACGGCCTGCACCGGGCCAATGAGTTGCAACAAGTATTGCGGATCCGAGAATCACTGATGCAGTTAAATGCTGACAGTAACTTAGCGGTAGGGTTAGTTGTTCGCGCCTCCAGCCAGACCGACGCTACAGAAATCAATGCCACACTGTTGTATTTAGGAGAAGTTGAAGACCGCCTATTTAACGCCTTAAATCAGATCCAGGACAACACCAGCGCCTTGACGCTGCGCCAGAGCGTGCAGCAAATTATGTTTTTTGCCAGAGGCGAGCAAAGTATTCCACAGCTGCGCAAACAAGAACTGTTGTTGATAAGCGCCAACCAAACTTTACTGGATGAAAACAAAACACTGTTCAGCCAGCTGAAAGTCATTATCAGCGCTCAGGTACTGGAGGCCAATCAGGCGGCACAAGGTGCGGCCGCACGCGCCCACAGCGCAGTAGGCCAGGGGCGAAATTTGATTATAGGCATGGCTCTATCGGGCTTATTGATGTCCTTATTAGTTGGCTGGTTGTACGTAGGTCGCTCTCTTCTGGCCAGATTAAACCGCTTACAGAGCAGTATGTCGGCAATTGCCGAAGGTAACCTGGATACGCCGATTGATACTAAAGGCAAAGATGAAATCAGTCAGATGGCGCTGGCGTTGCTAATCTTTCGCAACACGGCTAAAGACGTCGAAGATGCCAATGCGCAGTCTGTTATCAGTAACGCCTTAGTGGGGCTGATCAGTACTGACAGTCAGGGAATTATCGAATTTGTAAACCCCAATGCCAGATTACTGTTTAAATACCAGTATCAGGAACTCATTGGCGCAGATATCCACAGCCTTATTGCACAACAGCAACCGCTACAGTTAATTACTAATGTTGCAGCTCTGCCGCCTATCATAGAGACACTGGGAAGACGCCAGGACGGCTCGCAATTCCACTTGGATTTGGCGGTGCGCGAATACCATCAAAGATATCGCACTAAGTTGCTATTCACTTTGGTGGATACCACTGAACGCTACGAGATTCAACAGAACTTAGAGCAGACCATTGAGAACCGCACTAAAGATTTACGCGCCGAAATTACCCAGCATAAACGCACTGAGCTAGAGCTGCGTGCCACTTCCCAGGAGCTAATTCAGTCGGCCAAGCTAGCAAGTTTAGGACAGTTATCCGCAGGCATAGCGCATGAGCTGAATCAACCGCT
This sequence comes from 'Osedax' symbiont bacterium Rs2_46_30_T18, assembly GCA_002163025.1. Taxonomy (GTDB): domain Bacteria; phylum Pseudomonadota; class Gammaproteobacteria; order Pseudomonadales; family Balneatricaceae; genus Rs1. Next base: position 9,006 of record MABF01000164.1, read on the forward strand.
GAGCGCCATTCGCTACAATGCCCACAACAGCAGCCGGATGATTGAGAGATCCCGCGCCGAGGAGAGCTTACCGCTGCTGCAAAAAATAGAGAACTTAGCCGATAAGATGGCCAAGATTATCAACCATCTTAAAGTCTTTTCCCGGCGACCCAGTGACGAGGTAATCGCTGTTGATTTAGATAGTGTAGTCACAAGTTCACTAGAGCTGTATTTGCCCAGAATAGAACAGCAGCAGTGCCGAATTGAACGCTTAGGCTTTACCGATATCCCAAGCGCCAGTGGCGACCCCATCAGACTCGAGCAAGTATTAGTCAATTTGATTGGCAATGCTTTAGATGCGATGGCCGAACAGACACAACCACACTTAAAAATTTCTGCCGCTCTTAAAGGTGAGAGTCTAATTTTAACCATGACCGACAACGGCTGCGGCATAAGCGCTGCAGATAAAGCTGTGATTTTCGACCCCTTCTTTACCACCAAGGAAGCGGGGGTAGGCCTGGGGCTTGGCCTATCAATCAGCCGAAAAATACTGCTGGATATAGGCGGAAATATAGAAGTAACAGATGCTATAGGCGGAGGATGCGAGTTTGTTCTTACGCTCAAGCGGTATGTGTAAGTCGTAAGTCGTAAGTCGTAAGTCGTAAGTTGGAAGTAGTGAGTGGAGTGAGGTGTGAGGCGACAGCCTTGAGCGGATAAAAAGGCGTGAGGTGTGAGGCGACAGCCTTGAGCGGATAAAAAGGCGTGAGGCGTGAGGCGTGAGGCGTGAGGCGTGAGGCGTGAGGCGTGAGGCGTGAGGCGTGATCAGTATACCATCCTAAATAGAGTCAAAACCAAGTTTTGAAAACAGCTAATGTAATATATCCACACTATTAAGTGATTTTAATAATGAGCCAATGTAACAGTATAATTTTAGTCGAAGATGAAATAGATGTACGTGAAGCCGCACAGCTGACTTTAGAGTTGGAGGGCTTTGAAGTATTGGCATTTGCCAATGGGGTTGCTGCACTTGAAGTGATTAATTCAAGCTTTACCGGCATCGTAGTGACAGATGTAAAGATGCCCGGTATCGACGGTATCGAGTTGTTGCAAAAAATCACAGCTATCGATGGGGAATTACCAGTCATAGTGGTCACCGGCCACGGTGATATCGGTATGGCGGTCCAGGCGGTGCGTATTGGTGCTTACGATTTCATCGAAAAACCAGTATCTCCACAGCACTTAATCGCCGAGGTGGCTCGCGCCTTGCAAACGCGCGCGCTGGTAATGGAAAATCGCGCCCTGAAACGTCAACTACATCAACAAAATGATATAGACAACCAACTGATCGGTAACAGCGATGCCATAGTACGTTTAAAAAGCTCCATAAAAAACTTGGCCGATGCCGATGTGGATATATTGATTCACGGCGAGACAGGCTCGGGCAAAGAGTTAGTGGCCAGCTGTTTACACAAGTTCAGTAAACGCAGCGCTGCTGAGTTTGTCGCACTTAACTGTGGCGCTATGCCTGAGTCGGTGATCGAGAGTGAGCTGTTTGGTCATGAGGTAGGGGCCTTTACCGGCGCCAACAAAAAGCGCATAGGTAAAATTGAATACGCCAACGGCGGCACACTATTCCTAGATGAACTGGAAAGCATGCCCCTGCAACTGCAAATTAAACTACTGCGGGTACTTCAAGAGCGCAAGCTTGAGAGACTCGGCGGCAACCAGAGTATCCCGGTAGATATCCGGGTAGTTGCCGCCACTAAGACCGACTTATTGGAAGCCTCCAACCGCGGAGATTTTCGCGAAGATCTTTACTATCGGCTAAATGTCGCTAGCTTGAAAATTCCACCGCTGCGAAAGCGCAGCACTGACATACCGCTGCTGTTTCGCACTTTTGTATTACAAGCTGCCCAGCGTTTTTCTCGGGTCGAACCACAGCTCGGTGCCGAACAGTTACAGCTTTTGACACAGCAACAGTGGCGGGGCAACGTAAGAGAACTACAGCACGAAGCAGATCGCTATGTATTGGGGATTTCCGAGTTACTGGAAAACTCTGACGATACAGGTACTGCGGCTCCGGTCGCTTTAGATAACCTACCGGATCAGCTGGCAAGTTATGAGAAACAGCTGTTGTCTAATGCGTTGCAGCAAAGTTGCGGAAGGATTCAGGAGGCAGCGGATCTGTTGGGAATTCCGCGTAAGAAGTTGTATTTGCGGATGATGAAACTGGATATTGATAAGGAGAGTTTTGTTAAAAAGCAGAATTAATCTATTCATTGCTTAATCATTTATTTTAAGGTTCTTGCCCTGTCTTAAAAGGATATTAGCCCGAACTTGAACAGGCCGGATCAGATTTCAAATCCGGCCTATTCTTGCATTCACACTATTAGGTTCGCTCTACTACAAGTGTTTTTAAACAGTCTGGGCCAAAAGGAGGCATTCATCTGAATTTTATTTGCACTGTGAACAGCCCTTGTTATCCACTCACCATTAACGCCGAATAACACGTTGATATACATATCTTTCAGGTTTTAACATAGCTACATAAGCTCAAAATCAGAGGCGTTACCTGATTACTTGCGGCTCTGTCCTATACGAGAGGGGCGCAGTACGCAAAGCTCGTAAAGGAAAATACAATTTACGGTTGCTATATTACGGATTCAGCATTGGCCATTTTCCCGCGAAGTACGTCATATACCCAGTTAAAGGCTATGGCGTAGATTAAGAAAAATATAACGGCGCCAAAATCCATTGCTAATACTGTCCAAAAATCAAAGCCTAATACCCACATCAGAACTGGAAACGAAATAGTGACCATTCCAATTTCGAAACATAGCCCGTGTAGCAAGCGCATTTTGAAACTACGAGAGAGCCTGTTATGACCAAAAATTTTATCAAACTGTAGGTTAAAAATATAATTCCAAGCCATTGCGATAAGGGAAAGAATCACTGACAGTGCGGTCATTGAAGCTGCTCCTTTGCCCGTAACAAAAATAGCCAGTGGTATAAATATGATCAGCGCAATCAACTCGAATAAGACTGCTTGAATAAGACGTTCTTTTGTAGACATTCCATTTACCTAGTTTCCCCTGTTTCAATTGATATATTAATCAGTTTGGATGATGATACATAGCTAGTTATTATCATTTATTTAGATGGTTTGTGTGTTTTGTATAATTTAGAACAATTGAGAATGTTTGTTGAAACGGTTGATGCCGGCTCGTTTTCAGCCTGTGCGCGCAAGGTCGGTAAAGTGCAATCGGCGGTGAGTCAAGGGATAGCGAACCTAGAAATAGACCTTGATACTCAGTTATTCGACCGTTCAACTCGAAAGCCTCAGTTAACCAAAGAAGGTGAGCGGTTATTAATTTATGCTCGTTCAGTTCTGCAGCAAGTCCAAGAAATGAACGCGGTCGCTAAAGGAATCAATTTAGGGGAAGAGACATCGATTAAAATCGCCATTGAGGATGCGCTGTTTGTGCCTAGGTTAAGTCAAATACTCTTATCTTTTGGCGAAAAATTTAAAGCCACACCGCTCAAAATCATCAGTGCGGCCAGTCCAGATATCGCTGCAATAGTCAAAGAGGGGAAAGCAGATATTGGCTTGATGTTTTTGGAAGTCGAAATAGATAAGCACCTAGTTCAACATTATATTGGCAATCTACCTTTTGTAGCGGTTTGCAGTCCTAAAAGTGAGCTATCAACTATTGAAGAGCTAACGATGCATGACCTGATCCCTTACAGGCAAATAATGTTACATGGACAAGAAGGTGAGGGCTTAGATTTAATGTCTCAATTTTCGACAGAGGTTTGGTGGGGAACGAGCTTTTATGCGATTAAGGAGCTAGTCGTACATGGGGTAGGCTGGGCCTACTTACCAAGTTCTTTGGTGGCGGACTCAATCACGCGGGGAAACTTAATTGATTTAAACATGAGCTTTGATCATAAACCTTGGAGCCCACTTGTTGAAATAGTGACAGCTAAAAACCGATCGATTGGGCCTGGATTGACTTGGCTTACTAAAGAGCTTAAGACTTTATTTGCTGATAGAACCTGCGATTAAGCCCTGATATGGATTATTAGCAGCCACACATAACCAACGTTATGTGGGCTATATCGGCCTTATAGTTGCTAACAACAGCAGTTATGATGGCATCGTAGTTCGATCAGGCATAGGCACTGGCTAAAAACAAACTTGAGGTGCTTTTATCTTCCGTACCCGGTAACCTCACGACAATGCTTGTTCCATGGCCACTTTAAGGGTGTTGAAACTGTATTCAAGTTGATCAATGTTCTCTTGAATTTTAACTATATTACCTGCTCTGCCCGCCAATTCCATTTCAAGGGCCAAAGCGCTTAATACTTTTCCTCCCACATTCGCTGACGCGCCTTTAATTTGATGCATAATGGCCGTGGCTTGACTGGCATTGTTGTCTTTAATGCTGACTTTAAGCCCCTCTATTTGCGTAACCAAATCACGGCAAAAAGTGTCCATAACAGTGAACATCAACTGCGGATCATTCATCAATCTTTTGGCCATTTCTTCATAATCAAACACGACAATTTCATTGTGAGTCTGGTCTTTAGCGTCTACCGCTTGCTCTTCTACATTGGTGGAACTAAACCCAGCTCTATCCATACTTGGCAGCCATTTTTTTAGCATGAATACTACTTTTTCTGTTTCTATGGGCTTAGATAAGTAATCATCCATGCCTGCATCCAGGCACTTTTTTTTGTCGCCGGCCATAGCGTTAGCCGTCATAGCAATGATCGGGATCGTATTATTTTTAATGCCAGCTGCTTCAGATCTTATTTTTTCAGTAGCTTGGTAGCCATCTAAAACGGGCATCTGGCAGTCCATGAAAACCAAATCATAATGGACATTACCTTGTAATGCGGCTATTGCCTGTTCACCGTTTTCGGCTAAATCCACTGTTATTCCCAAGTTACTTAATAACCCTTCAATGACTAATTGGTTAGTTGCATTGTCTTCAACCGCTAAAACATGTGCGTTAAATTGCACAGCCTCTTTATGAGAGCTGTAAGGGCCAGGATCCTGCGTTAGTTCTTGCAGACCTGATACTGTTAATAAAACATCGAATAATTCAGCCTCAGCGATGGGCCGAGTGACATAGTCTTCAATCCCTGCTGTTTCCATTTTAGATAAATCGACAGATTGGCTTTTTGACACTGCCAAAATCAACTTAGTGTGAGCTAACTTCGGGTACTCTTGTATCTGCTGGCATAATTTCAGGGCATTAATTTCTGGCAGGTACATGTCTAAAATGGCGATGCTGTAAGGAGCGTTTTCCTGTGAGGCGATTCTTAGCTCTGCCAACGCCGCCTTTGCACTATCAACTATTTTCAGTGGCATATCCCATGTCTTGTACTTCAGGTGCATTAACTGACTGTTTGCTTCATTGGAATCTGCAACCAACAGTATCTTAAAATCAACTGGCCAGGCAAAAGGCATCTTTACACTTTGATTGATCCATTGATGATTGTGTTGAAGTTCAATATTTTCGTGAGACAAAGACGCTAAATATTGGTGTGTAATAATAGTTTCAATACCTTGGGTATTTCTGGCAGTGGATTTGATGATCGCTAACGCATCTAATATATCTAAGCTGGTGACGGGTTTTGCGAAATACGCACTAAAGCCTAGATCAGTAAAGTATTTCTTGTCTCCTGGTGCCGACATGGATGTCATCATGACCATCGGCAGTTGACTAAAACGCGGATCGCTCCCGATAGTTTCGGCAAAGGCTGCACCGTCCATCTCGGGCATCTGCATGTCAACGAACACCACATCAAATAAAGGCTGTTTGTTATCAAAGCGCAGCTGCAGGTTTGATATCGCCACCATAGCACTGCTCGCTTCTTCTACATGGCAACCCCATTTTTCTAGTTGCTCCCTAAATACTTCTCGATTGATTGCATTATCGTCGATCACCAATAATGATAAGCCACTGACATCGAAAGAGGGGATCACTTGCGTCGATTGGCTACTTTTTGCTAAGAGAATATCAAATTTAAAACAACTGCCTTCACCTAGAGTGCTGGTAACCGATATCGAGCCTTGCATCATTTCACATAACTGTTTAGCAATTGATAGCCCGAGGCCCGTGCCTCCATACTTACGCGTCGTAGAAGAGTCTACTTGGGTGAATTGTTGGAAGAGCTTTTTAATGGCTGTTGCGGGTATACCTATGCCGGTGTCATGCACAGAACAACTAAAGATTAGATCTGCATGTTCATTCTCGATAAGCTCAGTCCTAATGGTAACATCACCCTTTTCTGTAAATTTAATGGCGTTAGCGACTAAATTAGCAATGATTTGTCTTATGCGATCCGGATCACCTTTAACCATAGAACTCTCAATACGGGTAATATCAAGAACGAGTTCTAATCCCTTTACTTCGGCTTGTAAGGCAATAGATTCAGTAAATTCTATCAGTAATTTTCGCAAGTCAAAGTGCAATATTTCTAAGTCGAGTTTTCCGGCTTCTACTTTTGAAAAATCCAAAATATCATTAAGCAAAACGAGCAGGGATTTTGCGCTAGAACGGGCCGTTTTTGCCTTATGTGTCTGATTTTTATCAAGACCTGATTCAATCAATAAATCTAGCATGCCTAGAACCCCATTCATGGGGGTACGAATTTCATGACTCATAGTTGCTAGAAACTCAGCCTTGGCCTGGGTCGAAGCTTCCGCCTCTGCTTTAGCCAGAATGAGTGTCTTAAACATCTTATGAATAACGTTAGAGACCACTGCTAAGGTAGATAAAAATACGGTTGAAGCAATCAAAATGACAGTCATCATGCCGTGGGAGGTATTACCTGCTGCAGAGGAAAAATCATCAATTGTCAGGAAGTACGAAGCCTGCATACCCATATAATGCATACCGGTGATGGCGGCACTGACTAACGCAGCAGAGCCTAACAATTGGTAATTTGATTGCGTGGCACTATTGGCATTCAACTTTCCTGCATAGAGGGCAATAATCGCCAAAACGACCGCTACAATAATGGAGAGCAGAAAAGTCCAGGGATGATAAACCAACGTAAAATCACCCATCATGGCCTGCATGCCCATGTAGTGCATTATGCCAATGCCCGCACCTAAAATAACTCCCGCTCCCAAAAGATACCAGGCGTGATATTTATCGCGCTCAATAAAGAGTAAAGCGATACTGCTTGCTGCAATAGCGGGAACAACAGATAAAGCGGTGAGCAGAACATTATGATGAACGTCAACCGGCAGTGAAAACGCCAGCATACCCACAAAATGCATTGACCAGATCGCGCAGCCCATAGCCAGAGAGCCACCAAAGTGCCACAGCCGCTTGCCGGTGACAGATGTGGTGTAGCGCATTGATGGGACAGTTGATAACCCCGCATAAGCACCTATCCAAGCAACAATATAAGAACCTAATACAACCAAGTAGTTATAATCAGCCTCTAATGTCAGCAATAGATCGGTATTGTTATCTATAAACTCTAACCCGAGCATAATCGAGGTTCTCAATATTGGAAGGAAACCTAATATAATAATAATCAGTTATTAGAATAGACGCATTTTGCCATTAATCTAGTTTTTGGACTTGTGCTTTGTCATTGGCGGCAGATATTTATATACAGCACTTTTCTAAGATTATAATTTTGCATTGATGCCAGTGTTTATTTAATGACCATAGTCTGCATATTGAATATTATCCGACCCGACTTTTAATGATTAAAATCCCTTTAAGTTTATTCACATAAGATCAGAATGAACCTAAAATTAATCTACTGAAAAATCCATTGAGATATTCTGTTCAGCTCAATGCAACAAGGCGCCTATGTTAAATACTCAGTCTATTCAATAGCCTAAACCATTGGGTTTTATATTTATGGTTCAACGCTATAACAAGTAGCATCTGAATTCGCATTAAAATATTTTCAGAATGTACTGGTTAAATTATATAAACCTAACGTAGTGGTTGATAACAAGTCAGTTAATCAATTAGTCATAGAGATATTGCGACCTGCTTAATTAAATACAGGCAGCACGATTATCATTGTTGTAATTACGGCTCGGGCATTACCGGCAAAAAAGCAAAGGTGATACAGATACTCGGGACTACTTGAACTGTGAATGTGTCTTCAGGGGTTATAAAGGCGCTACCGAGACTTTGATCAACAGGTTTCCAATGATGAAATCAGTACTACGATTTATCCTGTCTGCCCTTGCCTATCATACCCTTGGTTGCGGGTTACTTTCTCTTTAGAGGTGTTAAATAAAGAAACTAAAAAAGTGTAGAGGTTGTCGACTACCCCTTCCCTATTGATGAAATTAACGCCCGCCCGCTTCGCCGCCTTAACTTCATAAAAGCTCCAGCGACAACATAATAGAAGGGGGGGG